>NZ_JBJGZW010000004.1:0-231711 GCF_054050695.1 Blastococcus sp. SYSU D00820
CATACAATCGATGTATGACTTACCGCTCTCGCGTGCTAGACGGGATGACGTCTGTGATGAAACGTCACCGCTGGGGCGGGCATGGGGGCGGGGGGGGGCGGCGCCCCCCCCCCCCCCCCCCCCCCCCCCCCCCCCCCCCCCCCCCGCCGCCACCTGTGCCGATGCGGCGGGGAAGCTCAGCCGGGCTGGAGGACGGCGAAGTCGCCGAGGCCGATCTGCAGGTCGAACACCCGCCGGGTCAGCCGCCAGCCCTCGGCGGTGCGCACCCAGCGGTCGTCGTACTCGCCCATGCACTCGAAGAACCGGCCGGCCTGCGCGCCGGCGCCCTGGTGGTACACGCGGGCGTAGGTGAGCGTGCGGGCGGTGTCGCCATCGACCTGCACGCGGACGTTGCCGAGCAGGTGCTGGGAGGGCCCGCAGCCGCCGAGGTGGGCGCGGGTCCGCGCGACGATCGCTTCCCGGCCGTGCGCGCCGTAGCCGACGGCGTCGGGGGCGAAGGCCGCGCCGATCGCCGTCCAGTCCCGCCGGTCCAGCGCCGAGGCCAGCTCCGCGAGGGCGGTGGCCAGTACCCGGTGGTCGCTCGTGCCGTCGCTCATGCCGTCGCGTCCAGGTCCGGCACCCAGGAGACCCCGTTGACGTGCGCGCCGCCGTCGACGAACAGCGTGTTGCCGGTCAGGTAGCGGCAGTCCTCGCTGGACAGGAACACCACCACCGGGGCGATGTCGGCCTCGGGGTCGCCCATCCGGCCCATCGGGTTGGCCTGCTCGGCGGCCGCGGTGAGCTGGGGGTGGGCGGCCGTCATCCGCTCGAACGCGGCGCTGCGGGCCCCGGGGCAGACGGCGTTGACCACGACGCCGGTCGGGGCCCACTCGCGGGCCGCGGTGCGGGTCAGCGTGCGCAGCGCCTCCTTGGCGGCGTTGTACTCCAGCGTGCCCATGTGCGCGTTGACGCCGTTGAGCGAGCACATGTTCACCACCCGGCCCCAGCCGGTGGCGGCCATGTGCGGGAACGCCGCCCGCATGGCCCAGAACGGCCCGTAGAAGCCGGTGCGCAGCCCGCGGTCGAGCTGCTCGTCGGTCTTGCGCTCCACGCGGCCGACGGTGCCCGCGCCCCAGGCGTTGTTGACCAGCACGTCGATCCGGTCCCAGGTGTCCACGGCCGCGGCGACCATCCCCTCGACCTGCTCCCGGTCGGAGACGTCGACCGGCAGGAACCGGGCGTCGGCGCCGGCGGCGGTCAGCTCGTCGGCCGCGGCCTGCCCGGTGACCGGGTCGAGCTCGGCGACCAGCACCCGCGCGCCCTCGGCGCCGAACCGGCGCACCACCCCGCGGCCGATCCCGGCTCCGCCGCCGGTCACGACGGCGACCCGGCCGGCCATCCGGCCGCTCACGCCGCGCCCGTCCGCACGCGGTCGCCCAGCTCGGCCAGCGCGGCCAGCTGCTCGCAGTAGTGCGTCACCGACTCGGCGGCGAGGTGGGCGTTGACCGTCGTCGCGCCGGCGTCGCGGGCCCGCCGCAGCGCGGTCGCTGCGGCCTCGGGGTCGCCGGCGGGGTCGAGGGGGCGGCCGGCGGAGAGCACCACCTCGAAGCCCTCGGGCACGTCGGCGTCGGCGAGCATCGCAGCCATCTCGGCGAAGGACAGGCCGAAGGGCACCCAGCCGTCGGCCAGCGTGGTCGCCCGGCGCAGCGAGCGGCGGGTCCGCCCGCCGATCCACAGCGGCACCCGGGGTTGCACGGCGTGCGGCTCGACGACGAAGCCGGAGTACTCGTAGAACGGCCCGGACCAGGCCGGCTCGCGCTGCCCGAGCGAGGCGCGCAGGGCGGCCAGCGCGTCGTCGGCCCGGGCACCGCGGTCGCGGAACGGCGCGTCCAGGAGCGCGAACTCCTCCTCGAGCGTGCCCACCCCCAGCCCCAGGGTCAGCCGGCCTCCGCTGATCCGGTCGAGGGTGCCGTAGCGCTTGGCGATCGCCAGCGGATGGTGGTAGCCGAGCACCAGCACCTGGGTCACGAAGCGCAGCCGCGTGGTGCGCGCGGCCAGGTAGCCGAAGGTGGCCAGCGGATCCCAGTAGGTGCCGCCGCGCTGCTCGGCGACCGGCACCGGCACCGCCACGTGCTCGCTGCAGGTCAGGTGGGCGAAGCCGAGCCGGTCGGCCACCTCGGCCACCTGCCCCAGCTCCTCGATGCCGGCGGAGCGTTCCCAGGGCGAGAAGCTGCCCGGGAGCGCCACGACGACCGGGCTGACGATCCCGATCTGCACGCGTCCTCCTCGACGGTGTCGGCGCCGGGCTCCGGCGCCGTCCGGGGACGTTGCTAGCCCAGCGGCGGGAGCGGTCGCGAACTCCTCCCGATGACCGGGAGGGCGACACGACGCGGCAGCGGGTGCACACGGACGGTGGTTCCGTGTGACGCAGGTCGCTGGTACCGTCGCACTCGAACAAGAATTCATTGCAGTTCTGTCCGGGACGGAGTCCAATGTCCGTACTCACCGTCGCCCCCGAGACCGCGTCCGCCGACCGCCGCGAGCGGCCCGAGCTGCCGCCCTCGATGGTCGAGCGGATGACGCTCATCCTCGATGCCTTCGACGGCCGGTCGACCCGGCTGACCCTCGAGGACGTCGCCCGCCGCACCCACCTGCCCCGGTCCACCGCGCACCGCATCCTCGACCAGCTGGTGCGGCTGAACTGGCTGGAGCACACGCCCTTCGGCTACCGGCTCGGCCAGCGGGCGCTGGGCCTGGGCGGCCGGGACGGCGGCTACGAGGAGATCCGGGTGGCCGCGGCCCCGCTGCTGCACGAGCTGCAGATCAAGACCGGGATGGTCGTGCACCTCGCCGTCCTCGACGGGGCGGAGGTCTACTACCTCGACAAGGTCGGCGGCCGCTTCGCCGCGGCGGTGCCCTCCCGGGTCGGCGGCCGGGCCCCCGCGCACTCCACGGCGCTCGGCAAGGCGATGCTGGCCTGGCTGCCGCCGGAGCAGGTCGACGTCCAGGTCGGCCGGGCCATCGGCCGGATGACCAGCCGCACCATCGCCGACCTGAACACGCTGCACCAGGAGCTCAACCGCATCCGCCAGCGCCGCGGCCTGGCCTTCGAGCGGGGCGAGTGCGTCGCGCAGATCGCCTGCGTCGCCGCCGCGATCCGCGGCCCGGAGGGCCCGCTGGCCAGCATCTCCCTGGTCGGCGACATCACCATGCAGCTGGAGAAGGTGGCCCCGCTCGTGGTCGACGCGGCCCGCCAGGTCTCGCTGACCCTGCACCCCAACCTCGAGGCGCCCCGGCGGGTGCGCACCGGCCCGGCCGCCCCGGCGGCCGCCGCCGACCCGACGTGGTCGCCGCAGACGCTGAACCGGCTCATGGCCGTGGGGCAGGACGGCGGCTGGCTCTGACCCGACGCCGGCCGGCGGCCGCTGGGGGGCTCACCCCCAGCGGTCGCCCCGGGCCCACGGGTCCGGAGCCGGCGCGGCCGGCTCGGGGTCGACGCCGAACCGGCCGCGGAAGAACACCATGGGACGCCGGTCGGCGACGGTCTCCAGCTCCAGCACCCGGCCGATGACGACGTCGTGGTCGCCGGCGACGTGCACCGCCGCCACCTCGGCGTGCACCCGCAGCAGCACGTCGTCCAGGACCGGGACGCCCCAGGCCGAGCGTCCGTGGGCCAGCCCCTCGTACTTCAGCCCGCGGGACGAGCCGAACCGGTTGCAGACGTCGATCTGGTCCTCGGCCAGCACGTTGACGCAGAACCGCCCCGACCGGCGGATCCGCGGCCAGGCCCGGCCCCGGTGGTCGGCGCAGAACAGCACCAGCGGCGGGTCGAGGGACACCGACGCGAACGACTGGCAGGCGAAGCCGAGCGGCTCGCCGCCGTCGGTGCCGGTCACCACGGTCACCCCGCTGGCGAAGGCGCCGATCGCGGCGCGCATCTCGGCCGGCGTCGGCGGGGCCGGCTGCCCGGTCAGCGGCTGGGTCATGGTCATGGCCGGACGGTAGGAGCGCCGGCGGTCGCCGGCCGTCGCGCACTCCCGGTCACCGGCACGGCCGGGCGCGGACGCGGCGCCGGCGTCCGGGACCGGGCGCCCGCTGCACCTCGTCCCGCTGTCCGGGACGCCGCCTCCGGCGGCCCGACCCCCGCTGCCTACGGTGCCCCGGCGCCGTCGGGCGCCGCCCGTCCCGCGCGCCCGCGCGATCCCGATCCGCCGTCCACCACCCCCTCCGCGCTGGGAGAGATGCACGCGATGAGCGACCTGACCTACGAGTCCACGCTGCGGGAGCTGCCGACCGAGCAGGGGGTGCTGCGCTACCACGAGGCCGGCGAGGGCCCCCCGCTGCTGATGCTGCACGGCTCCGGCCCCGGCGTGACCGGGTGGCGCAACTACCGGGGCAACCTCGCCCGGTTCGCCGAGCACTTCCGCTGCCTGGTGCTGGAGTTCCCCGGCTTCGGCGTCTCCGACCCGACCGAGGCCCACCCGATGCAGGCCGCGCCGGCCTCGGTGACGCGCTTCCTCGACGGCCTGGGCCTCGAGCGGGTCGACGTCATCGGCAACTCCATGGGCGGCATCGTGGCGGCCAACGTGGCGATCGCCGCGCCCGACCGGATCCGCCGGCTGGTCACCATCGGCGGCATCGGCCGGAACGTCTTCTCGCCCAGCCCGGGGGAGGGGATCGAGCTGCTCATGCAGTTCACCGACGACCCCACCCGCGAGCGGCTGGTCGCCTGGCTGCACTCCATGGTCTACGACCGCCGGCTGGTCACCGAGGAGCTCATCGAGGAGCGGTGGACCCAGGCCACCGACCCCGAGACGCTGGCCGCGGCCCGCCGCATGTACAGCCGGGCCGCGATGACCGCCTCCTTCCGGGCCGCCGCGGCCTCGGACGCCCCGCCGTACTGGGCGATGCTGCACAAGATCAAGGCCCGCACGCTGATCACCTGGGGCCGCGACGACCGCGTCTCCCCGGTGGACATGGCGCTGCTGCCGATGCGCACCATCCCCGACGTCGAGCTGCACGTGTTCCCCAACTGCGGGCACTGGGCGATGATCGAGGCCAAGGAGGCCTGGGAGTCCGCGGTCCTGGCCTTCCTCACCCGCGAGGACACCGAGGGGGCCACCGACGGGGCCACCACCGGGGCCACCGCGTGACCGCCGCCGAGCAGTCCTGGGACGAGGAGTACGACTTCGTCGTCGTCGGCTCGGGGGGCGGCGGCATGGCCGCCGCGCTCACCGCCGCCGACGCCGGCCTGTCGGTGCTCGTCGTCGAGAAGGGCAAGAAGTTCGGGGGCAGCACCGCGATCTCCGGCGGCGGCATCTGGATCCCCAACAACCCGACCCTGCGCGCCGAGGGCCACGACGACAGCCGCGAGTCCATCCGCCGCTACCTCGACCTGCTCACCGAGGGCCGGGTGCCGGCCGCGCGGCTGGACGCCTTCGTCGACAACGGCGAGCCGGCCATGGAGCTGCTGTGCCGCAGCCGGTGGATGCGGTTCAGCTGGACCAAGGGCTACGCCGACTACCACCCCGAGCTCGAGGGCGGCCGCCCGCTGGGCCGGTCGATCGAGGCCAAGCCGTTCGACACCCGCAAGCTCGGCGACGACGAGAAGTACCAGCGGCCCAACAGCATGAAGGGCCCGCTGGGTCTGTGGGTGACCGCGAAGGACTACCACGACCTCGCGATGGTCAAGCGGACGTGGCGCGGCCGGTGGGCCTCGGTGATCGCGGCCTGGCGGGTGTCGTCCAACGTCGTCCGGCGGCGGCACATGGCCACCGGCGGGCGCGCGCTGGTCGCCCGGATGCGGATGGCCCTCAAGGACGCCGGCATCCCGCTGTGGCTGAAAAGCCCGGTGACCCGGCTGGTCACCGACGCCGCGGGCGCGGTCCGCGGCGTCGAGGTCGACCGCGCCGGCACCCCGGTGCGGGTCGGCGCGCGGCTCGGCGTCCTGCTGGCCACCGGCGGCTTCGACCACGACCCGGAGATGCGCGCCCGGTACCTGCCCGAGGGCGGGCAGGCCGACTTCAGCGCCGGGGCCCGCGAGAACGTCGGCGACGGCATCCGCATGGGCCAGCAGCTGGGCGCCGCCGTCGACCTCATGGACGACGCCTGGTGGATGCCCTCGGTCCGCCACCCGCTCGGCGCGGTCATCCCGCTGGTCTCCGAGCGGTGCATCCCGCCGTCGGTGATCGTCGGTGCCGACGGCCGGCGGTTCACCAACGAGTCGGCGCCCTACGTCAACTTCGTGCACGACCAGCTGGCCGGCGGGCACGTGCCGGCCTGGTTCGTCATGGACGCCAAGGCCCGGTCGCGGTACCCGTTCGCCCAGATCCTCCCGGGGATGCCGATCCCCAAGGAGTTCTACGAGCAGGGCATCGCCTTCCGCGCCGACACCCTCGGGGAGCTGGCGGGCCGGATCGGCGTCCCCGCCGACGCGCTGACCGCGACGGTCGAGCGGTTCAACGGGTTCGCCCGCGCAGGGAAGGACGCCGACTTCGGCCGGGGCGACTCCGCCTACGACCGGTACTACGGCGACCCGACGCTGCAGAACCCCAACCTCGACGTCATCGACAAGGCGCCCTACTACGCCTTCCGCATCGAGGCCGGCGACCTCGGCACCAAGGGCGGTCTCGTCTGCGACGAGGCCAGCCGGGTGCTGCGGGCCGACGGCAGCGCCATCCCCGGGCTGTACGCCACCGGCAACACCTCGGCCTCGGTCATGGGCAACGAGTACGCCGGTCCCGGCGCGACCATCGGCCCCTCGATCGTCTTCGGCTACATCGCCGCCCGGCACGCCGCCGAGCAGGCGAGGACGGCCCGCACCGCCCTCGCCCCCTCGGCCTGACCGCACAGGAGCTCCACCCATGTCCCAGCCGGGTCCCCAGCAGGTCCGGGTCGTCGAGGTGGTCCGGGAGACCGCCGACGCGCACTCGCTGGTGCTCGAACCGGTCGACCCGAGCGCCTTCCGCTACCGGCCGGGGCAGTTCCTCACCGTCCGGGTCCCCACCGACCGTCCGGGAGGTGCGGCGCGCTGCTACTCGCTGGCCAGCTCGCCGCACCTCGAGGAGCGGCTGAAGGTCACCGTCAAGCGCACCGCCGGGGGCTACGGCTCCAACTGGCTGTGCGACAACGTCACCGAGGGGGCCACCCTCGACGTGCTGCGGCCGGCGGGGACGTTCACCCCCCGGTCGCTGGACGACGACGTCCTGCTCGCCGCCGGCGGCAGCGGCATCACCCCGGTGATGTCGATCCTCAAGTCGGTGCTGGCGGCCGGCACCGGCCGGGTGACGCTGATCTACGCCAACCGCGACGAGTCGTCGGTCATCTTCCGCGACGAGCTGCTCACCCTCACCAAGGAGCACCCCGACCGGCTGGTCGTCCTGCACTGGCTGGAGTCGGTGCAGGGCCTGCCGACGGCCGCGGCCCTCCGGGCGCTGGCCGCCCCGTGCCTGGACCGCCAGGTGTTCGTCTGCGGGCCCGGCCCGTTCATGGACCTCGTCCAGACCACGCTGGCCGAGGCCGGGGTCCCGCGCGACCACCTGCACGTCGAGCGGTTCACCTCGCTCACCAGCGACCCCTTCGCCGAGGTCGTCGAGGTCGAGGTGGTCGCCGAGGCGCTCGGCGAGGACGGGTCGCCCCCGGCCGAGGTCGAGGTCGAGCTGGACGGCGAGCGGCGCACCGTGCCCTGGCCGCGGACGCAGAAGCTGCTCGACGCGCTGCGGGCGGCCGGCCTCGACGCGCCGTTCTCCTGCCGCGAGGGCTCCTGCAGCGCGTGCGCCTGCGTCGTCCTCGAGGGCGAGGTGACCATGGAGCACAACGAGGTCCTGGACGCCACCGACCTCGCCGACGGCCTGGTCCTGGCCTGCCAGGCGCTCCCGGTCAGCGACCGGTTCTCGGTCACCTACGAGGCCTGATCCGGGCGCCCGGACGGCCCCTCCCACTCACCGGGAAGCACTCCCCGGGGCGCGTCCGGCGGGTGCGACGGTTCCCCCGTCCCACCCGCCGTACGCACGACGAGAGGCCCGGATGCCCAGCCCCAGCGACCGCCAGGCAGGCGCCGACCGGCCGGAGGCCGCGGGTGCCGGCGTGCCCGGTCGCGAGGCGGTCGGCTCCTCGTCCCCGTCCTTCTCCTCCTCTGGGGGTTCCGCCTCGTGACCACCACCACCGGCCGGGCGACCGCCGCCATCGTCGGCTCCGGCAACATCGGCACCGACCTGATGTACAAGCTGCTGCGCTCGGAGGTCATCGAGCCGCGCTGGATGGTCGGCGTCGACCCGGCGAGCGAGGGCCTGGCCCGCGCCGCCGACCACGGGCTGGTCGCCTCCGCCGACGGCGTGGACTGGCTGCTGGCCCAGGACGAGCGGCCCGACCTGGTCTTCGAGGCCACCAGCGCCTACGTGCACCGCGCCAACGCCCCCCGCTACGCAGAGCTCGGCATCCAGGCCGTCGACCTCACCCCGGCCGGCATCGGCCCGGCGGTGGTGCCGGCGGTCAACCTCGGCGCCCACCTCGACGCCCCGAACGTCAGCCTGATCACCTGCGGCGGCCAGGCCACGATCCCGATCGTCGCCGCGGTCTCCCGCGTCTGCGAGGTCCCCTACGCCGAGATCGTGGCCAGCGTCGCCTCGCCGTCGGCCGGCCCGGGCACCCGCGCCAACATCGACGAGTTCACCAAGGCCACCTCGCGCGGCATCGAGGTGATCGGCGGCGCCGCCCGCGGCAAGGCGATCATCATCCTCAACCCGGCCGAGCCGCCGATGCTCATGCAGGACACCGTCTTCTGCGCCATCCCGCTCGACGCCGACCGCGACGCGATCGCCGACTCGGTCCAGCGGATGGCCGCCGACGTCGCCGGCTACGTGCCCGGCTACCGGCTGCGGACCGAGCCCCAGTTCGACGACCCGACCCCGATGAGCGGCGGGATGGCCCGCGTCGCGGTGTTCATCGAGGTCGAGGGCGCCGGCGACTTCCTGCCGCCCTACAGCGGCAACCTCGACATCATGACCGCCGCCGCGACGGCCGTGGGCGAGGGCTTCGCCACGCGGCTGCTGGCCGGGCGCGTCCCCGAGCCGGCGCTGTAGCGCCGGCGTCCAGGAGAGAAGGACCCGCGATGACCGCCTCCGACCCGATGAGCTCGGCCCAGCCCTACAGCGCCGACCTCGACATCCGCATCACCGACTCCTCGCTGCGCGACGGCTCGCACGCCAAGCGGCACCAGTTCACCGTCGAGCACGTCGAGTCGATCGTCGCCGCCCTCGACGACGCCGGCGTCCCGGTCATCGAGGTGACCCACGGCGACGGCCTGGGCGGCTCCTCGTTCAACTACGGCTTCAGCCACACCCCCGAGCAGGAGCTGATCAAGGCCGCGGTGAAGACCGCGCGGCGGGCGCGGATCGCCTTCCTCATGCTGCCGGGGCTCGGCGTCCAGGACGACATCCGCGAGGCCGCCGGCAACGGCGCGTCGATCTGCCGGATCGCCACGCACTGCACCGAGGCCGACATCTCCGTCCAGCACTTCGGGCTGGCCCGGGAGCTGGGCCTGGAGACCGTGGGCTTCCTGATGATGAGCCACAGCCAGCCGCCGGAGGTGCTGGCGGCGCAGGCGCGGATGATGGCCGACGCCGGCTGCCAGTGCGTCTACGTCGTGGACTCGGCGGGCGCGCTGATCATGGAGCAGACCAGCGACCGCATCGCCGCGCTCGTCGCCGAGCTCGGGGACGACGCGCAGGTCGGCTTCCACGGCCACGAGAACCTCGGTCTGGGGGTGGCCAACTCCGTGCTCGCGGTGCGGGCCGGGGCCCAGCAGATCGACGGATCCACCCGGCGCTTCGGCGCCGGGGCGGGCAACACCCCGGTCGAGGCCTTCGTGGCGGTCGCCGAGAAGCTCGGCATCCGCACCGGCGTCGACACGCTGAAGATCATCGATGCCGCCGAGGACGTCGTCCGCCCGGTGATGGACGGGGAGTGCCTGCTCGACCGGCTCTCGCTGACCATGGGCTACGCCGGGGTCTACTCCTCCTTCCTCAAGCACGCCGACCGCCAGGCCCAGCGCTACGGCGTCTCCGGCGCGGAGATCCTCATCGAGGCCGGGCGACGCAAGCTCGTCGGCGGCCAGGAGGACCAGCTCATCGACATCGCCGTGGCACTGGCCGCGGGGAAGAACTGAGGTCTGACATGTCGTCCAACCCCGTCCTCGACCGCATCCAGGAGCAGGCCGAGGCGATCGCCGCCCAGGGCCCGACCAACGAGAAGCTCGGCAAGCTCAGCGACGACGCCGCCAAGGCGCTGCGCGAGTCCGGCGTGATCCGGATGCTGCAGCCGGCCACCCACGGTGGCCTCGAGACGCACCCCCGCGACTTCGCCGAGGTGGTCATGGCCACCGCGGCCCTCGACGGCTCCAGCGGATGGGTCGCCGGCATCGTCGGCATCCACCCGTGGGAGATGGCGATGGCCGACCCCCGCGTGCAGGAGGAGATCTGGGGCGAGGACCAGGACACCTGGATCGCCTCGCCGTACGCACCGATGGGCATCCTGCGCCCGGTCGACGGCGGCTGGATCTTCAACGGCCGGTGGCAGTTCTCCTCCGGCACCGACCACTGCGACTGGATCTTCCTGGGCGGCTTCCTCGGCGACGAGCAGGGCCAGATGCTCATGCCGCCGCAGAGCTACCACGTGATCCTGCCGCGGTCGGACTACACCATCGTCGAGGACAGCTGGGACGTCGTGGGCCTCCGGGGCACCGGCTCCAAGGACATCGTCGTCCAGGACGCCTTCATCCCCGAGTACCGGGTGATCCCCTTCGCCGACGTCATCGACGGCTCGGCCTACAAGCGGGCCGGGCTGACCAACCCGATCTACCACGTGCCGTTCTCCGCGGCCTTCCCACTGGGCATCACCTCGGCGGTCATCGGCATCGCCGAGGGGGCGCTGGCCCACCACATGGCCTACCAGCGCACCCGCGTCCAGGTGACCGGCACGAAGATCAAGGACGACCCGTACGCCCTCTACGCGATCAGCGAGGCCGCCGGCGAGATCGCCGCCTCCCGCGCCGCGCTGCTGGACAACATCACCCGGATGTACGACCTCGCCGCCGCCGGGCACGAGTTCACCCTCACCGAGCGGGCCGTCGGCCGGCGCACCCAGACCCAGGCCGCCTGGCGCGCGGTGCGCGCCGTCGACGAGATCCTCGCCCGCTCGGGCGGCAACGGGCTGCGGATGGACAACCCTCTGCAGCGGTTCTGGCGGGACGCGCACATGGGCCTGGTGCACGCCATCCACTCGCCCGGCACGGTCTACCACGCCTCGGCGCTGAGCGAGCTCGACGTCGAACCGCCCGCCTCGCTGCTCGTCATGATCTGACGCCCGTCCCGACGCCCCCCGACCACGAGATTGGACAGAGGATGACCACCGAACTCCGCGGCCTCGGCTACGTCGAGGTCCAGACCACCGACATCGACCGGTGGCGCGAGCTCACCGTCGAGGCCCTCGGCTTCGGCGTCGGCACCGGTCCCAACCCCGACGCCCTCTACCTGCGGATGGACGAGCGGCGGGCCCGGATCATCGTCCGCCCGGCCGACGTCGACCGCGTCGTCGCCGTGGGCTGGGAGGTCCGCGACCAGTTCGCCCTGGCCCGCGTGGCCGCGGCGGTCGAGGCCGCGGGCGTCGGCGTCAAGCAGCTCACCCCCGAGCAGTGCGACGACCGCGGCGTCGAGGCCGGCATCACCTTCGACGACCCGGCCGGCATGCCCGTCGAGGTCTTCTTCGGGCCGATCCTCGACCACAGCCCCTTCCCGACCGTGCACGGGCAGAAGTTCGTGACCGGGGAGCAGGGCCTGGGCCACGTCGTCCTCCCGACGACCGACCAGGAGGCCACGGTCCGCTTCTACACCGAGGTGCTGGGCTTCCTGCCCCGCGGTGCGATGCGCATGGGCGGCCCGAAGTCGCCGATCCGCATCCGGTTCATGGGCATCAACAAGCGCCACCACAGCCTCGCGGTCGCCCCGGCGCCGCACGGCGAGGCCCCCGGCGTCATCCACATCATGGTCGAGGTCGACAGCCTCGACGCCGTCGGCCGGGCGCTGGACGCCGTCCACGAGCACGGGTTCTCGCTGTCGTCGACCCTGGGCCGGCACACCAACGACAAGATGGTGTCCTTCTACGTCCGCGCCCCCGGCGGCTGGGACATCGAGTACGGCACCGAGGGGATGCTCGTGGACGAGTCGCACTACACCGCCGAGGAGATCACCGCGGACAGCTACTGGGGCCACGACTGGTCCGGTGCCGAGCCCCTGGCGGCGTTCGTGCCGCGCGCCGGCGCGTGACGCGCTCGTTCGCCCCGGTCGCCGCCTCGGCCATCGGGGAGTTCGACGTCGAGACCGACGTGCTGGTCGTCGGCCTCGGCTGCGCGGGCGGGGCGGCGGCCCTGGAGGCGGCCGCCGCCGGCGCCGAGGTCGTCGTCCTGGAGCGGGCGTCGGGCCCGGGCGGGTCGTCGGCGCAGTCCGGCGGCGAGCTGTACCTGGGCGGCGGCACCTCGGTGCAGCGGGCCTGCGGCTTCGAGGACGACGCGGACAACATGTTCGCCTACCTCCGCGTCGCGCTCGGCCCGCACGCCGACGAGGAGAAGCTGCGGCTGTACTGCGACGGCAGCGTCGAGCACTTCGAGTGGTTCCAGAAGCTCGGCATCACCTTCAACGAGTCGCTGTTCGACGCACCGACCTGGATGCCGCTGACCCGCGACGGGCTGATGTGGCTGGGCGAGAACGCCTGGCCCTACGACACCGTCGCGCGGCCGGTCCCGCGGGGCCACCGGCCGGCGACCGAGGGCTTCGCCGGCTGGACGATCATGGAGAAGCTGGTCGCCGCGGTGCGCGAGGCCGGCGTCCGGATCGACACCGACACCCTCGCCGGCTCGCTCGTCGTCGAGGACGGCCGGGTGGTCGGGGTGACCGCCCGCCGCTTCGGCGAGCCGGTGACCTACCGCGCCCGCCGCGGCGTCGTCCTCACCACCGGCGGGTTCGTCGACGACGAGGAGATGCTGGCCGCGCACGCCCCGGTGCTGCTCGGGCACGGCAAGGTCAGCGACGGCCTCGACGACGGCAGCGGCATCCGCATGGCCGCCGCGCTCGGCGCGGCGACCCGGCGGATGGCCTCGGTGGAGGTCGCCATGACCGCCCTCCCGATCGCCATGGTGCACGGGATGATGGTCAACGGCCTGGGCCAGCGGTTCATCAACGAGGACGTCTACCCCGGCCTGTTCAGCCACGCGGCCGTCCTGCACCAGCCCGGTCCGCACTGGGTGATCGTCGACGAGGCCGGCTGGGAGTCGATCCCGGAGATGGAGCGGTGGGGGGTGCGGCCGCAGTACGCCGCGGAGACCCTCGCCGAGCTCGAGCAGGAGCTCGGCCTGCCGACGGGCTCGCTCGAGACGACGGTGGCCACCTACAACCGGCACGCCGCCGAGGGCGAGGACCCGTACTTCCACAAGAACGCCCGGTGGCTGCGGCCGCTGGAGCCGCCGTTCGCGGCGCTCGACCCGCGGCTGGGGTTCGCCGGCGACGGCAGCGTCAAGAAGGGGCAGGGCACCGGGGTCAACGGGTTCACCCTCGGCGGGCTGCACACCACGGTGGACGGTGCGGTGCTCGACGTCTCCGGTGCCCGGATCCCCGGGCTGTTCGCCGCGGGGCGGGCCAGTGCCGGCATCCACGGCGAGGGCTACATCAGCGGCACCTCGCTGGGTGACGGCACCTTCTTCGGCCGCCGGGCCGGGCGCGCGGTCGCCTCGTGAACCGCTACGAGGGCAAGCGGGTCGTCCTCACCGGCGCCGGCTCGGGGATCGGCCGGGCCACCGCGGTCCGGCTGGTCGCCGAGGGCGCGACGGTGTTCGCCGTCGACCGGAGCGGGCCGGGCCTGGAGGAGACCGCCGAGCTGGTCGAGGACGCCGGGCGGTTCCTGCCGCACGAGCAGGACCTCGGCACCGAGGCGGGCGCCGCCGGTGCGGCGGCCGCGGCCGTCGAGGCCCTCGGCGGGACGGTCGACGTCCTGGTCAACGGGGCCGGCACCATCCGGACGACGCCGATGACGTCGCTGGACCTCGCCGACTGGTCGGCGCTGCTGGCCACCAACCTGCTCGCGCCGGTGGTGCTGTGCCGGGAGCTGCTGCCGGTGATCCCCGACGGCACGGGCGTCATCGTCACCATCACGTCGACGGCGGCCACCAAGGCGCATCCGGGGATGACCGGCTACGCCGCGTCCAAGGGGGCGCTGCTGTCGTTCTGCGTCAGCCTGGCCGCCGAGCTCGCGCCGCGGCGGATCCGGGTGGTGCCGGTGTCGCCCGGCGGGGTGGCCACCCCGCTGATGCAGAACAAGGACACCTACGCCGGCATCGACACCAGCTGGTACCGGCGCACGTACCCGCTGTGGGGCGAGCCCGGCCGGCCCGAGGACCTCGCGGCGGCGATCGCCTTCGCGGGATCCGCGGACGGGGCCTACCTCAACGGCGTCGAGCTCCGCGTCGACGGCGGCTCGCACAGCTGACCGCATGACCGGCTGGGACGACGCGTGCGACGTGCTCGTCGCGGGCAGCGGTGGGGGCGCCCTGACCGGCGCCCTCACCGCGGCCCGCGAGGGGCTGTCGGTGCTGGTGGTCGAGGCGACCGACCGCTTCGGCGGCACCACCGCCTACTCCGGCGGCGGCATGTGGTTCCCCTGCAACCCGGTGCTGCGCCGGGCGGGTGACGACGACACGGTCGAGGACGCGCTCACCTACTTCGCCGCGGTGGTGGGCGACCGCACGCCGCGGGAGCTGCAGGAGGCGTTCGTCCGCGGGGGCGCCCCGCTGGTCGAGTACCTCGAACGGGACCCGGCGCTGGCCTTCGCCGTCCTGCCGTGGCCCGACTACTTCGGCGCCGCCCCCGGCGCCCGGGCGCAGGGCCGGCACATCGTGCCCGCACCGCTGCCGGCCGCCGCGCTGGGGGAGCGGCGGGCGCACCTGCGCCCGCCGCTGGCCGTCGAGCGCGCCGGCGCACCGCTGCCGGCGGAGCTGACCGGCGGGCAGGCCCTGATCGGCCGGCTGCTGCTGGCCCTGGACGCCGCGGGTGCCGACCTGCGCCGCTCGGCCGCGCTCACCGGCCTGGTGCGCGACGGCGACCGGGTGGTCGGTGCCCGCGTGCGCACGCCGGACGGCGTCCGCGCCGTCCGGGCGCGGCGCGGCGTCCTGCTCGCCGCCGGCGGGTTCGAGCGGAACGCCGGGCTCCGCGCCCGGTACGGCGTCCCGGGCTCGGTCCGCGACACCATGGGCGCGCCGGGCAACACCGGTGCGGCCCTGGAGGCGGCGCTCGCCATCGGTGCCGACGTCGACCTCGTGGACCAGGCCTGGTGGTCGCCGGGGGTCACCCATCCCGACGGCAGCTCGACCTTCTCGCTGTGGTTCACCGGCGGCGTGCTCGTCGACGACGCGGGGGAGCGGTTCACCAACGAGTCGGCGCCCTACGACCGGATCGGCCGGGAGGTGCTGCGCGCCGTCGACGAGGGCCGGGTCACGCTGCCGTACTGGCTGGTCTTCGACGACCGGGACGGCGGCGCCCCGCCGGTGCGGGTGACCAGCGTGCCGATGGCGCCGGTCGCGGAGCAGACCGCCGCGGGCCTGCGCCACACCGCCGGCACGCTCGAGGAGCTGGCCGCGCTGATCGGCGTCCCGCCCGGTGCCCTGGTCGCCACCGTCGAGCGGTTCAACCGGGCCGCCGCCGCGGGGGCCGACCCCGACCTCGGCCGGGGCGACGAGCCCTACGACCGCTCGTTCGCCGGCGGCGGCTCGCCGCTGGTGCCGATCGAGCGGCCGCCGTTCTCCGCGGTCGCCTTCGGGGTCTCCGACCTCGGCACCAAGGGCGGGCTGCGCACCGACGCGCGCGCCCGCGTGCTGGACCGGTCGGGCGCGGTGATCCCCGGGCTGTACGCCGCCGGCAACACGATGGCCGCCGTCAGCGGCACCACCTATCCGGCCGGCGGCAACCCGATCGGCGCCTGCATGGTGTTCGGCCACCTCGCCGCCCTGGACATGGCCGGCGGCCCCGCGCACTGACCGACGGCGGACGGCCCCGGACCCCGCGCGGGGGTCCGGGGCCGTCCACCGGTGGAGCTCAGCGCCCCATGAGCTTGCGCGACATCTCGTGGGCACCGAGCACCATGCCGGCGCGGTCCATGCCGCTGCGCTTCTCGGCGGTGCGGGCGTTGCCGCCGGCGATCCACACCGGGCCGTCGGCGAGGTGCTCGAGGCCCTCCCGGGCGACGTCCTCGGGCTCGGCGACGTTGAGGCCCGGCAGCGAGAAGTCCAGGCCGGCCCGCTCCATCGCCGGGGTGCGGGTCACGCCGAGCACCAGCTCGAGCACGTGCACGCCGTACTCGCGCAGCTCCAGCCACAGGCCCTCGGCGAACACCCGGCTGAACGCCTTGACCGCGCAGTAGATGCTCATGTCGGCCTGGCCCATGTACCCGGCCAGCGAGCCGACCAGGACGATGCCGCCGCGGCCGCGCTCCTTCATGCGCGCGCCGAAGTGGTGCGCCATCGCCAGCTGCGACGTGATGTTGAGGTCGATGACGCCCTGCACGCGCTGCAGGTCGGAGGTGACGAACTCGTGGCCGTAGCTGTTGGCGCCGGCGTTGAAGATGAGCAGCCCCACCTCGAGCCCGTCGGTCACCTCGCGGACGGCGGCCAGCGCGCCGGGGTCGAGCAGGTCGAGCTCGAGCGTGCGCACCTCGACGCCGCGCTCCTTGACCGCGGCGGCGGTCTCGGCGAGCGGGCCGGGCTTGCGGGCGATGAGCACCAGGTTGATGCCGGCGTCGGCGAGCTGGGTGGCGAACGCCGAGCCGACGCCCTCCGACCCGCCGGCGATGACGGCCCACGGGCCGTACTGGGAGCTGTCGATCATGCGGTCCTCCAGGGTGCGGGCAGGCTCCCGCGCGGAAGAGCACGGGGCTCTCCCGCGCGGGAGGGGTGTTGCGTCGGCTCAGTAGCCGTCGTCGGGCACCGGGACGATGCCGCCCAGGGCGGCGTCCCGGATCGACTCCTGCAGCGAGGCGCAGGCGATGAAGAACTCGCCGTTGGGGCCGTCCGACCGCCGCGCGGCGGTGCGCCGCTCCTCGCAGGCGGCCATGGCGGCGGTGTCCCACTGGACGCTGGTCTGCTGCCAGCTGCTCTTGCGCACCTGCACCCGGGCGGAGCACCGCCGGCACACGACGTCCCGCATGGGGGCGTCGAGCAGCCGGTTGTCGGGGCGGACCGCCATCAGGCCGGCTGCGTGGTCGCCGCGGCGCGCCGGGCGAGGTTCTCCTCGACCTCCTTGCGCCACGCCTCGTTGGGCCGGGTGGTGTCGAGCTCGTACTCGAACCGCTCGGTCATCTCCGGGGTGACGTCGGCGACGTCCACGTAGAACTGCTCGTACCAGCGGCGCAGCTGGTAGACCGGGCCGTCCTCCTCGCACAGCAGCGGGTTGTCGATCCGGGTCTTGTTCTTCCAGATCTGGACGTCCTGCTCGAAGCCCAGGCGGATGAAGTCGCCGCTGGCGATCGCCATCTTCTCGGCCGCGTCACCGGGCAGGGCGGGGGAGCGCTTGACGATGATGCCGTACTGCAGCACGAAGGAGTTGGCGTCGATCGGGTAGTGGCAGTTGATCAGCACCGACTCGAGGTCGAAGCCCTCGAAGTGGTAGATCAGCTCGTCGATCATGAACGAGGGGCCGTGGTATGAGGCCACCGAGGTGTTGCCGAGGGACTTGGGCTGGCCGTCCGTGGCCGGGGGCCGGATGTCGTCGCGGCTGATGCCGTTCATGTACTGGGTGGCCGTGTGACCCTCGAAGATGTTCTTGAAGTAGGTCGGGAACGACCCGTGCACGTAGAAGAAGTGCGCCATGTCGACGACGTTGTCGATGACCTCGCGGGCGTTGGTGTGCACCGTCGTGGCGTACCAGCGCCAGTCGGTCCACTCGTCGCTGGTGGCGCCGGGGATGCGGGGGATGGTGACGTCGGCCGGCGGGGGGTTGCCCTCGGGGTCGTTCCAGACGAAGAGCATCCCGTCCTGCTCGAGCGTCGGCCACGCCGCGGTGCGCGCCCGCAGCGGCACCCGCCGGCTGTAGGGGATCTGCTTGCAGCGGCCGTCGCCGCCCCAGCGCCAGTCGTGGAACGGGCAGGCGATCTCGTCGCCCTTGACCTCGCCCTGGGAGAGGTCGCCGCCCATGTGCCGGCAGTAGGCGTCGAGCACGTTGAGCGAGCCGTTGGCCCCGCGGAAGACGACCAGCTTCTGGCCGAACGCCTGGATCGAGTGCGGCTTGCCGTCCCCGAGGTCGCGCACCAGCCCGAGGCAGTGCCAGCCGCGGGCGAAGCGCGTGGGTGCCGCTTCGAACTCGATCCGACGGATCTCGTCGTTGTCCGACTGCACAGTGGTCATCTCCGACCGTCCCCTCGACGCCTGCCGTCCGGTCGGCGCGCGCCGGCCGGTCCACCCGTGGGGTCCCGGCCTGGCGGCGGGACCTGCGCTCGAAGCTAGGTCGGACCCTCGCCGGTCCGCGGGCAGGTCCCACTGACCGGAACGGCCGTGGCGGCCCCTCCGGTCTCCCACTGATCGGGAGGCGCGGCCGCCCCTCCGGGGGCCGGGTGCGACCGTGCGCGCGCCCCGCGGCAGAGGGCACCGAGCGGTACGGGAAGGCAGCAGAT
This sequence comes from Blastococcus sp. SYSU D00820, assembly GCF_054050695.1. Taxonomy (NCBI): domain Bacteria; kingdom Bacillati; phylum Actinomycetota; class Actinomycetes; order Geodermatophilales; family Geodermatophilaceae; genus Blastococcus; species Blastococcus sp. SYSU D00820. Next base: position 18,682 of record NZ_JBJGZW010000004.1, read on the forward strand.
GCGGACACTCGAGGGCCAGGTCGTCGTCATCACCGGGGGCGCGCGGGGGATGGGGCGCTCGCACGCCCTGGCCGCCGCCGAGCGCGGCGCGCGGGTCGCGCTGCTCGACCGCTGCGCGGACAGCCCCCACGTCGGCTATCCCCTGGCCACCGAGGCCGATCTGCGGGAGACCGAGCAGCTGGTCGCCGAGCGCGGCGGCGAGGCGCTCGGCCTGGTCTGCGACGTCGGCGACAGCGCCGCCACCGAGGCCGCCGTCGCCCGGGTGCTGGAGACCTTCGGCCGGGTCGACGTCCTGGTCGCCAACGCCGGGGTGAGCTCCGGCGGCTCGATCCAGGACGTCGACCGCGGCGTCTGGGACGAGACGCTGTCGACCAACCTGACCGGCGTCATGACCAGCATGCGCGCGGTGGCGCCGCACATGATCGCCCAGGGCTCCGGCCGGATCGTGGCGATCGCGTCGATGATGGGGCGTACGGCGACGCCGGGCTCCATCCCCTACAACGTCTCCAAGTGGGGCGTCATCGGACTGGTGAAGTCCGCCGCCCAGGACCTCGCGCCGTGGGGCATCACGGTCAACGCCGTCGCGCCGGGCAACATCTCGACGCCGATGGTGCACAACGAGGCGCTCTACCGCCGGCTGCGGCCGGACCTGGCCGACCCACAGTGGGACGACGTGGCACCGGTGCTCCAGCGGGTGCACGTGCTGCCGGTCGCGGTGCTGGACCCGCAGGAGATCACCTCGGCGGTCATGTACCTCGTCGGGCCCGAGGCCCGGTACGTCAGCGGCGCGGTGCTCGACGTCAGCGGCGGGGCGAGCGCGCGCCAGCTGGGCTGAGGTGCCGGCCGGTCCCGTCCCGTCTGGCGGGCGGGGCGCGGCCGCGCGCGCCGTCCGCGTCCCGCGCGGCGCGCGGCGGTCCCACTGACCGGTACCCCCGGGAAGCGGCGCGCGGGACCCTCGCACCATCGGTCGGCCACGGGGCGGAACGGATCGAGGGGGCGGCGATGGAGCCGGTGCTGTCGAGGGTGCGGGACCTGCTGCCCGGGATCGCCGGGCGGTCGGTGGAGGCCGAGGAGCAGCGGCGGGTGCCGGCCGCGACGATCGCCGAGCTCGCCGACGCCGGCGTCTTCCGGATGCTGCAGCCCAAGCGGTACGGCGGCGCCGAGGCCGAGCCGACCGCGTTCTTCGAGGTGGTCCGGGCCGTGGCCGGCGCCTGCGGCTCCACCGGCTGGGTCACCTCGGTGCTCGGCGTCCACCCGTGGCAGCTGGGGCTTTTCCCCGAGGCCGCGCAGGACGACGTCTGGGGCGCCGACCCGGACACGCTGGTCGCGTCCTCCTACGCGCCCGTCGGCCGGCTCACCCGGGTGGAGGGCGGCTACCGGCTGAGCGGGCGCTGGAGCTTCGCCTCGGGCGTGGACCACGCCGGCTGGGCGCTGCTCGGCGGGCTGGTCGTGGAGGGCAGCGCCGGCCGGCCGGTGGACCTCCTCACCGTCGCCGTCCCGCGGGCGGACTTCCGCGTCGAGGCGGTCTGGGACGTCGTCGGGCTGCAGGGCACCGGCAGCAACGACGTGGTCGTGCAGCACGCGTTCGTGCCCGAGCACCGGGTGCTGCGCAACTTCGAGCACTCGCAGCTGCGCGGCCCGGGGCAGCAGGTCAACCCGGGCGCGCTGTACCGGATGCCGTTCGGCGCGGTGTTCACGGCGGCGGTGACCATGCCGCTGCTCGGCGCGGTGGAAGGGTGCTACGCCACCTACCTGGACTCGATGCGCGACCGGGTGCGGCTGAGCCTCGGGGGTGGCCGGTTCGCCGAGGACGCCTTCGCGCAGGCCGCGGTCGGCCGGGTCGCCTCGGAGATCGACGCCGCCGTGCTCCAGACGGAGCGCAACCTCGGCGAGCTGTACCGACTGGCCGCCGCCGGCGGCGAGGTGCCCGTGGAGCTGCGGCTGCGCACCCGCCGCGACCAGGTGCGCGCCACCGAGCGGGCGGTGTTCGCCGTCGACCTGCTGTTCAAGACCGCCGGTGGCAACTCCCTGCACCGCGGCAACCCGATCGAGCGGGCCTGGCGCGACGTGCACGCCGGGAGCGTGCACGTGGCCAACGACGCCGAGCGCACCCTCGCGCTGTACGGCCGCGGCGCCTTCGGCCTCCCCGTGGAGGACAACCTCATCTGACGCTGCGGCAGCGCCGTCAGGCCCCGGCCGCCGACCCTCCGGCGGACGACCGCGGCAGCGGGCGGCGCGGCTCGCGGGTGCCGCTGCCCTCCGCGGCCACGTCACGACCACCGACCCCCAGCGGCGCACGGGGGTGCCCGCGGGCGGCTCCTGGGCGAGCACCGTCGCCGCCACCCGCCAGGTCAGCGCGGCGAGCGGCGGCCCGTCGGGGTCGGCCTGGGCGAGCACGACGCCCGCGTCCCGGGCGACCGCCTGCGCCCGCTCCATCGGCAGCCTGACGACGTGCGGCGCCACCACGGTGGCAGGAGGCAGCAGCGGGTCCGGGCCCATGCGGCACATCGTGGACGCCCGGCCGGATCCGTGCCAGGGGCCCTGGCCGGGTGACTCCGGACGGGGGGCTCCGGACGGGGGGCTCCGGACGGGCGGAGGGGCCCGGCCGGGCCCCTCCGCCGTGCGGGGCGATCAGGCGGGCAGCAGGTCCTCGGCCATGTCCTGGACGGCGATGGAGCTGAACGCCATGGCGGTGCCGATCGGCACGCCCGGGCCCGGGTAGACCGGCCCGGCCAGCGACGCGCTGCTGTTGCCGGCGGCGTACAGGCCGCGGATCGGGGTGCCGTCGGCGCGCAGCACGCGGGCGCGCGCGTCGGTGACCAGCCCGCCCTTGGTGCCCAGGTCGCTGAGCACGACGCGGGCGGCGGTGAACGGCCCCTGCTCGAGCGGCACCAGGCACGGGTTGGGGCCCTGCCCGGCGGCGAAGAACCGGTCGTAGGGGTCCTCGCCCCGGCCGAAGTCGGCGTCGACGCCCTCGGCGGCGAAACCGTTGAACCGCTCGACGGTGGCGGTCAGCGCCCCGGCCGGGACGCCGATCAGCCCGGCGAGCTCCGCCACGGTGTCGGCGGTGACCCAGGTGCCGGCGGCGAGGTGCTCCTCGCGGGGCAGCGTCGGGATCGAGATCGCCGGCAGCCGGCCGCCCTCGCGGGAGTCGAAGACCAGCCAGGCGGGCACCCGCTCCGGCGCCTTCGCCATCTCCCGGCCCATCCGGTCGTAGGGCAGGCACTCGTTGGCGAAGCGGTTGCCCGTCGCGTCGACCAGCACGCCGCCGCGGAGGCCGAGGGTGAACGCCGCGCCGCCGTCGGGCTGGGCCAGGCCGGGGCAGAACCAGCCCTCGCCGAGCAGGTCGGTGGCCGCGCCGATCGCCTCCGCCGCCGCGATCGCCTCGCCGGTGTTGGTGCCGGCCGGTGCCATCGACCACTCGGCGGCACCCGGCACCCCGTGCTCGGCGCGCCGCGCGGCGTTGCGCTCGAACCCGCCGGCGGCCAGGAGCACGCCGCCGCGGGCGCGGATGCGCACCGTGCCCTCGGCGGTCTCCGCGGTCACGCCGACCACCCGGTCGGCGTCGACGACCAGGCCGGTGACGCGGGTGCCGGTGCGGACCGCCCCGTTGCCGGTGCGGGTGTAGGCCAGCAGCAGCCGGCCGATGAGCGCCCGTCCCTGCACCAGCGGCGCGGGCGCGTGGTCGGCGCCCACCCGGTCGCGGTCGACCGGCGGCCGCACCAGGGCGGCCAGCTCGCCGATCTCCTCGGCGGGGAGGTCGACCGGGATGAACGACCGGCCCTGGTCGAGGCGGCCCGGCGCGTCGAAGTAGTCGGGGAAGGCCTGGAAGCGGAACTCGATGACCGGGTCGCGCTCGAGCAGCTCGACCAGCCGCGGCGCCTGCTCGAGGAAGGCGTCCTGGCGGTCGGCGGTGCCCTCGCCCAGCAGCGCCCGCAGGTACGTGCGCGCGCCCTCGGTGGAGTCCTCCAGGCCCGCCCGCTGCTGCACCTGGGTCCCGGGCAGCCAGCAGGCCGCGCCGGAGTAGGCCGACGTCCCGCCGAGGCGGTCGGTCGCCTCCAGGACGACGGTCGAGCGGCCCCCCGCCGCGGCCACGTAGGCGCCGGTCAGCGCCCCGGCCCCCGATCCGACGACCACGACGTCGTACTCGGCGTCGAAGTCCCCTCCCGCCGGCGGGCCCTGTGCCGTCGTGCCCTGTGCCGCGGTGCCCTGCTCGTCCACGCGTTCCTCCTCCGGTCCGATGGGCGGCAACCCAACCGGCCGGGGGACACTGGGGGCCAGGGCCGATCCCGGTGAGCGGTACGGGCGCGCAGCGGCGCGCGCCCGGCCGGGGAGCATGGCCCCCGCGCCACCGAGACCAGCAGTACCGGAACCCCGAGAAGGACGCCGTGCCCAGGATCGCCGAGCCTCGCGAGGCCGCCGCCCCCAGCTCGCCGAGCCAGAAGGCGCGCTACCGGCGCATCCTGCGCGTGGCCGAGGACCTCGCGGCGGACAAGGGGCTCGAGGGCGTCCAGATGCACGAGATCGCCAAGGACGCCGGCGTCGCCATCGGCACGCTGTACCGGTACTTCCCCTCCAAGACCAACCTCTTCACCGCGGTCATGGCCGAGCACGTCGACGCCCTCGCCGAGCGCACCACCGCTCCGCGGCCGGGGCAGAGCAAGGAGGAAGGCGTCTACGAGCTGCTGGTGACCGCCGGCCGGCAGCTGCTGCGCCGGCCCCGGCTGGGCCAGGCGCTGCTGCACTCCAACAGCGCGGCGCACGCGGCCAAGGTCCCCGACGCCGCGCGCAGCGACGCCGCCTTCCGCGCGCTGCTCCTGCGGGTGATGGGTGCCGAACCGCCCACCTCCCAGGACGTCACCGCGGTGTGGCTGCTGATGCAGTGCTGGTACGGGCTGCTGATCTCCGCGCTCAACGGCCGCACGTCGATGCAGGACGCCGAGGCCGACCTGCGGGTCGCCTGCCGGCTGCTGCTCGCCGGCTGCACCGCGGCGCGCGCCGACGCCGAGCTCCCGGTCGGCGAGCGGGCCCCGGTCCCCACCGAGCTCGCCGGTTAGCGTCCGGCCCCCGTCGTCCGGGCGGGGGAGTGGTGAGCTCCCAGGAGGAGACATGTCCCGCCGCATCGCCGTCACCGGTGCCGCCTCCGGCATCGGCCGGGCGCTGACCGAGCTGCTCACCGCGCGCGGGGAGACGGTGACCGGGGTCGACCTGGCCGGCACCGACGTCGCCGCCGACCTGGGCACCCCGGACGGGCGGGCCGCGGCGGTGGCCGCCGTGCTGGACCGGACCGGCGGGGTGCTGGACGCGCTGGTCGCCTGCGCTGGCACCAGCGTTCCCGGCGTTCCGCTGGTGAGCGTCAACTTCTTCGGCGTCACCGAGGTCGCCGAGGGGCTGCGCCCCGCGCTGGCCGCCGCGCCGGCGCCCCGGGTCGCGGTCGTCGGCTCGATCTCCGGCACCCAGCCCACCGACCCCGCCGTCGTGGCCGCCTGCCTGGCCGGCGACGAGCCGGCCGCGCGGGCCGCGGCGCAGGCGGTGCTCGACCGCGGGCTGGGCAACCAGCTGTACCCGTCGTCGAAGGCCGCCCTGGCCCGGTGGGTGCGCCGTACGTGCGTGGCCCCGGGCTGGGCCGACGCGGGGATCGCGCTCAACGCGGTCGCGCCGGGCGTGGTGCTGACCCCGATGACCGAGCCGCTGCTCGCCGACGAGCGGATGAGGGCGGTCATGGACCGGGCCGTGCCGATGCCGCTCAACGGCCACGCCTCCGCCGAGGTGCCGGCGCGGGCGCTGGCCTGGCTGACCAGCGAGGAGAACTCCCACGTCACCGGCCAGGTCCTCTACCTGGACGGCGGGGCGGAGGTCACCCTGCGCGGCGCCGGGGTCTTCTGATCCCGCCACGCGGCGAGGGCCCCTGCCGCGACCGGCAGGGGCCCTCGCGCGGACCGGGTCAGCGCTTGGCCGCGAGGTTCTCGACGCCCGTGGTGTCCAGCTGCGCGACGCTGTACGCGGCGAAGGTCTGGTACGGGCTGCGGCCGGTGAAGTAGCCGGTGAGCTGGTCGTCGAGCTCCTCGACGGTGAAGGTGCCGCCGGCGGCGGTGAACTTCTTCTCCACGGTGGGCGCGGCCATGAGGGCCACGAAGTCGCCGTAGACGACGAAGACCTGGCCGTTGATCTCCTCCGAGGCCGGGGAGGCGAGGTAGGCCACGAAGGTGGCGACGCGCTCGGGGGCCAGGATGTCCAGGCCCTCGCCGCCGCCGTCGCCGAACACGTGCGCGGTCATGCCGGTGCGGGCGCGCGGGGCGATGGCGTTGGCCCGCACGCCGTAGCGGGACAGGCCCTGGGCGGTCGACAGGGTCAGCGCGGTGATGCCCGCCTTCGCCGCCGAGTAGTTCGGCTGCCCGGCGCTGCCGAACAGGAAGGCCTCGGAGGTGGTGTTGACGACGCGGCCGTAGACGGGGCCGCCGGCGGCCTTGCTGGCGGCGCGCCAGTGGACGGCGGCGGCGCGGGAGACGGCGGCGTGGCCCTTGAGGTGGACCCGGATGACGTCGTCCCACTGCTGCTCGGTGAGGTTGAACAGCATGGTGTCGCGCAGCACGCCGGCGTTGTTGACGACGACGTCGAGGCTGCCGAACGTGTCGACGGCGGTCTGCACCAGCCGCTCGCCCATGGCCCACTCGCCCACGTCGCCGACGACCGCGATGCCCCGGGCTCCGAGCGCCTCGACCTCGGCCACGACCTCCTCGGCCGCCGGGCCGACGTCGTTGACCACCACGCTCGCGCCGCGCGCGGCCAGCGCCAGCACCTCGGCGCGGCCCAGGCCACTGCCGGCTCCGGTGACGACCGCGGTGCGGCCCTCCAGACTCGTCTCGCTCACGTGCTGCTCCCGTCCTGCCGCGTGCTGGTCGACGCGGAAACTAGTATTCGTTCCAGTGCGAGACCGCGGCGGTCCCGCTGACCGGAGCGCCGGCGCCCGGGTCTCGTTCGCCGAGACGGCGCCACCCCGGCCCGGACGGCGGTCCTACCGTTCCCCGCCCGCCGGCTCCCGGCGGGCGCCCCGATCCAGGAAGGACCCCCATGGCCGAGGCCGTGATCGTCGACGCCGTCCGCACCCCCGTGGGACGGCGGTACGGCACCCTCTCCGGGCTGCACCCGGCCGAGCTGCTCGGCACGGCGCAGGCCGCGCTGCTCACCCGCAACGGCCTGGACGGCGCCGACGTCGAGCAGGTGATCGGCGGCTGCGTCACCCAGGCCGGCGAGCAGGCGAACAACATCACCCGAACCGCCTGGCTGCACGCCGGGCTGCCGTACCGCACGGCCTGCACCTCGATCGACTGCGCCTGCGGCTCGGGCCAGCAGTCGGTGCACCTGGTCGCGGGACTGATCGCCTCCGGCGCGATCGACGTCGGCATCGGCTGCGGTGTGGAGTCGATGAGCCGGGTCTTCCTCGGCGGCGCGCTGACCCCGGACAACGGCAGCCCGGTGCCCGACAGCTGGTCGATCGACATGCCCGACCAGTTCACCGCCGCCGAGCGGATCGCCGCCAAGCGCGGCATCACCCGCGAGGAGGCCGACGCGTTCGGCCTGGCGTCGCAGCAGAAGGCCGCCCGCGCCTGGGCCGAGGGCCGGTTCGCCGCCACCGTGGTGCCGGTGACCGCGCCGGTGATGGGCACGGAGGGTCCGACGGGGGAGACCGCGGTGGTCGACCGCGACCAGGGCCTGCGCGAGACCTCGCCGGAGAAGCTGGCCGCGCTGAGCCCGGTGCTGCCCGACGGCATCCACACCGCCGGCAACTCCTCGCAGATCAGCGACGGCGCCGCCGCGGTGCTGCTCATGAGCGCCGAGCGGGCGGCGGCTCTCGGGCTGCGGCCACGGGCGCGGATCGTCGCCTCAGGCATGGTCGGCTCCGACCCCTACTACCACCTGGACGGGCCGGTGGAGGCCACCGAGCACGTGCTCCGCCGGGCCGGCATGACCCTCGCCGACATCGACCTGGTCGAGATCAACGAGGCCTTCGCCTCCGTCGTCCTCTCCTGGGCGCAGGCGCACTCGGCCGATCTGGACCGGGTCAACGTCAACGGCGGCGCGATCGCGCTCGGCCACGCGGTCGGCTCCACCGGTTCCCGGCTGATCGCCCAGGCGGTGCACGAGATGGAGCGCGCGGACAGGTCCACTGCGCTGGTCACGATGTGCGCCGGCGGGGCGCACGCCACCGGCACCGTCCTCGAGCGGATCTGACGTGACGAGCTGATCGGCGTCGAGCACATCTGGATGTTCCTCAGCTCGCGCTGCCTGTCGATCGCCGGCGGCACGACCGACGTCCAGCTCACCATCATCGGCGAGCGGCTGCTGGGCCTCCCGCGCGATCCCGAGCCCGTCCCCTCCCGCTCCTGATCCGGAGCTCGCCACCGGTCGCCGAGCGCGATGCCGACGCTCTCGTCGAGCTGCCGGGTCCACTCGCGGCGGCGGCCGTACCGCTCGGCCGGCAGCGACTCCGGGACGGCGGCGAGGGCCTCGGTCCGGAGCGCGAGCCGAGTCGCCCGGTCCGCTCCGTCCGGACCCGGCCCGGGCCGTGGGCGTCCCGGCCATCGGGAGGGCGCGCCCGGAGCGCGGGCGGCGCTCCCTAGCCTGCGCCGACCACGGACGGAGAGGTGGGAGCAGATGGCCGAGGGCCTGAGCGACGCGACGGGCACGGCGGCGGCGATCCGGGCGGGGGAGGTGTCCGCGCGCGAGGTCGTCGAGGCGGCGATCACCCGCATCGAGAAGCGCCCGGAGCTCAACGCCCTGGTGCACCCCCGGTTCGACGAGGCCCTCGCCGAGGTCGACGCCGGGCTGCCCGACGGCCCGCTGACCGGCGTCCCGTTCCTGGTCAAGGACCTCGGCACGGCGGTCGCCGGCCTGCCCGCCACCGGCGGCAGCCGGCTGTTCGCCGAGGGGCGCGCGGCCCGCGACAGCGAGCTCGTCGCGCGCTACCGGCGGGCCGGCCTGGTCGTGCTGGGCACCACCAACACCCCGGAACTGGGCTTCAACGGCAGCACCGAACCGCTGATGACCGGGCCCACCGCCAATCCCTGGGCACCCGGGCGCTCACCGGGCGGGTCCAGCGGGGGCTCCGCGGCCGCGGTGTCGGCCGGCCTGGTGCCGGCCGCGCACGCCAGCGACGGCGGTGGCTCCATCCGCATCCCGGCGTCGATGTGCGGGCTGTTCGGCCTCAAGCCCAGCCGCGGGCGGGTGCCCCTCGCGCCGTCGCCGCGGACGCTGGCCGTGCCCATGTCGGTGCACCACGCGCTGACCACGACCGTCCGCGACAGCGCCCTGCTGCTCGACGTCGCCGCCGGCCCGCTGCCCGGCGACGCGCTCGGGGTCCCCGCTCCCGAGCGGCCCTTCGCCGAGGAGGTCGGCCGGAACCCCGGCCGGCTGCGGATCGGCCTGGTCGGCAACGTGCCGGCGCCGGTCCACCCGGACGTCGCCGCCGCGGTGCGCCGGACTGCCGACGTCCTGACCGGCCTGGGCCACGAGGTCGTCGACGTCCAGCTCGGCCACGACCCGGGCGCGGTCATGGCCGCCTCGGGCACCCTCATGGCCGCCGGCCTGGTCGGCACGGTCGACCAGCGGCTGCGGCAGCTGGGCCGCGACCTGCGCGACGACGACCTGGAGCCGTTCACCCGGGTGCTGCTCGAGCACGGCCGGACCCTCACCGGCGCCCAGGTGATCGCGGCCCTGGAGGCGGCGCAGACGGCCGGCTGGGCCGTCGGGCGCTCCTTGACGGAGGTCGACGTCCTGCTGCTGCCGACGCTGGCGCAGCCGGTGCCGCCGCTGGGCCTGCTGGACACCTCGCGGCCCGAGACCCTCTACGAGCACGGCACCACCTACTCGATCTGCACCAGCCTGTTCAACGTGACCGGCTCCCCGGCGATGAGCGTGCCGTCGGGCACCGACGCCGACGGGCTGCCGGTGGGCGTGCAGTTCGCCGCCGACCTCGGCCGGGAGGGGCTGCTGCTGCGCCTGGCCGGGCAGCTGGAGCAGGCCGCGCCCTGGCCGCGGCACGCGCCCGGCACCGCCGGGTGACCCTGCCCGCGGTCGCCGCGGTCGCGCTCGCGGTCTTCACGCTCGCCTCGGCCGCGCAGGCCGTGACCGGCTTCGGCCTGGCGCTGGTCGCGGTGCCGCTGCTGGCGCTGGTGCTCGACCCGGTCCCGGCGGTGGTGGCCAGCACGATGGTCGGCACGGTGCTCACCGGGTACGCGACGGTCCGGGAACGCCGGCACGTCGAGGGGCGGCTGGTCGCGCGCTACACCGCCGCGGCCCTGCTGGGCATGCCGGCCGGGCTGGCGCTGCTCGGCGGGCTGGACGAGCGGGCGCTGGGGACGGTCATCACCGCCGGGATGCTGCTGGTCGTCGTCCTGCTGGCGCTGGACGTCCGGCTCCCCGCCGGGCGCGGCACGCAGTACGGCGCGGGTCTGCTCAGCGGCGCGCTGCTCACCTCCACCGGCATGAACGGCCCCCCGGTGGTGCTGAGCCTGTCGGCCCTCGGGCTGCCGCCGCCCCGGGCGCGCGGCACGCTGCAGGCGGCGTTCCTCGCCCAGGACCTCGTGGCCGCGGCGGCGTTCGCCGTGCTCGGGCACGTCGACCCCGCCGCCGCCGTCGCGGCCCTGGCCGGCGCCCTCGGCGTCCCGGGCGGCTGGTGGCTGGGCGACCGGGTGTTCCGGCGGCTGCGCCCCGAGCGCTTCCGGGCGGTCGTGCTCGGCACGCTCGCGGTCACCGGCCTGGTGTCGCTGACCAGCGCGGTCGGCTGACCGGTCCTCCCGACGGCAGCGCCGGCCGGCTCCCGGGGGAGCCGGCGGCCCCGCCGTCCGCGAGGGATCAGAGCGTGACGCGGGTGCGCATGACCTTCCCCGTCGCGTTGCGGGGCAGCGGCTCGCCGGTGAGGCGCCAGACCGTGGGCACCTTGTAGTAGGCCAGCCGGTCGCCCAGCCACGCGCTCAGCTCGTCGGGGCTCGCCGTCGCCCCGGGCTCCAGGACGACGACGGCGGCCACCTCCTGGCCGAGCTCCTCGTGCGGACGGCCCAGGACGATCGCCTCCGCGACCGCGGGGTGCTCGAGCAGGGCGTGCTCGACCTCGGCGGGGTAGACGTTCTCCCCGCCGCGGATCACCAGGTCCGACCGGCGGGCCGACAGCCGCAGCCGGCCGGCGGTGACCGTGCCGATGTCGCCGGTGTGCAGCCAGCGGTCCGTCGTGATGGCCCGCGCGGTCGCGTCGGGGTCGTTCCAGTAGCCCAGCATGTTGTACGGGCTGCGCACGCAGATCTCGCCCTCGACGCCCTCGGGCACCGGGCGGCCGGCCTCGTCGCGGATCTCGAGCTCGACGGTGACCACCGGCCGCCCGAGGGTGTCCGGGTCGACGGCGAGGTCCATGGCCGTGGCCACCGTGACGCCGGTGCAGGACTCGGTGAGCCCGTAGCTGTTGGCCAGCGCGCGCTGCGCCGCGGGCAGGGCCTGCCGCAGCCGCTCGTGGAACTCCGGCGAGGACGGCGCCGAGGCCAGCGCGAAGGCGGTGAGCGAGGAGAGGTCGTAGGCCGACAGGTCGCCGTGCCGCAGCAGCCGGTGCGCCATCGTGGGCACCGCGCCCCAGTTGGTGACCCGCTGCTGCTCGATCAGCCGCAGCACCCGGTCGACGTCGAAGGCGCCCTCGTGCACCACGGCGGTGCTGCCCGTGGCCAGCCGGGGGACGGCGAGGTTGTGCAGCGAGCCGATGTGGAACAGCGGCATGCACAGCAGGTAGCGGCGGTCCCGCGGGTCGGTGGGGTCGCCGAAGGCCCGGGCCAGCGCGTCGTTCATGCGGTGGTACTCGATGACCGAGCACAGGTTCCGGTGGGTGTGCACCGCGCCCTTCGGCCGGCCGGACGTGCCGCTGGTGTAGAGGATGACGGCCGGGTCGTCCTCGGCCACCTCGGCGGGGGAGAGCACCTCGTCGGGGTGGGCGGTCATCATCCGCGGGAGGTCCTCCTCCACGCTGACCACCCGCGCGTCGGTGTCGCCGATCAGCGCCCGCCGCTTGGCGTCGGCGACGACCACCGTGGGGGTGGTGTGCCTGAGGCCGTAGGCGATCTCGTCGCGCGACCACCAGGAGTTGTAGCCGACCGCGATCGCGCCGAGCGACACCGTCGCCCAGAAGGCGGTGATCCACTCCGGGCTGTTGGCGGCGAGGATGCCCACCCGGTCGCCCGGGCGCACCCCGTGCTCCTCCCGCAGGGCGCGCGCGAGGGAGGCCGCGTGGCCGGCGTGCTCGGCGAAGGAGATCCGGCGGTCGGCGGTCACCAGGTAGGGGCGGTCGCCGTGCAGCTGCGAGGCGGCGAGCACCTCCCCGAGGGAGCGCGCCCGGTTCCGGAAGACCGTCATCGGCACGCCGAGGACGTCCTCGCGGGCCAGCTCGAAGGGTCCCCCGGGGCCGGTGAGGCCGGTCATGACCGCGAGCGCGGCCGCCTGGGGGTCGGTGGAGGTCGTCATCGTCGCTCCAGAGGTCACACCGGTGGACATGCGTCAGGGCGGTCCATCCTGGCCGCCGTCCGGGCGGTGTGAGAACGGCTCCCGGCCAGCGGGATGCCGGGGCCGGGGCACCCTCCCGGTCACCGGGACGTCCTTCGGTGCCCCGGGGGGCCGTGGTTAGCGTCGCGGAGCCGGGTCCGGGCCTGTCGGGGCCCCCCGGGCAGCGCGCCCGACCGGGCGGCGCACCAGGTGAGAGGAACGACCGTGACCATTCCGTCCCTGCCGCGGACCGACGTCCCCGACGTCTTCGCCCCCGCCCGGCTCGGTCCCCTGACGCTGCGGAACCGGACCATCAAGGCCGCCACCTTCGAGGGCCTGAGCCGCGACGGCCTGGTCACCGATCCGCTCATCGACTTCCACACGACGGTCGCCGCCGGCGGCGTCGGCATGACCACGCTGTCCTTCGTCGCCGTGGCGCCGGAGGCCTGCCAGGCCAGGGGCCAGATCGTCTGGCGCCCCGAGGCCGTCCCGGGCCTGCGCCGGCTGACCGACGCGGTGCACGCCGAGGGCGCGGCGGTCTCGGTGCAGGTGGGGCACGCCGGTGCGGTGGCCAATCCCAAGGCCACCGGCATGGACGCGCTGGCCCCCAGCCGGCACTTCCACAAGACGACGCTGAGCTTCGCCAAGCCGGCCACCAAGGAGCAGCTGGCGCGCATCGTCGAGGACTTCCGCACCGCCGGCCGGCTGGCCGTCGAGTCCGGCTTCGACGCCATCGAGGTGCACCTCGGGCACAACTACCTGCCCAGCTCGTTCCTCAGCCGGAAGGTCAACCACCGCACCGACGAGTACGGCGGCAGCCTGGCCAACCGGGCCCGCCTCTCGCTGGAGATCATGCGGGCCGTCCGCGAGGCGGTCGGCGACCGGCTGGCCATCCTCGCCAAGCTCAACATGGACGACGGCGTGCCCGGCGGCTTCTGGCTGGACGAGGCGATCTCCGTCGCCCAGTGGCTGGAGGCCAGCGGGGACGTCGACGCGCTGGAGATGACCGCCGGCAGCTCGCTGCTCAACCCGATGTACCTGTTCAAGGGCGGCGCGCCGCTGCGCGAGTTCTCCGCGGTCATGCCCGAGCCGTTCAAGACCGGCATCCGCCTGGTCGGCTCCAAGGTGCTGCGCGAGTACCCCTACGAGGACGGCTACCTCCTGGAGGACGCCAAGCAGATCCGCGCCGCGATCGACCTGCCCATGGTGCTGCTGGGCGGCGTCACCAACCGGTCGATCATGGACAAGGCCATGGAGGAGGGCTTCGAGTTCGTCGCCATGGGCCGCGCGCTGCTCCGCGAGCCGGACCTGGTCAACCGGATCCAGGCCGAGCCGCGCACCCGGTCGCTGTGCAACCACAACAACATCTGCATGACGACGATCTACCGCGGCACCCGCTGCGTCCTGGCGCCCGAGCGCACCCCCGGGCCGCTGGCGACCGAGGCCCCGCTGCAGCGGGCCGCCGCGGCCGGCGGCTCTCCGGTGGCCCCCGCGGTCGAGGCCGCGTCCGCCGTCGAGACCAGCGCCTGACCGTTCCCGAGCCATCCGAGCACCCAGGAGAGCACCGCATGGACCTGCGGGAGACCCCCGCCCAGCGCGAGCTGCGAGCCGAGCTGCGCGCCTACTTCTCCAGCCTGTTCACCGAGGAGGAGCGGCGCCAGGTCGGCGAGCAGGGCGTCGGCGGCCCCCGCTTCCGCGAGGTCGTCAAGCGCCTGGGCGAGGACGGCTGGCTGGGCATCGGCTGGCCGACCGAGTACGGCGGCCAGGGCCGCTCGGTCGAGGACCAGTACGTGTTCTTCGACGAGGTGCAGCGCGCCGGGCTGCCCTTCCCGTTCGTCACGGTCAACACCGTCGGGCCGACGCTGATGGCCTACGGCACGGAGGAGCAGAAGCAGCGCTACCTGCCCGGCATGCTGGCCGGCGACGTCGTCTTCGCCATCGGCTACACCGAGCCCGGCGCCGGCACCGACCTCGCGTCGCTGACCACGCGGGCGGTGCGGGACGGCGACGAGTTCGTCGTCGACGGCAGCAAGATCTTCACCAGCGGCGCGAACACCGCCGACTTCGTCTGGCTGGCCTGCCGCACGAACCCCGACGTCCCGAAGCACCAGGGGATCTCGATCCTCATCGTGCCGACCGACGACCCGGGCTTCTCGTGGAGCCCGATCCAGGCCGTCGGCGGGCTGATGGTGACCGCCACGTACTACAGCGGCATCCGGGTGCCGGCCGGCGAGGTCGTCGGCGAGGTGGACGGCGGCTGGCGGCTGCTGACCACCCAGCTCAACCACGAGCGGATCGGCCTGGCCGCCCTCGGCGGGCGGATGATCGCGCTGTGGGAGCAGGTCGTCGACTGGGCCCGCGACAACGGCGCCATCGAGCTGCCGTGGGTCCAGGCCGACCTGGCCCGCACGCACGCGAAGCTCGAGGCGATGCGGCTGATGAACTGGAAGATGACCAGCGCCGTGGCGGCGGGCACGCTGACCGGCGCCGAGGCCGGGGCGGCGAAGGCCTACGGCACCGAGACCCACATCGACGTCCAGCGGACCCTGACCGCGATCCTCGGCGCGGCCGGCCGGATCCGGCCGGAGTCGCCCGGCGCCGCGCTGGCCGGGCAGGTCGAGCAGCTGTCGCGGCAGGGGATCGTCAACACCTTCGGCGGCGGGGTCAACGAGGTGCTCCGCGACATGGTCGCCACCCAGGGCCTGGGCCTGCCGCGGCCCCGGCGCGGGCAGTGACCGCGGTCGAGGACGCCCCGGCCGGCACCACCGCGGCGTACGAGGAGCGGGTGCAGGCCTTCGTCGGCACGGTGCTCGTCGCCCGCCGGCGGGGGCCGGACCCGGTGAACCGGCCGATGGTGCGGCACTGGGTGGAGGCGATGGGGGAGACCGATCCGGTCTTCCTCGACGACGACGCCGCCCGCGCCACCGGCCGCGCCGGCGCCGTCGCCCCCGCCTCGATGGTGCAGGCCTGGACGATGCGCGGATACGCCGCCTCGGTCGCCGGCCCGGCCGAGCGCTCCCCGTTCGACGAGCTGGTCGACCTGCTCGCCGAGGGCGGGTACACCTCGGTGGTCGCCACCGACTCCGAGTTCGCCTTCGCCCGCGAGCTGGTGCCCGGCGACGAGGTCTCCGTCGAGGAGGTCGTGGAGTCCATCGGCCCGGAGAAGCGGACCGGGCTGGGCGCCGGCCGGTTCGTCACGACGGTCAAGACCTACCGGGACGCCGACGGGGAGGTGGTGGCCACGCAGCGCTGGCGGACGCTGCGCTTCCGCCCCGCGGACCCGGCTCCCGCGCCGGCCGAGCGCGCGCTGCGCCCCCGCCCGGCGATCAACCGGGACAACGCGTTCTGGTTCGACGCCGCCCGCGAGCACCGGCTGCTCGTGCAGCGCTGCGCCGGGTGCGGCACCCTGCGCCACCCGCCGGGTCCGTGCTGCCCGGATTGCGGCTCGTTCGACTGGGACACCGTCGAGGCCTGCGGCCGCGGCACCGTCCACAGCTACGTGGTCAACCACCACCCTCGGCACCCGGCCTTCGACGTCCCCCTCGTCGTCGCGGTCGTCGCGCTGGCCGAGGGCACCCGCCTGATCACCAACCTCGTCGGCATCGCTCCCGAGGACGTCGAGATCGACCTGCCCGTGGTCCTCGACTGGCTGGACGCCGACGCCGAGCTGTCGCTGCCGGTGTTCCGGCCCGCGACGGAGGAGGACACCTGATGGACTTCACCCTGGACGAGGACCTCACCGCCGTCCGCGACCTGGCCCGGGAGATCCTCACCGACCGGGTGACGCCCGCGCGGCTGCGCGCCGTCGAGACCAGCGAGAGCCGGGTCGACGAGGAGCTGTGGACCGAGCTGGCCAAGGCCGGCCTCACCGGCATCGCGCTGCCCGAGGACGACGGCGGCGCCGGCCTGGGCCTGGCCGCGCTGTGCGTGCTGCTGGTCGAGCAGGGCCGCACCGTGGCCCCGGTGCCCCTGTGGCCGGCCGCGGTCGCCGGGCTGGCGGTCGCCGGCGCCGGCACCGCGGAGCAGCGCGCCGAGCACCTGCCCGGCGCCTCCGACGGCACCAGCCGGCTGACCGTCGCGCTGGAGGAGTTCGGCCCCGCCGACCCGGCCGCGCCCACCTGCACCGCGGTCGCCGACGGCGACCGGTGGCGGCTGACCGGGCTCAAGGCCGCCGTCCCCGCCCCGGCCGGCGCCACCGCCGTGCTGGTCGCGGCCACCACCGACGCCGGGCCCGGGCTGTTCCTCGTCGCGGCCGGTGCCGAGGGCGTGCGCTGGGAGGCCGCCGAGACGACGACCCACGACCGCGCCGGCCACCTGCACCTCGACCGCGCCCCCGCCGAGGCCCTGGGCACGCCCGGGGACGGCGGCCTGGCCCGGGTGCTCGCCGACGCGACCGTGGCCACCGCCGCCGTGCAGCTCGGCGTCGCCGAGGGCGCGCTGGCCCACGCCGCCTCCTACGTGAGCGAGCGCGAGCAGTTCGGGCGGCCGCTGGGCACCTTCCAGGCCGTCGCCCACCAGCTCGCCGACTGCTACATCGCGATCGACGCGCTGCGGGTGACCCTCTGGCAGGCCGTGGCCGACCTGGAGGACGCCGCGCCCGGCACCGTGCCGGCCGAGGCCGCAGCGTCGGTGCAGGTCGTCGCCTGGTGGGCCCGCGAGGGCGGGCTCGACGTCGTCCACCGGGTGCAGCACGTGCACGGCGGTATCGGCGTGGACACCGACTACCCGGTGCACCGGCACTTCCTGTGGGGCAAGCAGCTGTCCACCACCCTGGGCGGCGCGAGCGCCGTGCTGGCGCGGCTCGGCACGCTGGTGGCCGCCGGCCCGGTGACGCGGTGACCGCACCCGCCGCGGTGCGCCCGGCTCCCGCGGCCGTCGCCGTCGGCGACGAGCTGCCCGAGCTGGCCGTTCCGCTGACCCGCACGCTGATCGTCGCCACCGCGATCGCCAGCCGCGACTACCAGGACGTGCACCACGACCCCGGCCTGGCCGTCGAGCGCGGCGCCCGGGACGTGTTCATGAACATCCTGACCTCGAACGGGATGGTGGAGCGGTTCGTCCGCGCCTGGGCGGGTTCGGCCGCCGTCGTCACCGGGATCCGGATCCGGCTCGGCGTCCCCAACCACCCGGGCGACACCATGGTGCTGCGCGGCTCGGTCACCGCCGTGGACGGCGACGAGGTCACCGTGGCGGTGCGCGGCGAGAACGCCCTCGGCCCGCACGTCACCGGCACCGTCACCGTGCGGCTGCCCGGGACGGCGGCCGCGTGAGCGGGCTGTCCGGCGCCACGGCGATCGCCGGCATCGGCGCCACCGAGTTCTCCAAGGACTCCGGGCGCAGCGAGCTGCAGCTGGCCTGCGAGGCGGTACTGGCCGCGGTCGCCGACGCCGGGCTGACCCCCGCCGACGTCGACGGGCTGGTCACCTTCACCGCCGACACCAACAGCGAGATCCACGTCGCCCGCAGCACCGGCATGGGGGAGCTCACGCACTTCTCCCGGGTCGGCTACGGCGGTGGCGCGGCCTGCGGCACCGTCGCGCAGGGCGCGATGGCCATCGCCGCCGGCCTGGCGCAGGTCGTCGTCTGCTACCGGGCGTTCAACGAGCGGTCCGGGGTGCGCTACGGCCTCGGCCAGGCCGACCGGCCGATGGACACCGGGGCCGACCGCGCCGCCTACTCGTGGATGACCCCGTTCGGGCTCAGCACCCCGGCGCAGTGGGTGGCGATGTTCGCCCGCCGGTACATGCACGACTTCGGCGCCACGAGCGAGGACTTCGGCCGGGTCGCCGTCGTCGACCGGGCGCACGCGGCCACCAACCCGGCGGCGTGGTTCTACCAGCGGCCGATCACCCTGGAGGAGCACCAGGCCTCGCGGTGGATCGCCGAGCCGCTGCACCTGCTCGACTGCTGCCAGGAGACCGACGGCGGCCAGGCGGTCGTGCTGGTGTCGGCCGAGCGGGCCCGCGACCTGCCCCACCCGCCGGTGACCGTGCTGGGCGCGGCGCAGGGCTCGGGCGCCGACCAGCACATGATGACCAGCTACTACCGGCCCGAGATCTCGGGCATCCCGGAGATGGGGCTGGTCGGCCGCCAGCTGTGGGCGCAGAGCGGCCTGGGCCCGGCCGACGTCGACGCCGCCGTCCTCTACGACCACTTCACCCCGCTGGTGCTGCCGCAGCTGGAGGAGCTCGGCTTCTGCGCCCGCGGCGAGGCGGCCGGCTTCGTCGCCGACGGCAACCTGGAGCTGACCGGCTCCCTGCCGACCAACACCCACGGCGGCCAGCTGGGCGAGGCCTACCTGCACGGCATGAACGGCATCGCCGAGGCGGTGCGGCTGGTCCGGGGCACCTCGGTCCACCAGCCCGGCGACGTCACGAACGTGGTGGTCACCGCCGGCACCGGGGTGCCCACCAGCGGGCTGGTCCTGGGAGGGGCGCGATGACGGCGACGGACGCACGGACGGCGGGGGAGTGGCGCGGGCAGGCGCTGGGCAGCCGCGTGGTCGAGTGGGAGGAGCGCGACGCGATCCTCTACGCGCTCGCCGTGGGCGCGACCGCCGACGAGCTGGACCTGGTCTTCGAGGAGCGGCTGCGGGTGCTGCCCACCTTCGCCCTCACCCTCGCCCAGTGGGCGCCGGACTCCCTGGGCGGCGCCGGCGCCTTCGACACCACCACGGCGGTGCACGGCAGCCAGCGGCTGACCGTCCGCGCGCCGCTGCCCCGGGCCGGCCGCCTGGAGCTCGTGGCCCGCGTCGGCGAGGTGTGGGACAAGGGCGCGGCCGCCGTCTTCGAGGTGGTGGTCGAGAGCGAGGCGTTCGTCGCCACCTGGTCGCTGTTCGCCCCGGGCTGCGGCGGCTTCGGCGGCGAGCGCGGGCCGTCGGCCCCGCCCCGGCCGGACGGGGCGCCGTCCGTGACCGCCGAGGTGGCCACGTTCCCGACCCAGGCGGCGCTCTACCGGCTGCTGGGCGACCGGCACCACATGCACGTCGACCCCGCCGCGGCGCGGGCGGCCGGGCAGCCCCGCCCGTTCCTGCACGGGCTGTGCACGCTGGCGCACGGCACGCTGGTGCTGGCCCGGGCGCTGGGCGTCCACCCGGCCGACCTCACCGAGCTCGACGGCCGCTTCAGCGCCCCGGTCTTCCCGGGGGCCCGGCTGCCCGTGGCGGCCTGGGCAGGCGCGAACGGCGTGCTCGCCTTCGAGATCACCGACGGGGAGCGCCCCGTGGTCTCCGGCGGCCGGCTCGCCTTCGGCTGAGCCGGCCGCGCGGGCCGGCCGGGGGAGCGCCGGTCAGTGGGTCGCGACGTACCGCGCCGGGTACTCGCCGCCGCCGTGGACGGCGAGGTCCGCGCCGGTCACGTACTCCGAGAGGTCGCTGCCCAGGTACAGGACCGCGCGGGCGACGTCGGCCGGCACCGCCATCCGCTGCATCGGGATGATCGCCGCCACCGCGGCGCCGCCGTCGTCGCCGTAGATGGAGGCGGCCGCCTCGGTGCGGATCAGCCCCGTGGTGATGTGGTTGACCCGCACCTTCGGCGCCCACTCCAGGGCCAGCGCGCGGCTGAACACCAGCAGGCCGGCCTTGGCCGCCGAGTACGCCGCCGTGCCCGGCTGCGGATCGCTGCCGGAGACGCTGCCGATGTTGACGATCGAGCCGCCGGTCTCCTGCTGCTGCATGACCGCGTTCGCCGCCTGCGCCACGTAGAACGGCGCGAGCATGTTCAGCTGCACGATCTTCTCGACGAACCGCGGGGACACCGTGGCGGCGTCGGCGTCCGGCGAGCCGCCGGCGTTGTTGACCAGGACGTCGAGCCGGCCGGTGCGCGCCACCGTCCCGGCCACCAGCGCCTGGGCCTGCGCGGGGTCGCGGACGTCGGCAGCGGAGAAGGTGGCCGCCCGCCCGTCGCGCTCGGGAGGGGTCTCGGGCGCCGAGCGGCCGCAGACCACGACGTCGGCGCCGGCGGCCAGGAACGTCTCGGCGATCTCGCGGCCGATCCCCTTGGTGCCCCCGGTGACCAGCACCGTGCGCCCGGTGAAGTCCACGGCCACGCTCGCACTCATCCCGGAACTGTCCCCTCGTCGGCGGCGGCGCCCGGACGGTCGCCGGGCGGAGGTTAGGCACCTGATCGGCGGGCCCCGGGCACCGTACCGGTGATCGGGACGGGCCCCGTGCGGCTCCCGGGGACACGGCCGGCACCGGTTCCGCGACTTGCTCCCGGTCACCGGGACGGCGCTCGTGGGGTGTGCCGGGTCACAACACCATGGCCGACCAACGAGGCGGGCTGCCTCGCTGCGCGGGGGCCGTGCACACCGCACCGACCCCGTTCTGCACCACCGCGTCACAGCTGCCGCCGTCGGGGCGTCAGCGAGGAGGAAGGAACGCGATGAAGCGTATGAAGGCCGCCCGCGTGGGCGTGGCGACCTTGGCCCTCGCCCTGGTCACGTCTGCCTGTGCCGGGGAGCGGTCGGGTTCGGACGGGGTGACCGACAGCGCTTCCGGCGGCGGCGGTTCGTCGTCGGACGGCGAGTCGTTCGGCACCCTGGAGAGCCCCTGCGGCGAGGGGGACGCCTCAGGCGCCACCGACCAGGGCGTCACCGACGACTCGATCACCATCGGCTACGGCGACGACCGTGGCTTCAGTGCGTCCCCCGGCCTGAGCAAGGAGATGGGCGACGCCGTCAGCGCCATGATCGACTGGTGCAACGAGCAGGGCGGCATCAACGGGCGCGAGATCATCGGCAACCAGTACGACGCCGCCTACACCCAGGCCGCCACCGTCGTCCAGCAGGCCTGTGCCACCGACTTCATGCTCGTCGGCCAGGGCTTCGCCGGCGACGAGGCCGCCGAGCCGGTGCGCGTCGGCTGCAACCTGCCCACGGTCGCCGGCTTCACCGTCGGCCCGAACGCCTCCATGGGCCCGATGAAGTTCGAGTCGGTGCCCTACCCGGTCGACCGGTACAACACCGCCCCGCTGCAGCTGGCCATCCAGGAGTTCCCGGAGTTCTCCGAGAACATGGACTTCCTGAACAGCAGCTCGCCGGCGGCCGTGGTGGGCAACGCCAAGGTCGGGCGGGTGCTCGAGCAGCTCGGCATCACGCCGAAGGACTGCGGCGTGACCCTCTCGGCACAGGGTGACCCGAGCTACGTGCCCTTCGCCGAGCGCTACCAGGACTGCGGGGTGGGCGCGCTGTTCACCTCCACCAGCCCGGGGGCGGTCCAGTTCGGCATGCTCGAGGCCATGAGCCGGGTCGGCATCGAGCCGGTCCTCATGTTCGAGGCCACCTGGTACAGCGAGGCGGTCGCGGAGTGGAACGCCACCAGCGGTGCGGGTGACAACCTGTACACCGGCCTGGCCTTCCAGCCGTTCGAGAACGCCGACGAGGTGCCCGCCGTCCAGCAGTACCTCGACATCGTCGGCGGGGCCGGCGGCAAGACGGCGCTGCTCGGCATGCAGGCCACCTCGGCCTTCCTGCTGTGGGCGACCGTCGCCAAGGACTGCGGCTCGGACCTGACCCGTCAGTGCATGATCGACGGGCTCTCCCAGGTCACCGAGTGGACCGGTGGCGGCCTGCACGCGCCCAGCAACCCGGGTGAGAACCTCCCCGCGAGCTGCGCCCTCCTGCTCGACCTCGAGGGCGGCGAGTACGCGCAGGTCGTCCCCGAGACCCGCGGCGAGTTCGAGTGCAACGACGACTGGGCCATCGAGACCGACCCGGCCCTGGCCGGTGTCGAGCTCAACGAGGACCGCATCTCCACGAAGTTCCTCACCGACGACGTGCTGACGCCGTCCAGCTGATCCACCACGCGGACCGGCCGGCCCCGGACGACGTCCGGGGCCGGCCGGCCCCCGCAGCCGGGGCCGGGTACCGGCCGGCTCCCCACCACTCCTCCCCAGACCGCCAGGGATGCATTCGATGGAGACCTTCCTGACGTTCACCGTGCTCGGGCTCGTGCTCGGCGCGGTGTACGCGATCGCCGCCTCCGGGTTGGTGCTCACCTACAACACCTCGGGCGTCTTCAACTTCGCCCACGGCGCGCAGGCCATGCTCGGCGCCTTCACCTACTGGCAGCTGACCGTGGGCTGGGGCCTGCCGGTCTGGTTGTCCGTGGTGATCGTGCTGGGCGTCCTCGGCCCGCTCGTGGGCGCCGGCCTCTACACCCTGATCATGAAGGGCCTGCGCGGCACCGCCGACGTCACGAAGATCGTCGTCACCGTCGCCGTGCTGCTCGGGTTCGTGTACCTCTCGCAGTGGCTGTGGGCGCCCGAAGAGGCCCGCATCCTCCCGCTGTTCTTCGGCGTGAACACCTCCGTCGAGGTCCTCGGCGTCTCCATCCGCGCGCACGAGATCATCTGCCTCGTCCTCGCCGTCGCCATCGCCGTCGGGCTGCGGATCATGTTCACCCGCACCCGGATGGGCGTGACGATGCGCGGCGTCGTCGACGACCCCGACCTGCTGCAGCTGTCGGGGCACGACCCGGACCGCGCCGCGCTGCTCTCCTGGATCATGGGGTCGGTGCTCGCCGTCCTGGCCGGCATCCTCATCACCCCGATCGGCGGCGGCGCGCTCGAGGCCAACGCCCTCACCCTGCTGGTGATCGACGCGTTCGCCGCGGCGATGTTCGGCCGGCTGCGCAGCATCCCGCGCACCTTCGTCGGCGCCATCGTGCTCGGCATGGCCGGCACCTACCTGGTCGGCTACGCCCCGGTGGAGTGGACCTGGGTCGCCAACGTGCGGGTCGCCCTGCCGATGATCGTGCTCTTCGTCGTCCTGCTCCTGCTGCCGCAGGACCGGCTGCGCGGCGCGGCCACCCGCACCCGCGAGCGCTACTCGGTGCCCACGGTCAAGCGGGCCGCCATCTGGGGCGTGGCGCTCGTGGTCATCGTCTGGCTCATCGGCCTGCTGATGGTGCCCTCGTCGGTCACCACGCTGGCGACCGGCATGACCTTCGCGATCATCGCGCTGTCGCTGACCCTGCTCACCGGCTACGCCGGCGAGATGAACCTGGCGCCCCTGGCGCTGGGGGCGATCGGCACGATCATCGCCTTCCACGTGGGGATCGTCGGCGCCGGCCTGGGCGCCCGGCTCACCTGGTGGGGCGTCCTCGTCGGCACGCTCGGCACGGCGGTCATCGGCGGCCTGGTCGCGCTGCCGGCGCTGCGCCTGCGCGGGCTCTACCTGGCCCTGTCGACGCTGGCCTTCGGCGGCATCGTCGCCCTGGTCGTGCTGCGCGACATCGACGACCGCGGCCTGTTCGGCGGGATCTTCCCCAACGGCTCGCTCATCGTCCCGCCGGTGCAGGTGGGCCCGCTGGACCTCGGCGACCCCACGACCCGGCTGCTCACCGTCACGGCCGTGTTCGCCGTCCTGGGCGTCGGGGTGGTGGCGCTGCGGCGCAGCGGCTACGGGCGCCGGCTCGCGGCCATGAAGGACAGCCCGGCGGCCTCGGCGATGCTCGGCCAGAGCCTGGTGAAGCTCAAGCTCAGCGTCTTCATGATCTCCTCGGGCATCGCCGGCCTGGGCGGCATCCTGATGTCCAGCGCCATGGGCTCGGTGTCGGGGGAGACCTTCACGATCGTCGGCAGCCTCTCGCTGCTGATGCTGACCGTCGTCTTCGGCATCGGCTACGTCAGCGGCGCGCTGTTCGGCGGGCTGATGGCCGGCGCGGGGTTCGTGGTCATCGTCGGCACGTTCAACGGCCTGGCCCGGGACTCGGTCGCGCTGGAGAACGTGTACACGACGCTGGCCAGCGTCTTCGTCGTCCTGACCGCCCTGATCGGCATGGGCGTGGGGGAGAACCCCAGCGGCCGGGCGCACCTGGTGGTGCAGGACTACCGGAACCTGAGCAAGGCGCCGAAGGTGCTCGTCGGCGGCGCCGTCGTCGAGGTCGTGCTGTACCTGCTGGCCTTCTTCGACGTCATCGACAACTGGTGGTTCGCCATCGGCACGGTGCTGCTGTTCTCCCTGCTGCCGGGGATCGGCAAGCGGCTGGCCCCCGAGCTGCTGCTCACGCCGGAGGAGCGGGCCGCCGGAGCCAGGACCCCGCCGGAGCTCGTCGGGCTGGAGGCGCCGTTCACCGCCGCCGAGCGCGACGAGGTGGACCGGGCCCTCGGGCTGCCGATCCACGCGCCGCTGCCACCGCTGGTCCCGGCCGTCGCGGCCGCGCTGCCCGTCCCCGCCCCGGTCCCTTCTCCCGAGGATCCCGCCCATGTCTCTGCTTGAGGTCCGCGAGGTGACCGTCCGCTTCGGTGGCAACACCGCGGTGGACGACGTCAGCCTGGCCGTCGAGCCCGGCACGATCACCGGCCTCATCGGCCCGAACGGCGCCGGCAAGACGACGCTGTTCAACACCGTCACCGGCCTGCAGAAGCCGACGAAGGGGCGGGTGCTCCTCGACGGGGAGGACATCACCCGGCTCTCTCCGGCCAAGCGGGCACGCAAGGGCATGGCCCGCACCTTCCAGCGGCTGGAGCTGTTCCTCTCGCTGTCGGTGCGGGACAACGTGCGGGTGGCCGGCGACATCCTGCGGGCCAACACCCACCACCGGCCGGACGTCGACGCCGAGACCGACCGCGTGCTGGAGCTGACCGGGCTGACCGACGTCGCCGACAAGGACGTCTCGGACATCCCGACCGGCCGGGCACGGGTGGTCGAGGTGGCCCGGGCGCTGATGTCCTCGCCGCGGCTGCTGCTGCTCGACGAGCCCGCCTCCGGCCAGACCGAGCACGAGACCGAGGCGTTCGCCGAGATGCTCAGCGGGCTGGCCGCCGGCGGCCTCGGCATCTGCCTGGTCGAGCACGACCTGCCGCTGGTCATGAAGCTCTGCTCGGTGATCCACGTCCTCGACTACGGCGCGCTCATCGCCTCGGGGACGCCGCAGCAGATCCAGGCCGACCCCAAGGTCGTGGCCGCCTACATCGGGACGGAGACCGCGGCATGACGACGACGACCCCGGCCCCGGCGGCGGGCGTGGTGGCCCCGGTGCCGCCGATGCTCGAGCTGGCGGGCGTCAAGGCCGCCTACGGCGCCATCGAGGTGCTGCACGGCGTGGACCTCGTCCTGCCCCCCGGGCAGGTGCTGGCGCTGCTCGGCCCGAACGGCGGCGGCAAGTCCACCACGATGAAGATCTGCGCCGGGCTGCTCAGCCCCACCGCCGGTGAGCTGCGGATGGCCGGGCGCACGGTGAACGGCATCAGCGCCCAGGACGCCGCCCGGCTGGGGATCTGCTGCATTCCCGAGGGGCGCGGGGTGTTCGCCAACCTCTCGGTGCGGGAGAACCTGTGGCTGGCCGCCGGCACCCGCTCCACGCTGGCCCAGATGGAGGAGGCGGCCTACAGCCGGTTCCCCATCCTGGGCCAGCGCCGGTCGCAGCTGGCCGGCTCCATGTCCGGCGGCGAGCAGCAGATGCTCGCCCTCTCCCGGGCACTCGGCACCGACCCGGCGGTGCTGCTGCTGGACGAGCTCTCCATGGGCCTGGCGCCGATGATCGTGTCGCAGATGTACGACACGGTGGCGCAGCTGGTCGAGGAGGGCATCTCCGTCCTCGTGGCCGAGCAGTTCGCCCGGGTGGTGCTCCCCATCGCCGACTCTGCCGCGCTCATGCTGCAGGGCCGCATCGTCTCGGTCGGGCCCCCCGGCGAGATCGAGGAACAACTCTCGACCAGTTACCTAGGAGGCTGACAGCCGTGCTCACCGAACAGCGACGCGAACAGTTCACGACCGAGGTGGAGCAGGTGAAGCTCAAGGGCGACCAGTCCAAGGGCGACGCCCGGGCGCGGATCACCGGCATCGTGTTCATGGTCGTCGGCGTCATCGGGGCGTTCCTCTGCTACAACGCCTCGCTGAACATGGACGACCTGCGCGACGTCGGGTCCTACCAGACCCTCGCGGTGGCCATGACGGCGCTGACCGTCGCCGGCGCGGCCCTGTACCTGGCCGGGGCGGTGGCCAAGGTGCTGCGGCTGTGGCTGCTGCGCCAGCTCATGGACAACCAGACCCAGACCGACCGGATCGCGGCGGCCCTCG
Organism: Blastococcus sp. SYSU D00820; assembly: GCF_054050695.1. Classification (NCBI taxonomy): domain Bacteria; kingdom Bacillati; phylum Actinomycetota; class Actinomycetes; order Geodermatophilales; family Geodermatophilaceae; genus Blastococcus; species Blastococcus sp. SYSU D00820. Next base: position 45,220 of record NZ_JBJGZW010000004.1, read on the forward strand.
CCGACCGGCGGCTGTAGTCCTCCCCCCGGAGCCGGGGGCCCGCATCCCGCGGGTCCCCGGCTCCGTCGTCTCCGGGAACCCGGGACCGGAGCCCGTCCGTTGCGCTCGCGTGGACCTCACCTGCCCGAAGTGTCACGGCCCCATGCGCACCTACGAGCGCAACGGCGTGCACGTCGACCAGTGCACCGACTGCCGCGGCATCTTCCTCGACCGCGGCGAGCTCGAGCGGCTGATCGACGCCGAGAACGACTGGCACGACCGGCCCCGCGGGCCGCAGCAGCCCGCCGCCGGGCACGCCCCGGCCGGGCCGCAGGGTGCCGGCCTCGGCGCCGTCGTCGGCGAGGTGCTCAACCAGGTGCGCGGCGGGCACTCCTCCTCGTCGCACTCCTCCTACGGCTCCGGGTACGGCCAGCCGCGCCGCAAGAAGAAGGAGTCCTTCCTCAGCGACCTGTTCGGCTGACGCCGGGGGCCCGGCCGGCGGCGCGCAGCGCCAGCCGGCGGGCCAGCGGATCGGCCAGCCGGGGCGCCAGCGGGCCGAGCACCGCCAGCACGAGCACGTAGGCGGCGACCGTGGGGCCGAACGCCGCCGGGACGGCGCCGGCGACCAGCCCGGCGATGATGATCGAGAACTCGCCGCGGGCGACGAGCGCCGCACCGGCGCGCACGCGGCCGGCCGGGCCGATGCCCGCCCGCCGCCCGGCCACCCAGCCGGTGGCCACCTTGGTGAGCACGCCGACGGCGGCCAGCCCCACCGCCGGCAGGAGCACGCCGGGCAGCGCCCCCGGGTCGACCGACAGCCCGAAGAAGACGAAGAACACCGCGGCGAACAGGTCGCGCAGCGGCTGCAGCAGCGTGCGCAGCCGCTCGGCGACCTCGCCGGACAGCGCGATGCCCAGCAGGAACGCGCCGACGGCGGCCGAGACGTGCACGGCCTCGGCGCCGCCGGCGACCAGCAGCGCCAGGCCGACGACGCTGAGCAGCAGCACCTCGTCCGAGCCGCTGCCCACCGCCCGGGTCACCGCCTGCCCGTGCCGCAGCGCCACGGCGAGGACGACGGCGAGCACGGCCAGCGCCAGCCCGACCGACAGCGCCGCGGTCGCCCCGCCGGAGGCCGCGACCAGCGCGGTGAGCACCGGCAGGTAGGCGGCCATGGCGAGGTCCTCGACCACGAGGACGCCGAGCACCGCGGGGGTCTCCCGGTTGCCCAGCCGGCCGAGGTCGGTGAGCACCTTGGAGACGATCCCGGAGGAGCTGATCGCGGTGACCCCGGCGAGCGCGACCGCCGCGGTCGGGCCCCAGCCCAGCAGCAGCGCGAGCACGGCGCCGGGCAGGCCGTTGAGCACGAGGTCCAGCACGCCGACCGGCGCCTGCTGCCGCAGGCTGCCGACCAGCTCGGCGGAGGTGTACTCCAGGCCCAGCACCAGCAGCAGCAGGACCACCCCGACGTCGGCGCCGGTGCGGATGAACGCCTCCGGGGCGTCCAGCGGCAGCAGCCCGCCGGTGCCGAACCCGAGCCCGGCCAGCAGGTAGAACGGCACCGGCGACAGCCCCGTCCGTGCCGCCAGCCGGCCCACCACGCCGAGCGCCAGCACCACCGCGCCCAGCTCGACCAGCAGCCGCGCGGTGTCGCTCATCGGCGCGGCGCCGTCACGGCGCGGCGAGCAGCTGCCGCACCCGGGCCACGCCGTCCGCGGTGCCGACGACGATCAGCCGGTCGTCGGCCTGGAAGCGGAAGTCCGGCGTCGGGGAGGCGATCGCCACCCCGGCCCGCAGCACCGCCACGACCGACGCGCCGGTGCGGGTGCGCAGCGCCGTGTCGCCGAGGGTGGCGCCCACGTACGGGGAGCCGGGGACGATCGGCACTCCCTCGGTGGCCAGCCCCGAGACCTGCTCGCGCAGCCGCGACAGCCGCTCGGTGATGCGCGGGGCGCCGAGGAGCTCGGCGACCGCGTCGGCCTCCTCGGCGGTGAGCGCGATGCTGGCGGCGGTGGCGTCGGGGTCGACCTCGTCGTAGAGGACGACGTGCCGCGCGCCGCCGGCCATCGACACCACGCCGATCCGGCGGCCGCTGGCCGTGACCAGGTCGTGCCGCAGCCCGATCCCCGGCAGCCGGGTCTCCTCGACCTCCACCCGCACCTCCTCGTCCGGCGTCGCCAGCCTAGGGCGGGGGGCGTGGCCGGACCCCCCGGGGACGGGGGACCATGGCCGGGTGCCGTTCGACGTCGACTGGATGGGGCTGCTCACCCGCACGGTGCTGCGCGAGCGCACGCCCGCGCTGATCGCCGAGGCCTGCGCCTGGTGCGTCGGGCTGTCCGACCGGCCGCACCACCTGCGCCGGCGCGGCCGGCTGGTGGAGACCGGCGGCACGATGGGCGACCGCGCCACCTCGGGGCAGCCGCTGAGCGGCGAGGAGGACGGCCGGCTGGACCTCGGCGACGCCCGGCCCGGCAGCTTCGCCGACGCGCTGAACGCCGTGGGCCCGGACGGGGTGGTCTACGCCGACCGCTTCGACCGCGAGGTGATCGACCCGTTCGTCCTCGACACCTGCGTGCGCGCCGCGGCCCGCGCCCGCGACACCCGCCCCCGCGCCTGGGCCGACCTCCTCGACGACCTCGGGGAGGACGGCTCGGACCTCGCCGGGGTGGTGCGCGCGGGGGAGTGGGACGTGCCGCTGCGCCTGGAGGCCGAGCACCTGGTGCTCGCCGCGCTGGCCGACGTCCCGCTGCTGGAGGTGGAGGCCGAGGGGCTCCCGCTGTCGCTGGTGCGGGCCGCGGAGGCGGCGACCCGCGCGGCGGCGGCACCCGAGGAGCCGGCCGACGAGCTCCCGGCCGCCGACCCCGGGCTGGCCGGCGCGCTGTTCCTCGCCCGCGACGCCCTCGACCGTTCGGACCTCCCGCTGCCGGTGCCGCCCGACCGCGCCGACGACCTGCTGGTGCTCCTGGTCGAGCAGGGCCTGGAGCCCGACGAGGTGCCCGCGGTCGTGGCCCACCTGCCGGTGGAGCCGGCGACCGTCGACGCGGTCAGCGCGCTGGCCGCCGGCGGTGGGTGAGCCCGCTCAGGCCGCGGCGCGGCGCGGCGGCAGCACGCGGGTGAGCACGGCGGTGAGCACGCAGATGCCGCAGGCCAGCAGCGCCACCGCGGTGTAGCCGCCGGGGCCGGGCGCGGCGCTGCCGTCGGGGGTCGCGGCCTCCAGCAGGGTGGCGGTGGCGGCGCTGCCGGTGGCGAAGCCGACGTAGCGCAGCACCTGGTTGAGGCTCATCGCGCTGCCGGTCTCGGCCGGCGGCACCGCGGCGACGACCAGGGCCGGCAGCGCGGCGAAGCAGCCGCCCACGCCCAGCCCGGCGACCGCCATCACCCCGCAGAGCAGCCACAGGCTGCCGGGGGTCAGCGCGAACAGGCCGGCCGCGACGCCCAGCACCAGCGCGCCGGCCGGTAGGACGGCGGCCGGGCCGGCGCGGTCGGCCAGCAGCCGGGCCAGCCGGCCGGCGAGCACGCTGGCCGCGGAGAACGGCAGCAGCACCAGCCCGGCGACGACCACCGACGCGCCGAACCCGTAGCCGGCGGCCGGCTCGGTCTGGGCGGCGAGCGTCACCGAGGAGAGCAGCAGGTAGTTCGCCAGCCCGACCAGCAGCGCGGCCAGGTGCGCCGTGGCCGCCGTCCGCCCGCGGGCCAGGCGCAGGTCGACCAGCGGCGCGGCCGCCCGCAGCGACCACGCGACCCAGCCGGCCAGCGTGACGAGGCTGAGTGCGCCGAGGCCGAGCACGGCGGGCGACCGCCAGCCGAGCGTCTCGCCCTCGCCGAGGGCCAGCAGGGCCGCGCCCAGGCCGGTGCCCAGCAGCAGGGCGCCGGGCAGGTCGAGGGGGCGGGCCGGCCGGTCGGGGGACGGCGGCAGGGCGAGCGCGCCGGTCAGGAGGGCCAGCGCGCTGACCCCGGCGCCGAACCAGAACGCGGCGTGCACCCCGCCGAGGTCGGCGAGCAGGCCGGCCACGGGATAGCCCAGGCCGACGCCGGCGACCACGGTGATCGACAGCGCGGCGACCGTCGAGCGCGACCGCGCTCCGGCCAGCGCGTCGCGGGCGGTGGCGATGGCCAGCGGGGTCAGGCCCAGGCCGAAGCCCTGCAGCGCCCGCCCGGTCAGCAGGGCGGGGAAGCCGAGCGGCAGCGCGGCCAGGACGCTGCCGGCGACCACCAGGCCGAGCGCGCCGAGCATGACCGCCCGCCGGCGCGGGCCGTCGCCGAGCCGGCCGGCCACCGGGGTGGAGACCGCACCGACGACCAGCGTGATGGTCAGCGACCACTGCGCGTCGGCGAGGGGGACGTCGTGCGCGGCGGCGATCGCCGGCACCAGCGGCGCCCCCAGGCTGGAGATGACCGCCACGACGGTGCCGGTGAAGACCAGCACCGCCGGCAGCGCCCGGCGCGAGGTGTCCTGCGCGGCGGCCGGGCCGCTCACTCGATCGGCAGGCCGGTGTAGTTCTCCGCGAGCTCCCGCGCCGCCGCCTCGGAGGAGCAGACCCGCTGCAGCTGCGACAGCTGCAGCTGGGCGTCGAAGTCGTCGCCGGAGGTGTGCAGCATCGAGGTCATGTACCAGGAGAAGTGCGTGCACCGCCACACGCGGCGCAGGGCGGTGTCGGAGTAGGCGTCGACCAGGTCGCTCCGCCCCTCCTGCAGCAGCCGCACGAGCGCGGTGGCCAGCAGGGTCACGTCGGCGACGGCGAGGTTGAGGCCCTTGGCGCCGGTCGGCGGCACGATGTGCGCGGCGTCGCCGGCGAGGAACAGCCGGCCGCGGCGCATGGGCGCGCTGACGAACGAGCGCATCGGCAGCACCGACTTCTCGGTGATGGTGCCGGTGTTGATCTCCCAGCCCTCGAGCGCGAAGCGCTTGGCGAGGTTGTCCCAGATCCGGTCGTCGGACCAGTCGTCGATCTTCTCGTCGGGCGCGACCTGCAGGTACAGCCGGGAGACCTTCGGCGAGCGCATCGAGTAGAGCGCGAAGCCCTCCGGGTGCCAGGCGTAGATGAGCTCGTCGGTGGCCGGCGCGGCGTCGGCCAGGATGCCCAGCCACGCGTAGGGGTAGGTGCGCTCCCAGATCCGCTGGCCGGCGGCGCCCTGGGCGACCACCGGGCGGGAGACGCCGTAGGAGCCGTCGGTGCCGGCGACGACGTCGCACTCCAGCACCTGCGGGGTGCCGTCGGCGTCGGTGAACAGGATCCGCGGGGAGTCGGTGTCGACGTCCTCGACCCGGACGTCGGAGACCTCGAAGTGCAGCGGCGGGCCGCCGGCCAGCTGCTCCTTGATGAGGTCCTTGGTGACCTCGGTCTGGCCGTAGACCCACACCGTGCGCCCGCACAGCTCGGGGAAGTCCAGCTTGTGCCGGGTGCCCGGGTACTGCAGGTAGATGCCGCTGTGCTCCAGGCCTTCGCGGTGCAGCCGGTCGCCCACGCCGGCCGCGGTCAGCGTGTCGACCGTGTGCTGCTCGAGGATGCCGGCACGGATCCGGGCCTCGACGTAGTCCCGGGACCGGTTCTCCAGGACGACGGAGTCGATGCCCTGGAGGGTCAGCAACCGGGACAGGAGCAGGCCGGCCGGACCGGCACCGATGATCCCCACCTGAGTACGCACGGCCCGAGTGTGACCACGGACATGGCCCGGGGGACAGCCCGGGCTCCCGTCCAGTGGAAGCGTCAGGTGTCGTAGGCCCGGACGCGGGCCAGCTGGCGGCCGATGCCGCGGGCGGCGACCTCCAGCACCGGGGCCAGCCGCGTGACGTCGCGCCGCGAGCTCGGGACCACGATCCCGAGGGCCGCGACCACCCCGCCGCCGGGGCCCTCGACCCGCACCGGGACGGCGACCGAGTGCGTGCCCAGCGACATCTCCTCGGCGGTCCGGGCGTAGCCCCGCCGGCGCACCTCGGCCAGCTCCCGGCGCAGCCGGCCGGGCTCGACGACGGTGTGCCGGGTCTCCCGGGTCGGCGTCCGCAGCACCGACTCCACGATCTCGTCGGGCGCGGCGGCCAGCAGCACCTTGCCCACGCCGGTGGCGTGCAGCGGCAGCCGGCTGCCCACCTTGCTCACCACCGGCACCGACTCCCGGCCGGAGATCCGCTCGACGTACAGCGCGGTGCGCCCCTCGCGGACGGCGAGGTGCACGGTGTCGCGGGTCGCGGTGTGCACGTCGAGGAGGAAGGGGGCGGCCACGTGCCGCAGCTCCAGCTGAACCGGGGCCAGCAGGCCGAGGTCCCACAGCTTGCGGCCGATCTCGTAGCGGCCGTCGGCACGGCGGGCGAGGGCGCCCCACTCGGTGAGCTCGGCGACCAGCCGGTGCGTGGTCGACAGCGGGGTGTCCGACCGGGCGGCGATCTCGGTGAGGGTCAGCCGGGGCGCCGCAGGGCCGAACGCGTCGAGCACCGCCAGGGCGCGCGAGGTCACCGAGCGGCCCGTCGTCCCGCCTCCGGCCACGGCTCCTCCTTCCGTCCAGTGGGAGCCCGCGCTTGGGCAGCGTAGACGCCCGGCCGTACGGTCGCGGCATGACCGGCACCACATCCGACCGCGGGCTCCTGCTTCCGCGGTACCTGCGCGAGGAGGCGTCCGTCCGGACGCCGGTCGGCTATCCCGACTACAAGAGCACCGGCCTGCGCGCCCCCCTGCGCACCCCGGTCGACCTGCCGCACCGGCTCACCGAGGTCACCGGCCCGGTGCTCGGCGAGGACCGCGTGCAGGCCTCGGACGCCGACCTCACCTGGCGCAACGGCGGCGAGGCGCAGGGGCAGCGGATCATCGTCTACGGGCGCGTCCTCGACAGCGACGGCCGTCCGGTGCCCGACGCCCTGGTCGAGGTGTGGCAGGCCAACGCGGCCGGCCGCTACCGGCACGTCGTCGACAACTGGCCCGCGCCGCTGGACCCGCACTTCGACGGGCTCGGCCGGGTGGTCACCGACAGCCTGGGCCGCTACGAGTTCCTGACGATCCGGCCCGGCGCCTACCCGTGGGGCAACCACCACAACGCGTGGCGGCCGGCGCACATCCACTTCAGCCTGTTCGGCCGGGCCTTCACCCAGCGCCTGGTCACCCAGATGTACTTCCCGGGCGACCCGCTGTTCGGCCAGGACCCGATCTACAACGCGATCCCCGACGCCGCGCGGCACCGGGCGGTCAGCCGGTTCTCCCTCGAGCGCACCCAGGACAACTGGGCGCTGGCCTTCGAGTGGGACATCGTGCTGCGCGGGAGCGAGCAGACCCCGTTCGAGACCGAGGACGACGGAGACGTGGCGTGATGGCAGCCGGACCGATTCCCGATCCCCTGGACGTCCCGCCGGACCCGGCGGAGCCCTTCCAGCCCCGCTCCGGGCAGCGCGGCTCCGGCTGGCTGACCGGCCCGCTGCGGCTGGGCACCACCCCGAGCGCGACGGTCGGCCCGTACCTGGCCATCGGCCTGACCTGGGCCGACGGCGTGTGGGCCGCGGCCGAGGGCACCGAGGGCGGCATCTGGATCCGCGGCCGGGTGGTCGACGGTGCCGGGCAGGTCGTGCCCGACGCGATGATCGAGACCTGGCAGGCCGACCCCGACGGGCGCTTCCCGTCACCGGAGGACCCGCGCGGCGCGTCGTCCTACCCCGGCTTCCGCGGCTACGCCCGCGCCCAGACGATCCACCCCCCGGGCGAGTTCGGGATCTTCACGCTCAAGCCGGGCCGGGTACCCGACGGGGAGGGCGGGCTCCAGGCGCCGCACATCGACGTCTCGGTCTTCGCCCGCGGCCTGCTCGACCGCGTGGTCACCCGGATCTACTTCGCCGACGAGGCCGAGGCCAACGCCGAGGACGTCGTCCTGCGCACGGTGCCGGAGGACCGGCGGAGCACGCTGGTCGCGGAGCGGACCGAGGACGGCTACCGCTTCGACATCCACCTGCAGGGCGAGCGCGAGACGGTGTTCTTCGCCGTATGACCGGCTGCGGTAGGACTGCGGCGTGACCGGACTGTTCGACGCGACCTTCGCCCGCGGCGGCGCGGCGGCCGCCGTCTCCGACGACGCCTGGTTCCGCGCGCTGCTGGCCGTCGAGGCCGCGCTGGCCCGCGCCGCGGCCCGGGCCGGGCTGGTGCCGGCCACGGCGGCCGACGCGGTGACCGCGGCCTGCGCCGACCCCGCCGGGCTCGACCTCGCCACGGTCGTGGCGAGGTCGGCCGACGCGGGCAATCCGGTGCCGCCGCTGGTGCGCGCGCTGCAGGACGCGGTGGGCGAGCGCGACGCGGTGGCCGTGCACGTGGGCGGCACCAGCCAGGACGTGCTCGACACCGCGCTGGTGCTGCTCGCCCGCGACGCGGTCCGGGCGATCGACGCCGACCTCGCGGCCGCGGCGGAGGCGGCGGCGGAGCTGGCCCGGGCACACCGGGACGACGTCGTCATGGGCCGCACGCTCATGCAGCAGGCGCTGCCGACGACGTTCGGGCTCAAGGCGGCCGGCTGGCTGGCCGGCCTGGACGGCGCCCGGCTGCGGCTGGCCGAGGTCGTGGCCTCCCTGCCGGTGCAGTACGGCGGCGCGGTGGGCACGCTGGCGGCCTCCTCCGGCGCGGGGGTCGCGGTGCGCAGCGGGCTGGCCGAGGAGCTCGGGCTGGCCGACACCGCCGTGCCGTGGCACACCGTGCGGCTGCCGGTCGCCGACCTGGCCGGGGCGCTGGGCGCGGCGGCGGGCGTGGTGGCCACCGTCGCCGTCGACGTCGTCCTGCTGGCGCAGAGCGAGGTGGCCGAGGCCGCCGAGTCCGGCGCCGGCCGCGGGGGCTCGTCGGCGATGCCGCACAAGCGCAACCCGGTGGCCGCCATCTCCGCCCGGGCCTGCGCGCGGCGCGCTCCCGGCCTGGTCGCGACGCTGCTGGGCGCCATGGAGCAGGAGCACGAGCGCGCCGCGGGGGCCTGGCACAGCGAGTGGCCCACGCTGACCGGCCTGCTGGCGACGGTCGGCTCCGCGGCGGCCTGGCTGACCGAGAGCCTGACCGGGCTGCGGCCCGACGTCGAGCGGATGGCGGCGACCGCGGCCGCGGCGGCCGAGGGCCCGCTGGCCGGGGCGCTCGCCGACGCGCTGACGCCGTCCCTGGGCCGCGGCGCCGCGCACGACGCCGCCGCCGCGGCCACCCGCGAGGCCCGGGAGTCCGGCCGGCCGCTGGCCGAGGTGGTCGCCGCCCGCACCGACGTGGACGTCGCCGCGGTGCTCGCGGCCGCCGCGCCGGACGTGGGGGAGGCGGGGGCGCAGGTGGACGCGGCCCTGGCCGAGCACGAGCAGCTGGTGGAGGGGGCGCGGTGAGCGCGGTCGAGGTCAGCTACACCGACGACGGGCCGCGGGACGCGCCGGTCGTCGTCCTGTCCAACTCCCTGGGCTCCACCCGGGCGATGTGGGATCCGCAGGTGCCCGCGCTGGCCGAGCGGTACCGGGTGCTCACCTACGACATCCGCGGGCACGGGGAGTCCCCGGCGCCGGCGGGGCCGTACTCGCTCGACGACCTGGTCGACGACGTGCTGGCCCTGCTCGACCGGCTCGGCGTGGCGAAGGCGCACGTCGCGGGGGTGTCCCTGGGTGGGATGACCGCGCTGCGGATGGCCGCCCGCGAACCCGACCGCGTGGACCGGATCGCGGCGATGTTCACCTCGGCCAAGGTCGATCCGCAGGGCTTCCTGGACCGTGCCCGCGCGGTGCGGGAGCACGGCACCGCCCCGATCGCGCCGGCCGTCGTCAGCCGCTGGCTGACCCCCGCCCACGCCGCGCAGCACCCCGACCTCGTGACCCGCCTGGAGGCGATGATCGAGACGGCCGACGACGAGGGCTACGCCGCGTGCTGCGAGGTGGTCGCCGGGCTCGACCTGCGCGAGGACCTCGCCCGGATCACCGCCCCGACGCTCGTCGTCTCCGGCGCCGAGGACCTCGCGCTGCCGCCGGCGCACCAGCAGGCGATCGCCGACGGCATCGCCGGCGCGCAGTTCCTCTCGGTGAGCCCCGGCGCCCACCTGGCCAATCTCGAGCAGCCGCTGCAGGTCACCGGGGCACTGCTCGCCCACTTCGACGGAGGTCCGCGATGAGCGAGCCCGAGATGCCCGCCACCGACGCGGCCCGCCGCGAGGCGGGGATGCGCACCCGCCGCGAGGTCCTCGGCGACGAGTGGGTCGACCGCGCGGTCGCCGGCACCACGCCCTTCACCGCCGACTTCCAAGACTTCATCACCCGGGTCGCCTGGGGCGACCTGTGGCAGCGGCCCGGCCTGCCGCGCCGCGAGCGCAGCATCGCCACCCTGTCGATCACCATCGCGCTGCGGCACTGGGACGAGTTCGCGCTGCACGTGCGCGCGGCGGTGAACAACGGGCTGTCCGACGCCGACATCGCCGAGGTGATCCAGCACGCGGCGGTCTACGCCGGGGTGCCGGCGGCCAACCACGCGTTCAAGGTGGCCCGGCCGATCCTGGAGGAGCTGCGCAACGCTCAGGCCTGAGCCCCCCGCACGCCGCCGTCCGTCTCCGGCGGGCAGACTCGGAACTCCGAGGCAACGACCCAGGAGGGGACGACGAACATGGCACTGCTGGACGACGGCGCCTGGCACGGCAAGATCTGGACGGGCTCCTGGACCGACGGGTCCGGCGGCACCTACGACGCGGTGGAGCCGGCGACCGGCGACGTCATCGCCCCGGTGGGCAAGGCGACGCCGGAGGACGTGACCGCCGCCGCCGAGCGGGCGGTGGCCGCGCAGCGGGCGTGGGCCGCGGCTCCGTTCGAGGAGCGGGCGCGGGTGCTGCGCAAGGCCGGCGAGGTGATGGAGGCGCACACCGACGAGATCAAGGGCTGGCTGGCCCGGGAGTCCGGCGCGATCCAGCCGTTCGGCGACTTCCAGGTGCACACCTCGGCCGCCGAGTGCTACGAGGCCTCCGCGCTGCCCAGCCACCCGTACGGCGAGCTGCTGCGCACCGGCACCCCGCGGCTGTCCTTCGCCCGCCGGCTGCCGGCGGGCGTGGTCGGCGTCATCGCGCCGTTCAACGTGCCGACCATCCTGGCCATCCGTGCGGTCGCCCCGGCGCTCGCGCTGGGCAACGCGGTGATCCTCAAGCCCGACCCGCGCACCGCCATCTCCGGCGGCGCGATGTTCGCCCGGGTCTTCGAGGAGGCCGGGCTGCCCGCCGGCGTGCTGCAGGTGCTGCCCGGCGGTGCCGACGTGGGCGAGGCGCTGGTGACCGCGCCCCCGGTGCGGGTCATCGCCTTCACCGGCTCCACCCGGGCCGGACGGGCGGTCGGCGCGCTGGCCGGCCAGCACCTCAAGCGGGCGCACCTGGAGCTGGGCGGCAACTCGGCGCTCATCGTGCTCCCGGACGTCGACGTGACCGCCGCGGCCAGCGTCGGCGCGTGGGGCACCTTCGCCCACCAGGGCCAGATCTGCATGGCCACCTCCCGGCACCTGGTGCACGAGTCGATCGCCGAGGAGTACACCCAGGTGCTCACCGAGAAGGTGGCCAAGCTGCCGGTCGGCGACCCGTTCCGCGAGCAGGTGGCGATGGGCCCGCTGATCGACGCCGGCCAGCGCGACCGGGTGCACGGGCTGGTCACCGCCTCGGTCGAGCGCGGCGCCACCGTCCGCACCGGCGCGGAGTTCGAGGGGCTGTTCTACCGGCCGACCGTGCTGGGCGACGTCGCCATCGACCACCCCGCCTACCAGGAGGAGATCTTCGGCCCGGTCGCCCCGGTCACCCCGTTCTCCTCCCTCGACGAGGTCGCCGAGCTGGCCGCCGGCACCGAGTACGGTCTGTCGCTGGGCATCCTGACCCGCGACGTCTACGCCGGCCTGCAGCTGGCCGAGCGGATCCCGTCGGGGCTGGTGCACATCAACGACCAGACGGTCAACGACGAGGCGGTGGCGCCCTTCGGCGGCGTCGGCGCCTCGGGCACCGGCTCCCGCCACGGCGGGCCGCAGGCCAACATCGAGGCCTTCACCGAGACCCAGTGGGTCACGCTGCGCGGGGACCTGCCGGCCTACCCCTTCTGAGGCGCGTCCTCGGTGACCAGGCGCGGTCGGGCGGCCAGCAGCCCGACCGCGACCTGGGCCAGCAGCAGCACCAGCAGCAGGACCAGCCCGGTCGCCCAGCCGCCGGTGGCCTCGTGCAGCAGACCGATGCTGAGCGGGCCACCGGCGGCCAGCAGGTAGCCGGCGCTCTGCGCCGCGGCCGACAGCCGCCCGGTCTGGGCGACGTCGCGGGTGCGCACCAGCACCAGCGTCATCGCCAGCGGGAAGCACGCCCCGGTGCCGATGCCGTAGAGCAGCGCCCACAGCACCGGTGCGGCATCCGGGGCCAGCAGCAGGCCGGCCAGCGCCACGACGGTGGGCACCGACGCGCCGACCACCCACGCGGCCTGGCTGCGGCTGCGCGCGGCCAGCGGCGGGACGACGAGCGACAGCGGCGCACCCATGGCGGCGGCCACGGCCAGCAGCCCGCCCGCCGCGACGGGGGTGACGCCCGCCTCGTCCTCGAGCACCTCGGGCAGCCAGGTGAGCATCGCGTAGAAGGCCAGTGACTGGAGCCCGAAGTAGCCGGTCACCGCCAGCGCCACCGGATCGCGGAGGATCCGCGCGCCCGGCGGGCCGGCCGGGCCGTCGCCGGCGGGCGGGCGGCGCAGCGCCAGCGGGAGCAGGGCAGCCGCGGCGGCGAGGGTGGGCACCAGCCACAGGGTCAGCCCGCGCACGGCGCCGCCGGTGGCGTCGGCCAGGGGCTGGGCCAGGCCCGCGCCGAGGCTCGCCGAGAACGCCACCGCGCCGGTGGTCACGCCGACCACCGCGGCGCTGCGGCGGCCGTACTCCGCGCGGGCCACGGCCGGGAGCAGCACGTTGGCCACGGCGATGCCGCCGGTGAGCAGCACCGTGCCGGCGAACAGCCCCGGCACCCCGGCCAGCCGCACCGCGACCCCCACGACCACGACGGCGACGCCGGCCAGCAGCGCCCGCTGCAGCCCGATGCGCGCGGCCATCACGGGCGCGAGCGGGGCCAGCAGGCCCAGGCAGACCAGTGGCAGCGAGGTCAGGACGGCGAGGGTGGTGGTCGACACCGACAGTTCCTCGCCCAGCTCGCCGAGGACGGGACCGACGCCGGCGAACGGGCCGCGCAGGCACAGCGCCACGAGGACGAGGGCGATCGCCGGGGCGAGCGCGAGCAGGCCGCGGGTGGCCCGGCGGGGCGGGGCCTCGGGATGCGGAACGGGCACGGGACCGATCCTGCTCCCGCCGGTGCCGGCCACTACCAGGCGGGGCGGCGGGAGGCCGCCCGGTCGAGCGGGACCGGACCGACGAGGGCGCCCGAGGGGTCCAGCGCCACGACCCGGGGTGGCCGGGGATCGGCCCAGACGAGGACGGCGTTGCCGTGCGGGGCGACGGGGACCAGCCGGTTCCCGGCCCGCAGGGCGGCGACCTCGCGGGCCACGCGCAGCTCCGCCCAGGAGATCCAGTTCCGCCGCCACCGGCGCAGCCCGCGGCCGGCCGTCCGTGCGGTGCCGCCGTGACCGGAGCTCGCCGCCGGGCCGGGCAGCTCCGCCACCGACGGGCGGGGGCCGGTCACCTCGTCCGCCGGGCCGCCGCCCCCGCCGCCCAGCAGGCGCCAGCCCGCCGCGGTCAGCTCCAGGGTGTGCACCTCCAGCTGCGGCACGCCGCTGACGCCCCGGCGCAGGAACATCGTCGCGGCGACGTCGTCGTCCCGGTCCACGGCCAGGGGCACCACGCGGACGCGGCGGCTCAGCCGCGCCTCGGCGGGCAGGGGCGCGCCCGCGAGCAGCGCCACGCTCGCGGCGAGGGCGTCGTAGCTCACGCCGGGGCCGCGCGGAACCGCACCGCCTGCCCGGGGCGCAGCTGCCCGCAGCGGTCGAGGTCGGCGGCGGCGACGTAGCCGATGACCGGATAGCCGCCGGTGACCGGGGCGTCGGCGAGGAACAGCACCGGGGTGCCCGACGGCGGCACCTGTAGCGCGCCGGCGACCATGCCCTCGCTGGGCAGCTCGCCCTGCCGGGTGCGCTCGAGGGGCGGCCCGGCCAGGCGCAGGCCGATCCGGTTGCTCTCCGCGGTCACCTCGTAGGGCCGCGTGGTGAGGGCGGTCCAGGCGTCGTCGCCGAACCAGTCGCGGCGCGGGCCGGGCAGCACGCGCACGGCCACCTCGCCGGCGGGCGGATCGGGCACCGGGGCGAGGTCGACGCCGGGCCACGCGCCGGCGGTCTCGCCGATCGGCAGCACGTCGCCGGCCTGCACCACCGGCGGGCCGAGGCCGGACAGCAGGTCGGTGGCTCGGGCGCCGAGCACGGGCTCGACGGCGATGCCGCCGCGTACGGCGAGGTAGGTGCGCAGGCCGGCGTCGGGGGCACCGAGCCGCACCTCGGCGCCGCGCCGCAGGATGGCGGGGGCGCCGTGCGCCGGGCTGCCGGGACACCGCGCGCCGGTGGTGACGACGGTGAGGTCGGCCTCGGCGCGGACGTGCAGCCCGCCGGCGGTCACCTCGAGGACGGCGGCACCGGGGTCGTTGCCCAGCAGCCGGTTGGCCAGCGTGGCCGCGCCGCGGTCGCAGGCGCCGGAGCGGCCGATGCCGAGGCCGGCCTGGCCGGGGCGGCCGAGGTCCTGGACGGTGGTCAGGGGCCCGGGGGCCAGCACGGTGAGCATCACGCCGTCCCGGCGTCGGTGAAGCGCACCCGGACCCCCGGGCGCAGCAGCGCGGCCGGGTCCCGGCCGAGGTCGAAGACGGCGACGTCGGTGGAGCCGAGCAGCTGCCAGCCGCCCGGGGACTCGCGCGGGTAGACGCCGGTGAACCCGCCGGCCAGGGCGACCGCGCCCGCGGGCACGTGGGTGCGCGGGGTGTCGTGCCGGGGCAGGTCCCAGCCGCCGCCGGCCGGGGTGCAGTACCCGAAGCCGGGGGAGAAGCCGCAGAAGGCGACCGTCCACTCCTCGGCGGTGTGCCGGCGGACCACCTCGGCCGGATCGGTGCGCAGGTGCCGGGCGACGGCGTCGAGGTCGTCGCCGTCGTAGCGGACCGGGATCTCCACGGTCTCGCCGCTCGTGCCCGCGCCGGGCCGGATCGGCAGCTCCCGGACGGCCGCGGCGACCGTGCCGACGTCGGTGACCGCGGGATCGACGACCAGCAGCACCGTGCGGGCGGCCGGGACGACGTCGAGCACGCCGTCCGGCGGCTGCTCGCGCAGCGTGCCGGCGAGGCCGAGGACCTGGGCCAGGTCGTCGACCTCCACGAGGAGCGCGGTGTCGCCGCAGGGCAGGAGGCGCATCAGGCGGCGAACGGGGTCAGCTCGACGCCGGCCGCGGTCAGCTCGTCGCGGACGCGCCGGGCGATGGCGACCGCGCCGGGGGTGTCGCCGTGCACGCAGATCGACCGCGGCGCGAGCGTCAGCTCCCCGCCGTCGACGTCGGTCACCGGCTCGCCGGTGGCCATGGCCAGGCAGCGCCGGGCGATCTCGTCGGGGTCGTGCAGGACGGCGCCGGGGCGCCGGCGGGAGACCAGCGTGCCCTGCGGGGTGTAGGCGCGGTCGGCGAAGGCCTCGGCGACGGTGGGCAGGCCGGCGGCCTCCGCGAGCCGCAGGAACGCCGAGCCGGGCAGGCCGAGCACCGGCAGCGTGCGGTCGTAGTCGACGACGGCCTGGACCACGGCGGCGGCCTGCTCCTCGTGCTCGACGATGGTGTTGTAGAGGGCGCCGTGCGGCTTGAGGTAGCGGACCCGGGCGCCGGCCACGCGGGCGAATGCCTCGAGCGCGCCGAGCTGGTACAGCACGTCCTGGGTGAGCGCGGCGGGTTCCACGTCGACGAACCGGCGGCCGAAGCCGGCGAGGTCGCGGTAGGCCACCTGGGCGCCGATGGCCACGCCGCGCGCGGCGGCCTGCTCGCAGACCCGGCGCAGGATCACCGGGTCACCGGCGTGGAAGCCGCAGGCGACGTTGGCGCTGGTGACGATGTCGAGCAGCGCCTCGTCGTCCCCGAGCACCCACTGGCCGAAGCCCTCGCCGAGGTCGGAGTTGAGGTCCATGGTCCCCATCCTGGCCCGCCTCAGGAGAACAGCTCGATGACCGGGCGGATGGAGGTCACCGCGAGGTAGAGGGTCAGCAGCCACGCCAGCCAGCCCACCACCAGCAGCCAGCGGGGATAGCGGTAGCCGGCCATGAGGTCGGCCCGCCGGGTGGCCACGTACAGCAGGACGCCGATGCCGACCGGCAGCAGGACGCCGTTGAAGGCGCCGGCGAAGACCAGCAGCGTGGTGGGCGCGGCGCCGGCGGTGACGAACACCAGCGTGCTGGCCGCGATGAAGGCGACGACCAGGAGCGTGCGGGTGCGGTCGCTGGTGCGGGTCCGGGACGTGATGAACGAGACCGACGTGTAGGAGGCGCCGATGACGCTGGTGATCGACGCGGCCCAGAGGATGATCCCGAAGACCCGCAGCCCGATCTCGCCGGCGGCGACGGAGAAGGCCGTGGCGGCCTGGTTCTCCTCGCCGAGGTCCGCGCCACCGGCCACGACGCCGAGGATGGCGAGGAACAGCAGCACCCGCATGATCCCGGTGACCACGATGCCGGTGACCGAGCCGCGGGTGATGTCGCGGACGTGCTCCGGGCCGGTCACCCCGGAGTCGAGCAGCCGGTGGGCGCCGGCGTAGACGATGTAGCCGCCGATCGTCCCGCCGACCAGGGTCGTGATGGCGAGGACGTCGATCTGCTCGGGCAGCACCACGTTGCGCAGCGCGGTGCCCACCGGCGGGCCGGACGTGACCGCGATGAAGGCGGTCAGCGCGATCATCAGCAGGCCGAGGACGACGACGATGCGGTCGACGGCGACGCCCGCCCGCTTGCTCAGGAAGACGCCGATCGCGATCACCGCGGACAGCGCACCGCCGATCCTGGGCTCCAGGCCCAGCAGGGCGTCGAGGCCGAGCCCGGCGCCGCTGACGTTGCCGACGTTGAAGACCAGCCCGCCGACGACGAGCAGGACGGCGAGCACCCAGCCCAGGCCGGGGAGGACCAGGTTGCCGAGCTCCTGGGCGCGCCGGCCGGTGACCCCGACGACCCGCCACACGTTCAGCTGCAGCGCGATGTCCACGAGGATCGAGACGACGATCGCGAAGGCGAACGCCGCGCCGAGCTGGACGGTGAAGGTCGTCGTCTGGGTGATGAACCCCGGCCCGATGGCCGAGGTGGCCATGAGGAACATCGCGCCGAGGATGGTCGAGCGGGTGCTCGCGGCCATCCGGCCCGGGGCGGGGGAGGCGGTGCCCGGGGGCGGCCCGGGACGGTCGGCCGGGGGGTGCGACATCGGCGCTCCTGCGGGGTGCGGACCGTGCTGTCGTGGGGCGCCCGGCGGACGTCGGCGGGGCGGGGGATGACCTGCGCCCGACGCTAGGGCCGGGCCGGGCCTGCGGCAAACGCGAGGTCAGGCCCGCCGGTTCCGCTGGGGGTCGCTCCGCCGGGGCGCCTGCCGGCCGCGCCGGCCCTCCCGTGGCTCGCTCCGCGACCGGTGCCGGCCGGCCGGACCGGCCGGCCAGGTCACCACGTGCTCGGTGCCGGGCTCCAGTGCCGCCCAGTGCTCGGTCGCCGCCCGGAGCACCTCGGCGGCGGCGTCCAGACGGCTCCGGTCGACGCCGGCGTCGGCCAGTTGCCGGGGCAGGACCTCGGCGCCCTCGGCCAGCCGGTGCACCACGTCGGCCAGCGCCTCGGCCCGCCCGATCGCGGCGGCGCGCTCCCGCTTCAGCGCGGCGGAGCGGTCGGCGGCGTGCGGGGGCCGGCGGCCGGAGACGTGCCGCATGCTGCCCCACACCACGCCGTCGGCCACGCTGCCCCAGATGCCGTCGGGGATGCCGAGCTCGGCCTCGACCAGCGCGTGCACCAGGTCGTGCGGCAGGTCCGCGCCGCCCCCGGCGCCACGCATCGCGAACACCACGCCGTCGTCCCGCTCGACGAGGGTCTCCACCGGCCGCCGGTCGGCCATCCGCCGGAACGTCAGTCGCACCCGGGCAGCATCACCGGGTGCGACCTCCCCGTCACGCCGTTTTGTCCTTCACGACGTCGTAGCGGACGCAGACGAACTCGCCGTTGACCGCCCACTCGGTGCGGGCCAGCTCGACGTGCCGGGGGAGCAGCGGCTGGCCGCGGCCGAGCGTCACCGGGGCGATGGAGACGACCACCTCGTCGAGGAGGCCGGCGTCGGCGAACTGCCCGGCGAGGTCGCCGCCACCGACGATCCAGACGTCGCGATCACCCGCGGCGGCGACCATCTCGGCGTGCACCGCGGCGACGTCGCCCTGCGCGAACCGCACGTCGGCGCCGGCCGGCGCGCTGAGGTCGCGGTGGGTGAACACCCAGGTTGGGGCGCTGTAGGGCCACTCCGGGGTGTCGTCGTGCTGCTGGACCCAGACGTAGGTGCTCGCCCCCATGACCAGCGCGCCGATGCGCTTCTCGAAGTCCTGGTAGCCCATGGCGCCGTCGGGGTCGTTCTGCCGGGTGAGCAGCCAGTCGAGGGAGTGGTCCTCGGTGGCGATGAAGCCGTCGAGGGTGGTGGCGGTGTAGTAGACGGTGCGGGTCATCGGTTCCTCCTGGTCAGCCATTCGATGGGGTCCCCGTTGTCGACGGTCAGCCCCGCGTCGCGGAGCAGGGAGCGCACCAGCAGCCGCCGGTGCGCGGAGAAGGTCAGGACGTGGGCGACGACGCTGCCCAGCACGAAGCTCTCCGGCGGCTCGCACAGGGCGTCGACCAGCCGGTCGCCCCAGGCGCCGCGGCGGGCCATGTCGCGCACGGCGGTCAGCCAGCGCGCGGCCGCCTCGTCGTGCCGGTCGAGCAGCGTCGCCGGGTCGTCTGCGCCGCGATCGGGGTGGTCACGGCCCTCGATCGAGGCCACCCACACCTCCTTGGTCCACACCAGCGCGTCGAGGACCCGCGCGATCGACTCCTCCGGCCCGTCCCACGGCAGGACGATGGCTCCGGGCAGCCGGCGCGCCCGGTAGGCCTCGTCGTCCAGCTGCTTGGCCGTCTCGATCAGGGCGCGGGTGTCCTCGACGTCGTGGTGCAGGAGCAGGGCGGTGACCTCGTCGGCGGCGCCGCGGTTCTCCTCGGCGACCCACAGCGACATGGGCGGGTGGAAGTGGATGCCGTTGGGGGAGGGCAGCCAGTGCGCGTCCCGGCCGTCGGTGGGCGCGGTCGTGCCCGGGCTGTGGCCGTACGCGCGGGCGTAGGCGCGGGCGAAGCCCTCGACGGAGTCGTAGCCGGCGCCGAAGGCGGCCTCGGTGACCGAGGTGCCGTGCCGCAGCTGCCAGGCGGCACGCTCGAGCATCACCCGGCGGCGCAGGGCGACCGGTGGCTCGCCCGCGCCGCGGGCGATCTGCCGGCTGAAGTGCCAGGGGGAGGAGTAGGCGTCGCCGGCCATGTCGGCGAGGGTGGGGTTGTCCTCGTCGAGGACGGCGTCGAGCAGCTCGCGCAGGCGGTCGCGTCCGGGAGGCGGGGCGTCGGTCACGGGATCGAGTCTGTCGGTCGGGACGACCTTCCGGCCCGACCGTTCTTGCTCACCTGTGGACGGAGACGTCCACCGGATCGGGCCTGTGGACAGGCGGTTTCCTGTCGTTCCCGTCGGGCATCATCGAACGCATGTTCGAAGGCTTCGGGGTCGGGTTGACCGTGGCGCAGGTGCTGCCTGCCGCTACGCGGCGGCCGCTGCTGGCCGGGCAGCGGCCGGCGCGGTTGTCCGACGTGCTGCCGCCGGAGACGCGTACCGATGCCGAGCTGGCCGTGGAGCTGGAGCGGGTGCAGCAGCTGCGGTCGCGGTTGGCCGGTTACGAGGTGGGGCTGGTGGCGGAACTGGCTGCCCGCCGGCCCGTCACCGACGACCCGGCCCCGAACAGCCCCGGTGCGGCGTCTCCGGGCTGGGCCGCGGATCCGCTGCCCAGTGAGGTGAGCGAGTTCTTCCTTGACGAGCTGGCGTTGGTGCTGCGCTGTCATCGGGCGACCGCGACCGGGTTGCTGGGGTTGTCGCTGGACCTGGCGCACCGGCTGACCGCCACCTGGGCTGCGCTGGCCGACGGGGAACTGGACTGGCCGCGCGCCCGGGTGATCGCCCAGGAGCTGGGTGTGGAGAAGGCCGGGCAGACCGCTCCGGATGTCGTGCGGGCGGTGGAGGCGCTGGTGCTGCCGCAGGCGATGCAGTTGTCGGTCAGCGGGGTGCGGGCGGCGGTCCAGCGCGAGCTCCAGCGGCTGGACCAGGAGGCTGCCGACCGGCGGCGGGAGCAGGCGAAGAAGCTCACGAACGTGGGTCACCGGGCTCTGGGTGACGGGATGGCGCGGCTGGAGGTCACCGGTACCGCCGAGCAGATCACCGCCATGCACGCCACCGCCGACCAGCTGGTCCGCGCCGCCAAGGCCGACGGGGACGACCGACCCATCGGCGTGCTGCGCGTGGAGGCCCTGCACGCCCTGATCACCCGGCCCTGGGACGACACCCGAGCGCCGGTCACCGCGCACATCACCGTGCTCGCCCCCCTGCCCGCACTGCAGGCCGAGGGCGGTGGCGCGGTCGGTGCGGTCGACGGCCAGCCCATCACCGCCGCCCACCTGCGCCAGGTCCTCGAGCAGCTCGACGCCCTGTGCCCCGGCGGGCTGCAGGCGCCCGAGGGCGGCAGCCTGGACATCGGCCTGGTCGACCCCGGCACCGGCGAACTGCGCGCCACCCTGACCCGCGCCGAGCTCGACCGCCTGGCCCGCCGCGGCTGCGCTCAGCATCCCGACGGTCACTGCGGCTGCCCGGTCCTGGACAGACCCGAGCCGGTCGACCGCTACCGGCCATCGATCCCCACCGACCGGTTCGTGCGCACCCGCGACCAGCACTGCCGCATGCCCGGCTGCCACCACCGGGCCGGCTGGGCCGACCTGGACCACGTCATCCCCCACGCGCACGGCGGCGCCACCGCCTGCGACAACCTCTGCTGCCTCTGCCGGCGGCACCACCGGCTCAAGACCCACGCCCGCGGCTGGCGCTTCACCATGAGCCCCGACGGAGAGCTCACCGTCACCACACCGAGCGGGGTCACCCGGGTGACCCGGCCACCCGGGCCCGACTGGTACCCCGGCCCCGCACCACCCGGCTTCCCCGGCGCTGCACCCCAGCCGATCGCCGCCGCCGAGCCACCGCCGTTCTGACCGCACCGCCGCACGGACGCCGGTGGCCCCTCCTGGGGATGGGAGGGGCCACCGGTCCCGGCCCACGGCTGCCCGGAGGTCGACATGTCCGCAAGCCGACGAATCGAGGTGTCGAGGTGTCGAGGAGGCGAGGAGGGCAGGTGTCGCCGGGTCGAGGCGGCAGTGTCGCCCAGGGCTGGCGGCAGCCGTGGCCCGGCGCGAGCATGGGGCATGCCGTCTCCCGCCGAGCACCGGCAGCAGTACCGGGCGGGCCTGGCCGTGCCCACGTCCGGAGCGGCGCCGGGCTTCACGCAGGCGAACCTGGTGGTGCTCCCGCAGGACTGGGCCTACGACATGCTCCTGTTCGCCCAGCGCAATCCGCGGCCGGTGCCCCTGCTGGAGGTCACGGACCCCGGCGCCACGGGCACGGTGCTCGCCGCGGGCGCCGACCTGCGCACGGATCTCCCGAGATACCGGGTGTGGCGGCACGGCGAGCTGGTCGACGAGCCGACCGACGTCACCGGCCTGTGGTCGGACGACCTCGTCGCCTTCCTCGTCGGCTGCAGCTTCAGCTTCGAGACCGCACTGCTCGAGGCCGGCGTCCCGGTGCGCAACATCGAGCAGGGGCGCAACGTGTCGATGTACCGCACCAGCACCGACTGCCGCCCCGCAGGCCGGCTGTCCGGTCCGCTGGTCGTGTCGATGCGGCCGGTGCCGGCCGGCCTCGTCGCCACCGCTGTCCAGGTCACCGCCCGCATGCCGCAGGTGCACGGCGCCCCGGTGCACGTCGGCGCCCCGGACGCGCTGGGCATCGCCGACCTCGGATCGCCCGACTACGGCGACCCCGTCGAGGCGGAGGAGGGGGACGTCCCCGTCTTCTGGGCCTGCGGCGTCACCCCGCAGGCGGCGCTGCTCGCGTCCCGGCCGCCGCTGGCCATCACGCACGCGCCCGGGTACATGTTCGTCACCGACGTCCCCGACGAGAGGTACAGGAACCCGTGAGGACGGCGGTCCGCGCGACATCGCCTTCCGCGTGGCGGAAGTCCGGTCGAGCGGGCCTGGTGACGGCGCTCACCCTGGTTGCACCAGCCCGCACCCCCCGAGGAGAGGCAGTCGCATGACGTCGATCGTCCGCAACCAGTGGTACGTGGCCGCCTACGGCCGCGAGATCGGCCGGGACGTCACCGGTGGCGAGCTGTTCAGCCGCACGATCTGCGGGGAGTCGATCCTCTTCTGGCGCACCGAGACCGGCCAGGTCACCGCCATGAGCGACCGCTGCGTGCACCGCCGGTTCCCGCTCAGCGAGGCCCCGAGCCACCTCAACGGCGACACCGTCGTCTGCGGCTACCACGGCTTCACCTACGGCGCCGACGGCGTCTGCGTCGCCGTCCCCGGGCAGACCCGCGTTCCGCGCACCGCCCGGCTGAAGACCTACCCCGTGGTCGAGCAGGACTCCTTCATCTGGGTCTTCATCGGCGACCCGGACAAGGCCGACACGACCCGCATCCCGCGCGCCCCCTGGCTGGACATGGAGGGCTGGACGACGGTCTCCGGCATGGAGCCGCTGGCCGCGCGGGCCAGCCTGCTGATCGACAACCTCATGGACCTCTCCCACGAGACGTACCTGCACGGCGGCTACATCGGGACGCCGGAGGTCGCCTCCACCCCGATCACCACCGAGGTCGACGAGGAGGCCGGCATCGTCTACGTCAGCCGGCACATGGCCGACGCCGAGTGCCCGCCGTTCTACTCCAAGAGCACCGGCATCCAGGGCCGGATCACCCGCTGGCAGGACATCGAGTTCACCCCGCCCTGCCTCTACAAGCTGCACAGCCGGATCGCGCCGGTCGGCGTCCTCCCGAACGACGACGGCACCGACCCCGACGCCTTCCACGTCGAGGTCGTCTACGCGATCACCCCGGAGACGGAGAACTCCACCCACGACTTCTGGGCCGTCGCCCGCGACTTCGCCCTCGACGACGAGTCGGTGTCGGCCTTCCTCGCCGAGAACAACCGGACGGTCGTCCTGCAGGACGTGAAGGCCCTCGACGTCCTCGAGCAGGTCATCGCCGGCGAGCCCGACGGGTACCAGGAGCTGTCGATCAACATCGACACCGGCGGCCTGGCCGCGCGCCGGCTGATCGCCAAGCTCGCCGCGGAGGCCGCCGGCGAGACGGCGGCGGCCCCCGCGGCCGCGACCCGGTGAGCGGCACCGTCCCGACCCTGGGCACGCTGCCCGGCGACGCCGTGCTGCGGGTCGAGTGGCTGCCCGGCTCCGACCGGCTGCGCGGCCGCTGCCACTGCGGCGCCACGGCCGAGGCGGAGGACCCGGTGGAGATGTGGGAGTGGCTGCTGGCCCACCCCGACCACCCCGCGGGTGGTCCCGGCGGCCCGCCCCCGCCCGCCGTCCTGCCGCCGCCACCTGCCCACGTCATCACCGATCCGGCCCTGGTCCGCGGGCGCACGCCCGTCCTGGTCTGAGCCGGCCCGAGGAGATCCCGTTGTCCACCACCGCTCCCGACGAGGCCGACCTGCAGCTGCGGATCGCCGCGCGCAGCACCGGCGCCGAGGGCGTCGCCGTCCTCGACCTGCGCGACCCGGACGGCGCCGAGCTGCCCGCCTGGGCCCCCGGCGCACACGTCGACCTCGTGCTCCCCGGCGGCCTGACCCGCCAGTACTCGCTGTGCGGCGACCCCGCCGACCGGTCGGTCTGGCGGATCGCGGTGCTGCGCGAGCCGGCGAGCCGCGGCGGATCGGTGCACGTGCACGAGAAGCTGCTCGAGGGCGAGACGGTGTCCGTCCGCGGTCCGCGCAACCACTTCCCGCTCGAGCCCGCCCCGCGGTACCTGTTCATCGCCGGCGGCATCGGCATCACGCCGATCCTGCCGATGCTGCGCGCGGCGGAGGCGGCCGGCGCTGAGTGGGAGCTGCACTACGGCGGGCGCAGCCGCCGCTCGATGGCCTTCCTCGAGGCGCTCGAGGACGCCACCGGCACCCGGGTGACGCTGCACCCGCAGGACGAGGTCGGCCTGATCGACCTGCCCCGCCTGCTCGGCACCCCGCGGCCGGACACCCTGGTGTACTGCTGCGGCCCCGAGCCGCTGCTGGCCGCCGTCGAGGAGCGCTGCGCCGGCTGGCCGGAGGGCGCGCTGCACGTCGAGCGGTTCAGCCCCAAGGAGGTCGGCGAGCCGGTCCGCACCGACTCCTTCGAGGTGGAGCTGGCCACCAGCGGGCTGGTGCTCACCGTGCCGCCGGGGAAGTCTGTCCTCGAGGTGGTCGAGGAGGCCGGCGTGAGCGTGCTCTCGTCGTGCCAGGAAGGGACGTGCGGCACGTGCGAGACGGCGGTGCTGGAGGGCGAGGTCGACCACCGCGACTCGCTGCTGACGCCGGCGGAGCAGGCCGCCAACGACACGATGTTCATCTGCGTGTCGCGCGCCGCGTCCCCGAGGCTGGTCCTGGAGCTCTGAGCCCCGGGAGGACGGCGGGCGGCAAGCTGCTCGCCGTCCTCGACGCCTTCACCCGCGAGCGGCCGGCGCTCACCCTGTCCGAGATCGCCCGCGCGACCGGGCTGGCGCTGTCGACGACCCACCGGCTGGTCGCCGAGCTGCGGGACTGGGGCGGCCTGGAGCGCGATCCCGACGGCCGGTTCCGCAT
Source organism: Blastococcus sp. SYSU D00820 (assembly GCF_054050695.1). Classification (NCBI taxonomy): domain Bacteria; kingdom Bacillati; phylum Actinomycetota; class Actinomycetes; order Geodermatophilales; family Geodermatophilaceae; genus Blastococcus; species Blastococcus sp. SYSU D00820. The sequence continues at coordinate 70,019 of NZ_JBJGZW010000004.1, forward strand.
CGGGCTGCGGCTGTGGGAGCTCGGCGCGCTCGCCCCCCGGGGGCTGGGCCTGCGGGAGGCCGCGCTGCCGTTCATGGAGGACCTCTACGAGGTCACCCACGAGAACGTGCAGCTCGCGGTCCGGGACGACACCGACGTGGTCTTCGTCGAGCGGTTCGCCGGCCGTGACGCCGTGGCCGTCTACACCCAGGTCGGTGGCCGCTTCGCGCTCGCGCCGACCGGCGTGGGCCTGGTGCTGCTCGCGTACGCCCCGCTCGACGTGCAGGAACGCGTGCTGGCCACCCCCGGCCGCCGGTACACCTCGCACACCATCACCGACCCGCGCCAGCTGCGCCGGGTGCTGGCCGAGGTGCGCCGCACCGGGGTGGCGATCAGCGACCGGCAGGTCACCGAGGACGCCGTCTCCGTCGCGGCACCGGTCATGGCGGGGGAGACGGTGGTCGCCGCGCTCTCGGTCGTCGTCCGCGGCGACGGGCCGGCCGCCGTCCGCAGCCTCACCCCGGGCGTCCGGGCCGCCGCCCGGGGGATCTCCCGCACGCTGACCCGGCCGTCCGGCGGCTGAGTTCAGTCACCCGACGCGGCCGGCACCCGCAGCCGCGAGTGCCGACGGCCGTACACGACGTAGAACAGCAGGCCCAGCGCGAGCCAGGCGAGGAACCGCAGCCAGGTCTCCAGGCTCAGGTTCAGCATGAGGTAGAGACATGCGAGGGCGGCGACGACCGGCAGCGCCGGTGACAGCGGCACCCGGAACGGGCGCGTGAGGTCCGGCCGGGTGCGCCGCAGCACGGGCACCGCCGCCGACACGAGCAGGAACGCGAACAGCGTGCCGATGCTCACCAGGTCGGCCAGCGTGCCCAGCGGGACGAACGTCGCCAGCGCCAGCACCAGGACGGCGAACAGCAGCGTGATCCGCACCGGCGTCCCGGTCCGCGGGCTGACCTGCGCGATCGCCGGCGGCAGCAGGCCGTCCCGGCCCATCGCGAAGCCGATCCGGCTGACGGTGATGAGGTCGACCAGGATCACCGACGTCAGCCCGGCGACGGCGGCCAGCGCGACCAGCGAGGAGGCCCAGCCGAGGCCGACCTGGTCGAAGGCGTCCGCGATCGGCGCCCCCTCGTCGATGTCGGCGTAGCGCACCATTCCGACCACGACGAACGAGACGCCGATGTAGAGCGCCGTCGACAGGGCGAGCGTGCCGAGCAGCCCGAGGGGCAGGTCGCGCGCCGGCCGGCGGGTCTCCTCCGACAGGTTCGCGACCGCCTCGAAGCCGGTGTAGGAGAAGAAGACGACGGCCGCGGCGGTGAGCACCCCGCCGATGCCGAAGGCGACCGGCTCGATCCCGGCGATCGCCTCGATCAGCGGCCGAGCCAGCCCGCTGGCGCCCTCGACCGGCTCGGACGCCGGCACGAACGGCGTGAGGTTCGCGCCCCGGACGAACCAGGCGCCGGCGACGATGACGAAGACGCAGACCGACACCTTGACCACCACCAGCGCCCCGGTGACCCGCGCGGACTCGCGGATGCCGAGCGCGGCGACGACGGTCAGCACGAGCACGATGAGCGCCGCGCCGACGTTGACCGTCGACTCCTCGCCGAACAGCGACGGGGGCAGGTCCAGGAGGTTGCCCACGTAGCCCGACCAGCCGCGGGCGACGACCGCGGCGCCGAGCGCGAACTCCAGGAACAGGTCCCAGCCGATGATCCAGGCCACGATCTCGCCGGCGGTGGCGTAGGCGTAGGAGTAGGCGCTGCCCGCGGTCGGCACCGAGGAGGCCAGCTCCGCGTAGCAGAGCGCAGCCAGCAAGGCGACGACGCCGGCGATGGCGAACGAGACGACGATCGCCGGCCCGGCGTTGTTCTTCGCCTGGATGCCGGTCAGCGTGAAGATGCCGGTGCCGATGACCACCCCGATGCCGAAGACCACCAGGTGCCGGGCCGACAGCCGGCGGCGCAGTCGTCGGTCGCCGCCCTCCCCGCCGTGGCCCTCGGAGTCCCCGGCCTCGTCGCGGATGGTCTCGAGGGACTTCGTCCGGAACAGGTCCACGGCGCGACGCTAGGTCCGCGCCCCGGGAAGCGCGCGCCGGAACGGACCGGTGGTCCCGGTCGTCCGGTGGTCCCTCCGCCGGGTGAGACCGGTGACGGCGGAACGGACCTGTTCCATAAGGTCGCTGTGAGTAGTTGATCGATCACAGAGTCCGACCGGAAGAGTCCATGCCGCGCACCCGCACCACCGTCGTCCCCGTCGTCCTCGGCGCCGCCCTCCTGCTGACCGCCTGCGGCGGCGGGGGGAGTGAGAGTGTCGCGGCCGCCTCGTCCGAGCGCCCGAGCCCGAGCAGCAGCAGCGCCGCGGCCACGACCGGTGCCGCGCCGGAGGTCACCGCGTGGGAGTACGACGTGGCCGTGCTGCGCGATCCGGTGGCGGTGGACACGGCGCTGCTCGTCGTGCACAGCGCCGACGGCGCCACCGCGCCCGGGGCGGACCCGGCGGTGACGGCGGTCGAGGCGACCACCGGCGAGGCGCTGTGGACCACCGAGCTGCCGGTGCCCCAGGGTGGGTCGGCTCAGCACGACAGCGACCCCGCCGCCGTGCTGGTCGGCTCCGCAGGGCGGGAGCCGGCGCTGCTGGTGCAGTACACCGTCATCGTCCCGGCCAGCGGCCTCAGCGCGGGGGGCACGACCGATCGGGTCGCCGCCCTCGCCGTCGACGACGGCGACCTGCTCTGGGAGGCCGACGCGCCCGGCAACCTGCTCCCCGCCGACGACACGCTGCTCGCCGCTGACGGCCGCTCCGAGCAGACCCGCGCGCTGTTCACCACCGGCGGCGAGGACGCGACCGTGACCGCGCTCGACGTCGCCACGGGCGCGCCGGTCTGGCAGCGGCCCGGCATCGCCGGCGTGTGGGGCGCCACGGGCGGCACGCTGGTCACCGAGGTGGTGACCGGCACGAACACCGATCTCCTCGGCCTCGACGTGCTCACCGGCGCGCAGCGCTGGCTGACCACCGCGGCCACGGTGCCCGGGATCCGGGACATGTGGGACTGGGACGCCGGCGCCGTCGGCAGCGGCCGTGTCCTCGGCGAGACCGACACCCTCGGCATCGAGGGACACCGCACCGCCGGCGTCCTGCTGGACGCGGTCACCGGTCAGACCCTCGCCGTCGTCGGCGACGAGACGTGGACGTCGACCGCGAACGCCGACGCCCACGTGATCGCGCCGGACGGCGCGACGGCATACCTGCTGTACGAAGGGGAGTTCCTGTACGGCTTGCGTGCGGGGGAGGCGGGCTGGGAGGTCGCCCTGCCGAACACGAGCTACCCCGGCCAGGCGATCCTCGACGTCACCGACGACACGGTGGTGCTGCGCTCGGCCGGCCTGGTGACGCTGGACGCCGCGACCGGCGAGCAGGTCGGGCCGGTCGCCGAGGAGGAGCCGGTCGACGAGGAGCTGTGGGGCACCGTGGCCGGCTGGGAGATCCGCCGCACCTACCCGGGGCTGACCGGCACGCTCGTCGAGGACTGAGCGGGGGCTACAGCTCCTCCACCTCGAAGGTCCGGCTCGGCGACACGAACTCCTCCTGGGCGGCGACCAGCAGCACTTCCCGCGACCCGGCGGCCTCGGTGGCGGCCAGTAGGCCGTACACCGAGGCGCTGGCGCGGGCGAGGGCCTCGGCGGCCGAGCGGGTGTCGAGCCAGGCGGCGAGGAACAGCGCGGCGATGGCGTCGCCCGCGCCGTTGACCGAGACGCCCAGCCGCGGCGTCCGCACCCGCCAGTGCCGGCCGCCCTCGGAGGCCAGCAGGTCGACCGCGTCGTCGGGGGTGTCCTCGGCGACCAGCGAGGTGGTGAGCACCACGCGCGGGCCGAGGTCCTGGACGGCGGCGACGGCGTCGGTGACCGACGTGAGCGACCCGGTCTTCGCGCCCGAGAGCAGCTCGAGCTCGAAGTGGTTGGGCGTGACGATGTCGGCGGCCGGCACCGCGACCTCGCGCATGAACTCCTCGATGCCGGGCCGGACGAAGATCCCGCGGCCGACGTCGCCGATGACCGGGTCGCAGCAGTAGACGGCGCCGGGGTTGGCCTCGCGCACGCGCCCCACCGTGCCCACGACGGCGTGCCCGATGTCGGCCGACCCCAGGTAGCCCGACAGGACGGCGTCGCAGCCGCCCAGCACGCCGCGCTCGGCGATGCCCTGCACGAGCTCCTCGATCGACTGCCCGTCGTAGACCCGGCCGCGCCACTCGCCGTAGCCGGTGTGGTTGGAGAACTGGACGGTGTGCACCGGCCACACCTCGATGCCCAGCCGCTGCAGCGGGAAGACGGCCGAGGAGTTGCCCACGTGGCCGTAGGCGACGTGCGACTGGATCGACAGGACCGCGGTCATGACGACGAGGTTCGCACACGACCTGCCGGCGGCGGCCGGGTGACCGGTGTGGTCGTCCGCGGCACCACCGCCGGCCCCGCCGCGCCGAGGATCGCGCCCGGGGACGCCGCCCCTCCGTCGAGCGGCGCCCCCGGGCGCGGGATCAGGGGAGCCGGGTCACCAGTCGACGCCGGCCCGCTCGGTGCCGGTGGGCGCGAGCACCCCGGCCGTGACGCGGTAGGTGGTCATCTCCGACAGCCGGGGCGTGTAGACGTGCACGCTGACCGCGGGCTCGGTGCCCTGGTTGGTCACCTGGTGGACGTGGTGCGGCCCGAAGTGCCGCACCCGGCCGGTGGTCAGCTCGGTGGTCACGTCGCGGACCGGCCCGCGGGAGCCCCCGACGACCCGCTCGGCCAGCGCGCCCCGGACGACGGCGAACGCGCCCGCCGAGCCGCCGTGGTCGTGCAGCGGCGTCCCCTGGGCGGGCAGCCAGGACAGCAGCCACACCTGCGCGGTGGCGAGGTCGTCGTGGAGCGAGGGATCGAGGACGGCCGCGGCGTCGGCGGCGTCGAGGAGGGCCGTCCAGCGGCTGGCCGGGCGGTACTGCACCCGCGGCAGCCAGGCGTCGGCGCGGGCGGCGAGCGCGGCGGCGAGCGCGGCCGCGCCGGTGCGCCGGTCGGTCGCGTCACCGGCGGCACGGCGGCCGTCGAGGGTGGCGGCGAGGAGGGCGGACGAGGGCAGGGCGGTGCTCAGGGTCACGGGGTCTTCCTGGGGGAGGGCGCGCGGCGCCCGAGGGGGCCGGTGCGCGGGGAGTGGGGCGGGCTCAGCGAGCCGGACAGAGCGCGCTGGCGACCCGCACGAGGTCCACGGCGGACCGGCGGCACAGCTCGAGCGCGACACCCACGCCGGCAAGGCAACGCGACACCGCAACTCCTGTCAAGTCCATCGACTTGGTAGGGATTCGTGTCGCCGCGTGCCCGGCCGGGCCGGCGGTCGGGCCGGCGGTCGGGCTCCGGCCGTGCACCAGGCCTCGGCGAGCGCGGCGACCGCGGCCGCGCCGAGCGCGTCGACCGACGTGGCCAGCCGGGCCAGGGTCACCGGTTCCGCCGTGCGCAGCAGCCGCTCCAGCCGGCCGGCGGCGCGGCGAACCCGCTCCGCACCCGGCCGGTCGTCCTCGGGGACGGCGACCACGGCGTACGGCTCGCCCACCTCGGCGCACAGTCCCGGCAGCCGGCGCAGCAGGTGCGCGCAGCCCACGGCCAGCCGCTCCCGCAGGGCGGTGGCGAGCCGGCCGTCGTCCCGGAGCCCCGCGTCGGCCCACCGCAGCAGCGTCACCACCTCGCTCCAGACGGAGTCGGAGACGACGCAGGCCACGGCCGAGCAGTGCGCCGGGCGGCGGGCCAGCACCGTCGCGTGCGCGGTCCGGGGGTCGAACAGCCAGCGGTGCGCGGTGGAGGCGTCCATGGCGGCCACGCTGCCCCCGCCGGCTGGGAGCACCCTCCCGGCCGGCTGCGGCCCCCCTGTGGTCACCGGGCCGCCGGCACCCGGCTGGAAGGGGGTGTGGGATCAGCGGCCTTGGCGCTCGCGGTACCGAGCGGCGCGGCGGGCGGCGGCGGCCCGCTTGCGCTCGGACTCCGCCTGCTGCCGCACCAGGCCGCGGCGGTCGCGGACGGCCTGCGCCGTCCCCGCGGGATAGCCGGCCTTGACCACCCGGTTCTCGGTCGCCTCGACCATGTAGGCCAGGGAGTAGAGCAGGGCCAGCGCGATCCCGCCGCCGGCGGTGGCCGCCTTCAGCCCCCATCCAGCGGGCAGCACGACCATCACGATCGCGATCGGGATGGCGATCTGCACCAGCGTGCGGGAGACGTGCCGCAGCCACCACGACCCGGTCGTGGTGTCGTACAGCACCCAGGTGCGGTGCCGCGCCGGGAGGCCGCCGCCCAGCGCGTACCAGAACCAGCGGTGCGGCGCGGGACGCAGCGGCGCCGGCTCGCTGTCGGTCGGTACCGGGGCGGTCATCCGCAACTCCTCGAGAGGCACTCCTCCTGTGTACGCCTCGTTCGTTGGCACGCCAACCGTTGGGGCACCAAGCATCGGCGTGTCACGGGGTGACGTCGACCGCACCGCGGTCCAGCGCGTCCTGCGAGGCGGCGATGACGCGCGTGAGCGCGCGGTGCAGCGTCTGCAGCTCCTCCACCGGCAGGCCCAGGTGGCCGACGATGCCGTCCGGGATCCGCTCGGCCCGCTCGCGCAGCGCGCGGCCGGCGTCGGTCAGCGCGATCGCCAGCGCCCGCTCGTCCCGCGGATCGCGATCGCGGCGCACCAGCCCGCCGGCCTCCAGCCGCTTGACCAGCGGCGACACCGTGCCGGGATCGAGCTGCAGCAGCCGGCTGAGGTCCTTGACCGCCAGCGGGCCGTGCTGCCAGAGCGCGAGCATGACCAGGTACTGCGGATGGGTCAGCCCCATGGGCTCCAGCCACGGCCGGTAGACCGCGACGACGTTGCGCGCGGCCACCGACAGCGCGAAGCAGACCTGCCGCTCCAGGGCGAGGGGGTCCTCGGTCTCCGGGATCGCGTCGTCCAGGTCGGTCACGCTCCCGACGGTACCCACGACGGGCGGCCCCTAGGGTCGGCGCCGTGGGCAGCTGGTTCGAGACCGTCGCCGAGGCGCAGCGCCGGGCCGCCCGCCGGCTGCCCCGGGCTGTGTACGCCGCGCTCGTGGCCGGCAGCGAGCGGGGGACGACGGCCGCGGACAACCTGGCCGCCTTCGCCGAGCTGGGCTTCGCCCCGCGCGCCGCCGGCCTGAGCGCCGCCCCCCGCGTCGCCACCCGGGTGCTCGGCCTCGACCTGGACCTCCCGGTGCTGATCAGTCCCGTCGGCGTCCAGGCGGTGCACCCGGAGGGGGAGCTGCCCGTCGCCCGCGCCGCCGCGGCCCGGGGCACCGCGATGGGGCTGTCCTGCTTCGCCGCCCGCCCGGTCGAGGAGGTGGTCGCTGCCAACCCGCGGACCCTGGCGCAGCTGCACTGGATCGGCACCCGGGACGACGTCGCGGCGTTCGTCGACCGCGCCCGCCGCGCCGGCGCCGCCGGGCTGGTGGTCACGCTCGACTGGTCGTTCGCCTCCGGGCGGGACTCCGGCAGCCCGTGGATCCCCGAGCGGATCGACCGCGAGGCCGTGCGGCGCTACGCCCCGCAGGTGCTGGCCCGGCCGCGGTACCTCGCCGGCTGGCTGCGCGCCGGCCGGCTGCCCGACCTCGCCGTGCCCAACCTGGCCCGGCCGGGCGAGCCGGCGCCCACCTTCTTCGAGGCCTACCGCCGCTGGCAGGCCTCCACCCCGCCCGGCTGGGCCGACCTCGCATGGCTGCGCGAGCAGTGGGCGGGCCCGCTGCTGCTCAAGGGCGTCCTCCGGGTCGACGACGCCCGGCGCGCCGTGGACGCCGGCGTCGACGCGCTGTCGGTGTCCAACCACGGCGGCAACAACCTCGACGGGTCGCCGGCATCGATCCGGGCCCTGCCGGCGGTGGCCGAGGCGGTCGGCGACCGCGTCGAGGTACTCCTGGACGGCGGGGTGCGCCGGGGCGGCGACGTGGCCAAGGCCCTCGCGCTCGGGGCCCGCGCCGTGCTCGTCGGCCGGGCGCCGCTGTGGGGTCTGGCCGCCGCCGGCCAGGCGGGCGTGGAGAACGTGCTGGACCTCCTGCGCGACGGGCTCCGCTCGGCGCTGACCGGTCTGGGCCACGACGCGCCGGGGGAGCTGACCCGCGACGACCTGGTGGTGCCCGCGGGGTTCGAGCGGCGCATGGGAACCGGTGTTTGACGCGCCGCACCCCGCTGACCTGCGGAGACGCCCGTAGCCCATCGGCGGACCCGATGCCATGGGCAACTGGTCACCGCATCCTGGCCGCGGCCTGTCAGGTCTCGGGCTGGAGGGCGGTCCCGGCGGTGCCGAAACCCGAACCGACAGGGTGCAGCGACGGCGGGAGGAGGGGCACGTGAACGGGCCGGGACCGGCACAGGACTGCGGTGCGGTCGACCTCGCGTCGACGCGGCCGCTGTGGTGGCTCGTGGACGACGCCGACCGCGTCGTCGGCGGGCCCTTCGACAGCCGGGCCGAGGCGGCCTTCGCCGTCCCGGTCGGCGTCCTCGCGCTCGACCCCGGGGACGGCGTCGCCCACCCCGTGCCGGCGTTCGGCGTGCGGCGGGACAGCGGCAGCCTGGCCCGCCGGCCCTCGCCCGAGGACCGCGCCTGGCTGGCCGACCTCTCCGACCAGCTGGAGCGGGTCGGCGAGGAGTGGGACCCGCTGGTCGACGACGGCTCGCCCCTGGTCGGCCTGCTGTGCGAGGTCGCCGCGGCGCTGGTCGAGGTCGGCCTGCCCCTGCACGACTGCACCGGGCGAACCCCGGCCCGCTCCCGCGGCGGCGTCTGCCTGACCCCGGGGACCACCGCCGACGGCGCGGACGGCGTCATCGTCGCGTGGACGCCGCACGAGCGGGCCGGCTCGGAGGTGGTGCGCGGCGGCGACCTCGAGCGCTGGCTGCTGGCGACCCTCAACCGGACCCTGGCCGACCTCCTCGCGGGGCTGGGCTTCGCCGTCGTCCCGTTCGGCGCGGCGAGCGCGCACCTGGTCACCGCCGGCCGCGCCGCCACCCAGGACTGATCTCCGGGCGGCTCCGGCGCCGCCGATACGGTGGCCGCGTGGAACCCCCCGCAGGGCCGCTGGCCGGTGTCCGCGTCGTCGAGCTGGCCGGGATCGGCCCGGCGCCCTACGCGTGCATGCTGCTGGCCGAGCTCGGCGCCGACGTGCTGCGGGTGGACCGCCCGCGGGGCGGCGGCCTGGTCGTGCCGCCGCGCTGGGAGCTGCTGCACCGCAGCCGGCCGTGCGCCGCCGTCGACCTCAAGACCGAGGCCGGCCGGGACGTCGTCCTGCGGCTGGCCGACCGGGCCGACGTGCTCGTCGAGGGCCTGCGCCCCGGCGTGACCGAGCGGCTGGGCCTGGGCCCCGACGTCGTCCTCGGGCGCAATCCGCGGCTGGTCTACGCCCGGATGACCGGATGGGGGCAGAGCGGGCCGCGCGCCGCGGAGGTCGGCCACGACATCAACTACCTCGGCCTCACCGGGGCGCTGCACGCCATCGGCCCGGCCGAGAAGCCGGTGCCGCCGCTCAACATCGGTGCCGACTTCGGCGGCGGGTCGCTGTTCCTCGTCGTCGGCGTGCTGGCCGCGCTGCTGGAGCGGGCGACCAGCGGTCGCGGCCAGGTGGTCGACGCGGCGATGGTCGACGGCGCCAGCTCCCTGGTCACGATGGTGCACGGCATGCTCGCCGGCGGGCTGTGGCGCGACCAGCGGGGAAGCAACCTGCTCGACGGCGGCGCGCCGTTCTACGACACCTACGCCTGCGCCGACGGCCGGCACGTGGCCGTCGGCTGCATCGAGCCGCAGTTCTACGCGGCGTTCCTCGATGGGCTGGGCCTCACCGGGCAGCTGACCGGCGGCCAGCACGACGCCGCGCACTGGGCGGAGCACCGCGCGCGGTTCGCCGCCGTGCTCGCCACGCGCACGCGGGACGAGTGGGCCGCGCACTTCGCCGGGTCCGATGCCTGCGTCACGCCGGTGCTCGGCCTCACCGAGGCACCGGCCGATCCGCACCTGGCCGCCCGCGGCACGTTCGTCGAGCGCGACGGGGTGCCGCAGCCGGCCCCGGCGCCGCGGCTGTCGCGGACGCCCGGAGCGGTGCGCAGCGGGCCGCGGATCTCCGGGCAGGACACCACCGAGGCGCTGCGGGCCTGGGGGCTCCCGGCCGGCGAGGTGCAGCGGTTGCTGGACGCCGGCGCGGTGGTCCAGGGCTGATCGAGGACGCGGCCGCGGCCGCGGGGAGGAGCACAGTGGCCGACGAGGTGCTGGTCGAGCGGCGGGGTGCCGTGCAGGTGATCACGATCAACCGGCCGCAGGCGCGCAACGCGCTCGACCGCGCGGTCGCCGAGGGGGTCGCCGCCGCGGTCGACGAGCTGGACGCCAGCGACGAGCTGCGGGTGGGCGTGCTCACCGGCGCCGGGGGCACGTTCTCCTCGGGGATGGACCTCAAGGCCTTCCTGCGCGGGGAGGCTCCCGGGATCGGGGACCGGGGGCTGTGCGGCATCACCCGGACACCGCCGCGCAAGCCCCTGATCGCGGCGGTCGAGGGCTGGGCGCTGGCCGGCGGCTTCGAGGTCATGCTGGCCTGCGACCTGGTCGTGGCCGGCGCGACGGCGCGCTTCGGCGTCCCGGAGGTGCAGCGGGCGCTGGTCGCCGCCGGCGGCGGTGCCCTGGCGCTGGCCGAGCGGGTGCCCTACGCGGTGGCGATGGAGATGGTGCTCACCGGCGATCCGATCGACGCCGCGCGGGCCGCGGAGATCGGCCTGGTCAACCGGGTCGTGCCGGAGGGGACGGCGCTGGCGGCCGCGGTGGAGCTGGGCGAGCGGATCGCGCGCAACGGCCCGCTGGCGGTCGCCGTCTCCAAGCAGGTCCTGCGCGGCGCGCGGGACTGGAGCCGCGACGAGGGCTGGGACCGGCAGGCCGAGCTGATCGGGCCGGTGTTCACCAGCGACGACGCCCGCGAGGGCGCCACCGCCTTCGCGGAGAAGCGCCCGCCGGTCTGGCGCGGCCGCTGAGCCGCCGCGGGGGCCGGTCGCGCACCGGCCCCCGCGAAGATGCTCAGAGCAGCTCGAGGATCGTGGCGTTGGCCTGGCCGCCGCCCTCGCACATGGTCTGCAGGCCGTAGCGGATGCCGTTGTCGCGCATGTGGTGCACCAGCGTGGTCATCAGCCGCGCGCCCGAGCCGCCCAGCGGGTGACCCAGGGCGATCGCCCCGCCGTTGGGGTTGAGCGCCTTGGCGTCGGCGCCGAGGTCGGCCAGCCAGGCCAGCGGCACCGGCGCGAAGGCCTCGTTGACCTCGAAGGCACCGATCTCGTCCAGCGACAGCCCCGAGCGGCGCAGGACCTTCTCCGTCGCCGGGATCGGCGCGGTGAGCATCATGACCGGGTCGGCGCCGGCCAGCACCGCGGTGTGCACGCGGGCGATCGGCCGCAGGCCGAGCTCGGCGGCCTTCTCGCTGGTGGTCATCAGCAGCGCGGCGGAGCCGTCGGAGATCTGGCTGGCGTTGCCCGCGGTGACCACGCCGCCCTCGGGCTTGAACACCGTCTTGAGCCCGGCGAGGGTGTCCACGGTGGTGCCGCGGCGGATGCCCTCGTCCCGGCTGACGACCGTCCCGTCGGGGGTGGTCACCGGGGCGATCTGGGCGTCGAACCGGCCCTCGTCCTGGGCGGCGGCGGCCTTCTCGTGCGAGGCGACGGCGAACTCGTCGCACTGGGCGCGGGAGAAGCCCCACTTCTCGGCGATCATCTCCGCGCCGACGCCCTGGTTGGGCCGCACGCCGTACCGCTCCATGAACGCCGGGCCGAACGGGTCGCCGCCGGCGCTGGCCGAGCCCATGGGCACCCGGGACATCGACTCCACGCCGCCGGCGACGACGACGTCGTACTGCCCGGCGACCAGGCCGGCCGCGGCGAAGTGCACCGACTGCTGGCTGGAGCCGCACTGCCGGTCGACGGTCACGCCGGTCACCGACTCCGGCCAGCCCGCGGCCAGCACCGCCGTGCGCGCGATGTCGAAGGTCTGCTCGTTGACCTGGCTGACGCAGCCCCAGACGACGTCGTCGACCAGCGCCGGGTCCAGGCCCGCCCGCTGCACCAGGCTGGTCAGCACGTGCGCCGAGAGGTCGACCGGGTGGACGCCCGACAGCCCTCCGTTGCGCTTGCCGACCGGCGTGCGCACGGCCTCCACGATCACTGCGTCGCGCATGTCCGCTCTCCTGCTTCCGTCGTCCGTGGGGTCTGCCTGCACCATACGGCCGGCGGGCCTCGCCGCCCGGTCAGCGCAGGCGGGGAAGCACCGCGGCGGTGAACAGGTCGACGATCTCCGTCCGGCGGTCCCCGGCGCCGACGGGGGAGAAGACCAGCGTCTCGGCGCCGGCGTCGGCGTACTCGCGCGCCCGGGCGGCCACCCGGTCGGGCTCGCCGTGCAGGAGGTAACGGTCGGCCAGCCGGTCGAAGTCCTGCTGGTAGACGGCGCTCACGCCCGCGACGACCTCGGCCCGGGAGCGGGCAGGGTCCTCGTCGACCCCGCCCCAGCAGAACACCGCGCCGCGCACCGATGCCGGGTCGCGGCCGGCCGCCTCGGCGGCCTGCCGGACCTCGGCCAGGCTCGAGGCCAGCTGCTCGGGCGTGTACATGTAGGGCATCCAGACGTCGCCGTGCCGGCCCGCGCGGCGGATGGCGGCCGGCTTGCGCCCGCCCAGCCAGATCGGCGGCCCGCCCGGCTGCACCGGGCCGGGCTCCAGCGCCAGGCCCGGCACGCGGGTGAACCGGCCGGTGAAGTCGACCGGGCCGCCGGCCCACAGCGCCCGCAGCAGGTCCAGCGCCTCGTCGGTCCGCGCGCCCCGCTCGGTGACCTCGCTGCCGGCGGCGACGAATTCCGGCGGGTGCTCCCCGCCGACGCCGACGCCCATGTCGAACCGACCGTTCGACACCTGGTCCAGCGTGGTGGCCAGCTTCGCCGCCAGCGCCGCGGGGTACAGCGGCAGCACGGTCAGCGAGCTGAGCAGCCGGATCCGGCTCGTGGCGCCGGCCGCGGCGGCGAGGGTGATGAAGCCGTTGGCGACCGCCCCGTGGAAGAACAGGTGCTCGCCGGTGGCGACGCCGTCGTAGCCGGCGTCCTCGGCGGCCCGGGCCTCGGCGGCGGCCAGCCGCTGGTCGCCGCCGAGGCTCAGCACGACCTGCATCAGGCGTGCTCCTCCGCCCGGGGCTGCCGGTCGAGAGCCGGGCGGATCATGCGTCGGCGACCAGCTCGGTGTCGATGCCGATCTTGCCGACCTTGGAGGCGCCGCCCGGGCTGCCCAGCGGGGCGTCGCGGCCGGGCAGCACCTCGACGAAGAACCGGCGGTTGTCGGCGATGTGCGGCTCGTTCTCCTCGGACACCCGGCGGTCCTGCGCGATCGCCTCGACCGGGCACACCGGCTCGCAGGCGCCGCAGTCGATGCACTCCTTGGGGTTGATGTAGAGCTTGCGGTCGCCCTCGTAGATGCAGTCGACCGGGCACTCCTCGACGCAGGACATGTCGGTGGTGTCGATGCACTCGGCGCCGATGACGTAGGGCACGGGACGTCTCCTCGGATGCGGGTGGGGGGCTCAGCTCGCGGCGGCCGCGCCGATGCCGGCGGGGTCGTCGCTGCTGTGCCCGGGGAAGAGCGGCTGGTCGGGGTCCAGGTAGGTGGCGGCGTTGTTCACGGCCGTCGCGGCCTCCCCGAAACCGACGGCGATCAAACGGACCTTGCCCGGGTACTCGGTGATGTCGCCGGCGGAGTAGACGCCGGGCACGTTGGTGCGCATCGCGGTGTCGACCAGGATCTTGCGGTCGACGATCTCGATGCCCCAGGTCTCCAGCGGGCCGATGTCGGCGGTGAAGCCGAGCGCGGCGATGACCGCCTGGGCCTTGTACGGGGTGACGGTGCCGTCCTTGGCCTTGACGTGCACGGTGTGCAGCCGCTCGTCGCCCTCCAGGTGGCTGACCTGGGCGTCGGTGACGATCGTCGTCGGCCCGGCCTCCATGTCGGCGACGCTGGCGGCGTGCGCGCGGAAGGCCTTGCGCCGGTGCACGAGGGTGACCGAGGAGGCGATGTCGGACAGCGCCAGCGCCCAGTCGACCGCGGAGTCGCCGCCGCCGACGATGACGACGTCCTGGTCGGCGTGCGCGGCCAGCTCCTTGACCACGTAGGTCAGGCCGCGGCCCTCCCACTCCGCACCGCCGGGCAGCGGCCGCGGCGTGAAGGTGCCGATGCCGCCGGTGATGACGACGGCGCCGCAGTGGATGCGGGTGCCCTTGTCGGTGGTGACCACGAGCCGCTCACCGGCCCGAGGAGTGCCGCCGGCCTCGTTGGTGAGGGTCTCGGCGCGCTCGCCCAGCACGTAGGCCGGGTCGAACCGGGCGGCCTGCTCGACGAGGTTGGCCACCAGGTCGCGGCCCTTGATGCCGGGGAAGCCGGCGATGTCGTAGATCGCCTTCTCCGGGTACAGCGCCATGACCTGGCCACCGGGCTCGGTCAGGCTGTCCACGATCGCCGTCCTCAGGCCGCGGAAGCCGGCGTAGTAGGCGGCGTACAGCCCGGCCGGGCCGGCCCCGACGACCAGCAGGTCGACCGAGACCTCGCGGCCGGCGCCGCTCCCCTCGGCGGGGACGTCGGTCGCGGGCGAGACGGTGTCGGTCGCGGTCATGCGGAGCTCCCGGGAGTCGTGGGCGTGAGGTCGGGACGGGCCGCGCCGAGGCGCTCGAGGGCCAGCTCGCGGACGCGGAAGCGCTGCAGCTTGCCGGTCGCGGTCTGCGGCAGCTCGTCGAAGACCAGGATGTTGCGCGGGCGCTTGAAGGCGGCCAGGCCCTCGCGGCAGAAGGTGACGAGGTCGTCGGGGGTGGTGGTCGCGCCGGGCGTGAGCACCACGCAGGCCACCGGCTTGTCCAGGCCCGTCTCGTCGGGCACGGAGACGACGACGACCTGGCTGACCTCCGGATGGGCGCGCAGCCGCTCCTCCACCTCGGTGGGGGAGACCCAGATGCCGCCGGCCTTGATGATGTCGTCGGTGCGGCCCAGCGAGGAGAAGTACCCGTCGGTGCCGCGGACGTAGGTGTCGCCGGTGCGCACCCACTCGCCCTGGAACACCCGGCGGGTGACGTCCATCCGTGACCAGTAGCCGGTCGCGGCGGAGCTGCCCTTGACCCAGAGGTTGCCGGGGGTGCCGTCGGGCACCGGTGCGCCGTCGTCGTCGAGGATCTTGGCCTCGTACCCGGCGACGACCTCGCCGGTGGAGCCGGCCCGGGTGCGGCCGGGGCGGCCGCTGATGAAGATGTGCAGCATCTCGGTGCTGCCGATGCCGTCGAGCATCTCCACGCCGAAGGTCGAGGTGAACCGCTCGAACAGGGGCGCGGGGAACGCCTCGCCGGCCGAGACGCAGGCCCGCACGGAGGCGAAGGCGTCGGCCGGCAGCCCGGCGTTGAGCAGCGCCGCGTAGTACGTGGGCCCGGCGAAGAACAGCGTCGGGCGCAGCTCCTGCAGCACCCGCAGGGTGCCGGCGGGGGAGGGCCGCGAGCGGTCCAGCACGACCGAGGCCCCGACGGAGAACGGGAAGGTCAGCGTGTTGCCCAGGCCGTAGGCGAAGAAGAACTTGGCCACGGAGAAGGTGACGTCGTCCGGGCCGATGGCCAGCACGTCCTGGGCGTAGGTCTCGGCGGTGTCGCGCAGCGAGCCGTGCCGGTGCATCGCGCCCTTGGGCGTGCCGGTGGTGCCGGAGGTGTAGAGCCAGAAGGCCGGCGAGTCGGCGATCGTCGGATACGGCTCGCGGGCCTGCTCGAGGAGGTCCGCGCCGTCGGCGACGAAGTCGTCCCAGGTGCGCACGCGGGTGCCGGCCACCTCGGGGAGGGCGCCGTCGGTGAGGACGACGACGTCGGCCAGCCCGCGGGTGCCGCCGACGGCCGAGCCCAGCTCGGCGAACTCGGAGGACAGCGCCACCAGCCGGGCGCGGCTGTCGCGGGCCAGGCCGGCGATGTCCTTGGGCTTGAGCATGGTGCTGACCGGCACGGGCACCGCGCCGATCCTGAGCCCGGCCAGGAAGGCGGTGAGCAGCTCGGGGGAGTCGCCCATGCAGAGCAGCAGGCGCTCCTCGGGGCGGACGCCGGAGGCGATCAGCGCCGCGGCGAACCGGGTGACGGCCTCGTCGAGCTCGCCGTAGGTGAGCGTGCGGATGCTGCCGTCGAGGTCGACGGCGGTGATCGCGCGCCGGTCGGGCGTGGCGCGGGCGTGCCGGGTGACCAGCCACTCGGCGGCGTTGAACAGCTCGGGGCCGGGCGCGGCGCCGGCGGCCGGAGCCGTGGGGGCGGCCGCCGGAGGTGTCGCGGGAGCGGTGTCGAGGGTGGCCACGGTGCTCGTCCCTTCTCGGATCCGACGTCGTCGTCGAGCGGCCGTCCCGGCGCGGCCGGGGCGGGAGGTGAGGGGGGAGTGCGGTCGCGGCTGCGGCCGGACCCCCGGCGAGGGGAGTCCGGCCGCGGCCGGGTGGCCCTCCTGCAGGGCCCGCCGCGAGCCTTACCAGCGGTGGGGGCAGGAGGGTCCGTCGTCAGAAGCGGACGTAGTCGTACTCGACCGGCAGGGAGTTGATGCCGACCGACGGCGGGGCGATCCAGCCGGCGAACTCACCGGGCTCGTAGTGCGGCACCATCAGCGCCGCGACCCGCTCGCGGTCCTCCGGGGTGGGCAGCCAGTCGCCGACCGACTTCTCCCACGTGGCGGCGTCGATGATCTCGCCGGTGGGGGAGACGTGGTGCCCGGCGAAGGCGCCGACCTTGCGGTTGAAGCCCTGGTGGGGCAGGAACAGCCGCTGCTCGAGGCCGGCCTCCTCCAGCTCCTGGTTCCAGCGCTTCACGCCGTTCTCGCAGTCGGCGGCGTACTCGTTGCGCAGGTCGAGGTTGAGCGCGGTGAGCATCGGCACCGTGCGGGTGGCCATCCGCCCGTCCTCGATGACCGGCACG
Organism: Blastococcus sp. SYSU D00820; assembly: GCF_054050695.1. Classification (NCBI taxonomy): domain Bacteria; kingdom Bacillati; phylum Actinomycetota; class Actinomycetes; order Geodermatophilales; family Geodermatophilaceae; genus Blastococcus; species Blastococcus sp. SYSU D00820. Next base: position 86,975 of record NZ_JBJGZW010000004.1, read on the forward strand.
TCCATGGTGAGGTCGTGCAGCAGGTGGTCGTCCTTGCGGCGGGTCTCCATCCAGCGGCCCTTGAGCCCGGCGGTGTAGTAGGCCGCCACGTTGGAGGAGGTCTCGGAGCCGAAGAGGTCCATCGAGACGGAGAACTGGAAGTTCAGGTACTTCTGGATGACCGACAGCGGGATGCCGCCGTACTCCCAGATGTCGTCGGTGCCGTGCTCCTTCATGAGCTGGGCGGTCCGCTGCACCGTCCGCTGCACGCCGGTCGTGCCGACGAACATGTGGTGCGCCTCTTCCTTGAGCATGAACTCGCAGGTGCGCGCCAGCGGGTCGAAGCCGCTCTCCTTCAGCGTGCCGAGCTGGTACTTGCCGTCCCGGTCGGTGAAGTAGGTGAACATGAAGAACTGCAGCCAGTCGGTGGTGTCCTCGTTGAAGGCACCGAGGATGCGCGGGGAGTCGTAGTCACCGGAGTTGCGCTTGAGCAGCTCCTCGGCCTCCTCGCGGCCGTCCTTCCCGAAGTAGGCGTGCAGCAGGTAGACCATCGCCCAGAGGTGACGGCCCTCCTCCACGTTGACCTGGAAGAGGTTGCGCATGTCGTACAGCGACGGTGCGGTCATGCCGAGGTGGCGCTGCTGCTCGACCGAGGCGGGCTCGGTGTCGCCCTGGATGACGATCAGCCGGCGCAGGTCCGAGCGGTACTCACCCGGAACCTCCTGCCAGGCCGGCTCGCCCTTGTGCTGGCCGAAATTGACCTTGCGGTCGGGGTCGCGCTCGGCGAGGAAGATGCCCCAGCGGTACTGCTCCATGGGCACCCGGTCGAAGTGCGCCCAGCCGTCGCGGCCGACGGCGACCGCGGTGCGCAGGTAGACGTCCTGGGTCGGGATGGAGGGGCCCAGGTTCTGCCACCAGTCGAGGAACTTCGGCTGCCAGCCCTCCAGCGCCCGCTGGAGCTTGCGGTCGCCGGCCAGGTTGACGTTGTTCGGGATGCGCTCGCTGTAGTCGATCTTCGACAGCGGCCCGGTGGGGGTGGGGGCGTCGCCGGTGACCGTGCCGGTCTGCGGCGTGCTCTCGGTGCTCGTCATCTCGGTCAGACCCGCTTCCTGTCGTAGTCGGCCCGCTTGCCGGTGCCGTACCGGCGCAGCGCTCCTTCCGGACCAGCGGCGTTGGGCCGCTGGAAGATCCAGTTCTGCCAGGCCGTCAGCCGGCCGAAGACCTTGGTCTCCGGGGTCTCCCGGCCGGCGAACCGGAGGTTGGCCTCCATGCCGGTGAGGGCGTCGGGGGAGAAGCTCGCGCGCTCCTCGATGGCCAGCCGGATCTCGTCCTCCCAGTCGATGTCGTCCGGGGTGGCGGTGACCAGGCCGAGCTCGGCGGCGTCGGCGGCCAGCAGGTCGCGGCCGGTCGCGGCCTCGGCGGCGGCCAGCTCCTCGGCCGAGCCGAGGAAGCGCACCTGCAGCCGGGTGAGGTCGTTGCCCATCGGCAGCAGCCCGGTGTTGAACTCGTCGAGCCGGATCACCGCCGGGGGCTTCGGGTCCTCGTCGTCCTCGAACTGGCCCTCGAGCATGTACTGCCGGTCGGCCGACAGCGCGATCTCGGCCAGGGCCCCGACGAAGCAGCTGCCGGGCTCGATCAGCGCGAACAGGCTGCGCGAGGTGGTGTCCAGTCGCTTGACCGTGCGCTTGTAGAAGTTGATCGTCTCGCGCACCAGCCAGTGCCCGCGGTTGGCCAGCAGGAACTCGTCGTAGGCGGTCGCGGTGGCCACGTCGCCCTCGGTGCGCAGCAGCCAGGTGCCGATGGCCAGCTCGTTGGTGCGCAGCCGCAGGATGACGTCGTCCAGCTGGCGGGTCATGGCCAGGAACCAGGCGGAGTCGCCCTGCTCCTGCAGCTCCTCGACCGAGGCGGGGACGGCGGTCGGGCCGAGGACGGTGATCGTCGCGGTGCCCGAGTCGCGGTCCAGCACCACCCGCACGTGCTCGTAGGTGGTGGTGTCGCCGTCGACCTGGCGGGTCAGCGGGGTCAGGGCCACGCCCTGCGCGCCGGCACCGGGACGGTCGGAGCGCGCGGCCAGCTCGGCGGCGCGGCGGGCGACCTCGTCGGAGAAGTCGCGGGCCTTGGCCACGGCGTCGACCAGGCGCCACTGGACGGCGCGCTCGCCGCGGATGCCCTCGGCGGTGGTGGAGAAGATGTCGGCCAGGTCGCGGCGGACGCCGCGCTTGTCGACCACGCGGGTCAGCCCGCCGGTGCCGGGCAGCACGCCCAGCAGGGGCACCTCGGGCAGCGACACCGCGGAGGAGTTGTCGTCGACGAGCAGGATCTGCTCGCAGGCCAGCGCCAGCTCGTAGCCGCCGCCGGCGGCGGTGCCGTTGACCGCGGCGAGGAAGGGCAGCCCGGAGTGGTCCGTGGCGTCCTCGATGCCGTTGCGGGTCTCGTTGGTGAACTTGCAGAAGTTCACCTTCCAGCTGTGCGGCGAGGCGGCCAGCATGCGGATGTTCGCGCCCGCGCAGAACATGCGCTCCTTGCCGCTGGTCACCACGACGGCCTTGACCTCGGGGTGCTCGAAGCGCAGCCGCTGGACCGCGTCGTGCAGCTCGATGTCGACGCCGAGGTCGTAGCTGTTCATCTTCAGCTCGTAGCCGGGGACGATGCCGCCGTCCTCGGCGACGTCGAGGGTGAGCGTGGCGATCTCGCCGTCGACGGAGAGCTTCCAGTGCTTGTACTGCTCGGGGCTGGTGTCGAAGGAGACCTCGACGGTCGCAGCGGGCTCGGCGACCGGAGCCGGGCCCTCCGCCGCAGTGCCCTGGCGGTCTTCGAGGGTGGTCACGCTGCCTCCAAGGGGAACGGATCTGGCGCAGGGGAACCCCGCGGGCCGCCTCCATCCTGACGTGCTACAGGAAAGAGTGCAAGCGGAGCGTCTCGTGTAGAGATGTGCAACAGGTCACTATCGTAGGCCGCAATGCACCGGCCCCGCAGGAGGCGGACCGGGCGGCCGGCGGAGGGGGCGTGCCGAGATGTCCACGGACACCGCGCTGACCTGGGAGAAGGACCCCGACCCGCGCTGGGACGAGGATCGGGAACGGATCTTCGCCAGCGTTCCCGAGGCCGTCTTCCCGACCCTCCGGCGGGTGCCGGGAGAGCCGCTGACGAGCGACTGGTGGCGGGTCCGGCGGTCCGGCCGGGTGATCGGCTACGGCTGGCTGGACGACGTCTGGGGCGACGCGGAGATCCTGCTGGCGGTCGAGGAGGCCGCCCGCGGCACCGGCGCCGGGGAGTTCGCGCTGGCCCACCTCGAGCGCGAGGCCGCCGCCCGGGGGGTGAACTACGTGCTCAACGTGGTGCGTGCCGACCATCCGCGACGCGACGAGGTCACCGCCTGGTTCCTCGCCCACGGCTTCACCGGTGCCGAGGACGGCCGGCTGCGCAAGTTCGTCGCCGACCGCCCGGAGGCGCCCGGCCGGGACGCCCGCCGCACCGGGGCCCCGGAGGACGACGCCCGGCACGCCCGCTTCCTCGCCGAGCGCGAGCGCGCCCGGTCGGCCCGGGCCGGCCGGGCCGGGGCGGCCGAACCGGTGGGCGTGCCGCTGGGGCCGGGCGAGGAGGAGAGCGGCGGCTACGTCGACCAGGAGCGGCACCGCTACTGAGCCGTCCGGCTCGCCCGGGACGCGGGTGGAGCGGGACCGGGGCCACGCGGGCGCCTGCTCAGAACAGGTGCAGGTACTCCCGCTGCTCCCAGTCGGTCACCGTGACCTCGAACCGGGCCACCTCGGCGCGCTTGACGCCGGCGTAGTGGTCGACCAGCGCGGGGCCGAGCAGGGTGCGCAGCCCGTCGGCGTCCTCGTCCAGCGCCCGGACCGCCTCGCCCAGGCTGGTCGGCAGCCGCACCGCCTCGGTGGCGTAGGGCTCGTCGGCCGACGGCCCGGGATCCAGGCCGCGGGCGACGCCGTCCAGGCCGGCGGCCAGCTGCGCGGCCATCGCGAGGTACGGGTTCGCGGCCGGCTCGCCGACGCGGTTCTCCACGTGCAGGTCGCCGCGGGCGGCCGAGCCGACCACCCGCAGCATCGCGGCGCGGTTGTCGTGGGCCCACAGCACGCGGTCGGGCGCCATGGAGGCGGGCTGGAACCGCTTGTAGCCGTTCACCGTCGGGACGGCGAACACGCAGCCGGCGCGGGCGTGCCGCAGCAGCCCGCCGAGGTAGCCGCGGCCCGCCGCCGACAGGCCGTCGCCCTCCCCGAACAGGCTCACCAGGTCGCCGGCCCCGTGGCGCACCAGTGACTGGTGCAGGTGCCAGCCGCTGGAGCAGGCCTCGGGAGCCTGGGGCCGGCACATGAAGGTGGCCAGCAGCCCGGCCCGGCGGGCCAGCTGCCGCACGGCGCCGCGCATCAGCACCATGGTGTCGGCGGAGGCCAGCCCGCGCTGCGGCCCGGTGGTCAGCTCCACCTGGCTCGGCCCGAACTCGACCTCGGTGGTGCGCAGCGGCACGCCCAGCGCGCGCAGCGTGCGGCCGACCGAGGCCAGGAACGGCTCGAGCGCGTCGGCGCGGTCCTCGCTGAGCAGCTGGTAGCCGCGGTCGAGCGGCACGAGCTCGTCGGCGCGGCCCGGCGCACCCGGCCGGCCCACCTGGTCGGCGGCCAGCGGGGTGCCCGGGGTGCCGAACAGGTGGAACTCCAGCTCCAGGCCGGTGACCAGGTCGAAGCCGGCGTCCGCGGCCCGTGCGAGCACGTCGCGCAGCGCCCCGCGGGCGTCGAAGGGCACGCGGCCGCCGTCCTTGAGCCGCAGGTCGCACAGCAGCCAGCCGGTGCGCTCGGCCCACGGCAGCACCCGGAAGGTGGCGGGGTCGGGGACCATGACGACGTCGCCGGCGCCGCCCAGGCCCGGCACGCCGACCCCGCCGTCGGGCCGGAACGCCGGGTAGACCGTGCGCCCCGAGGTGTCCTTGGACAGCAGCGTGCCCACGATCGGCAGGCCGTCGGTGAACGCGCCGGCCAGCTGGTCGGCGGCGACGGCCTTGGTGCGCACCACGCCGTGCAGGTCGACGAAGCCGATCCGCACCGTCTCCAGGCCACCGGTGGCCACCCGCTCGAGCACGTCGGCGGCGGCCGCGCGCTGCCCGTCGTCCCAGTCGCCGTGCCGGGCCACGAACCCGGGGCGGGCGGTGGTCACGGGGCGGGGGTGGCGCCGGTGCGGGGCGCGAACACGGTGGGGTCCTCCGGCTCGACGTCCTCCGCCCGGACGCCCGCCGGGCCCGTCGCCAGCGCCGCCGTCCAGTCCGCCGCCCACGGGCTGGCCGCCCGCAGCTGCGCGACGGCGGTGGCCCAGAAGGACTCCCACTCGCCCGTGGGGCCGATGCCGTCCAGGGGGATGGGCCCGCGGCTCTCGACCTCGGCGGTGTCCTCCAGCAAGGTGGCCGGGTTGCGCCCCTCGGCGACGGCGTCGATGGCGTCCAGCAGCATCCGCCGGTAGGTGATGATCGCCTTGTCCGAGCGGCTGAGCTTCTCGCGGGTGCGGTCGTGGATCAGCCCCTGGCCCTCGACGGCCATCTGGTCGTGCACGTTGATGTCCGGGCCCAGCCCCGTGTACGTGGTCGTCCGCTGTTCCTCGGGGTCGAACTGGTAGTTGTTGGCCCGGTTCCGTACCGGCCGGTAGTCCGGGAGCGTGATGCCCTCCAGGCGCTGGGCCCGCATCGTGGCCTTGTCGACCGGCTCGTCGAGGCTGGTGAACATCGCGTACCAGTAGCAGGAGACGTCGTCGACGGGCACGTGCCACTGGGTGATGGACATCGTCGACGACAGCGGGATGGTGATCCCGTGCGGGAACACCTGGTGGGTGATGCGCACGTGCGTGGTGCTGCCGTCCAGGCCGTCCTGGTCCAGCCGCCGCAGCGCCACGATCCGCTGGCCGTAGTCGGTGCGGGCGTTGAGGATCTCCGGGCGCCCGTACTCGCGGAGGATCTTGGTCATCGGGAGATCCGTGCCGAGGGACGCGCCGCGGAACTGCTTGCCGTAGCTGTCGGCCGGGTCCTCGTCCTCCTCGAACCGGTGCAGGTAGGAGGCGTGCGCCGGGTCGATGCCGACCTCGAGCGCCTGGAGCCAGTTGCAGTCGAGGTAGCCCTTGAAGGCGAAGGTGTAGGCGTCGGGGGCGGCGAAGCAGTCCAGCGCCGGGAACTCCGGGGGCTCGCCGGGGCCGAGGTAGCCCCAGACCACGCCGTTGCACTCGCGCACCGGGTAGGCCGTGACCCGGACCTTCGCCGGCAGCGTGCTGTCGACGGGCTCGGCCGGCGTCTCCAGGCAGCGGCCGGCGCCGGAGAGCAGCCAGCCGTGGAAGTAGCAGCGCAGCCCGCCGTCCTCCAGCCGGCCCAGGGCCAGGTCGGCGCCGCGGTGCGGGCACCGGCGGTGGATCAGCCCGAGCTCGCCGGAGTCGTCGCGGAACAGGACGAGGTCCTCGCCCAGGAGGCGGACCGGGACCACCGGCCGGGGCGAGTCCAGCTCCTCGGTCAGCGCCACCGGCTGCCAGTGCCGGCGCATCCAGTCGCCGCCGGGGGTGCCCGGGCCGGTCCGTGTCATCCGGATGTTGTCCTCGGCGCGCACGACCCCTCCTTGTGTTCGACTACCGAACGGTGGTTCGCTGTTGACCCATACTGGTCGCCGAGCGAGGAGAGCGCAATGCCCCGTCTGACCCCTCCGGCCGCCGCGTCGCGGGCGGCCCGTCAGCTGGACGGCGCGGCCGCCCCCGCCGACTTCTCCGAGGCCCTGGCGCGGGGGCTCGCCGTCCTCCAGGCCTTCGGGGACGAGCCCCCCGGCGACGCCGCGCAGCTGTCGCTGGCCGATCTGGCCCGGCGCCTGGACCTGCCCCGCGCCACGGTCCGGCGCGCCGTGCTCACGCTGCAGCACCTGGGGTTCCTGACGGCGCACGGGCGCACGTACGCCCTCACCCCGGAGGTCCTGCGCCTGGCCAGCGCGTACCTGGGCAGCAACCTGCTCAGCCGCGTGGTGCAGCCGGCCTGCGACGAGGTCGCGGACCGGCTCGGAGCGCCCTGCGCGGTGGCCGTGCTCGACGGGGCCGACGCGGTCATGGTGGCCCGGGCGCTGCCGCGCCAGCTGATGCCCGTCGGCGCGGGCATCGGCTACCGGGTGCCGGCCGCCTGGTCCGCGCTCGGGCGCGTGCTGCTCGCGGCCCGGCCGGTCGAGGAGGTCGACGCCGTCCTCTCCGCCGGTGGGGCGGACGCGGCGACCCGGCGGGTGCTGGCCGACCGGCTCGCCGAGGTCCGGGACCGCGGCTGGGCGCACGTGGTCGACGAGGCCGAGCCCGGCCATCAGTCCGTCGCGGTCGCGCTGCGCCGCTGGGACGGCGAGGTGGTGGCCGCCATGAACGTCGGGAGCAGCACGCAGGCGCGGACGGCGGCGTGGATGACCGGCGAGGCGCTGGACTGCCTCACCGAGCGCGCCGCCGCCCTCCGCGCCCTGCTGGTCTGACCGTCGGCGTCAGGCGACGCCGAGCAGGGCGTGCGCCACCGAGGAGTCCTTGCGGAACTCCATCGTGGGGGAGCGGTGCACGACGCGGCCCTTGTCCATGACGGCGATCTCGTCGGCCACCGCGAAGGCCAGGTGCAGGTCCTGCTCGACCACGAGCAGGGTCACCCCCTCGGACTTCATGCCGCCGATGGCCTCGCCGATCAGGTCGACCACGGCCGGCGCCAGCCCGTCGGACGGCTCGTCCATGAGCACCAGGCGCGGGTTGGTCAGCAGCGCGCGGGCGATGGCGAGCATCTGCTGCTCGCCCCCGGAGAGCTGGGCGGCCTCGTGCTTGCGGCGCTCGCCCAGGCGGGGGAGCAGCTCGAGGACGCGGGCGATGTCCCACGGACCCTTGCCCCGGCCCCGGCGGGCGGCCAGGTCGAGGTGCTCGGTCACCGTGAGCGGCGCCCAGGTGCGCCGGCCCTGCGGCACCAGGGCCACGCCCGCCCGTGCGATCACGTCGGGCCGCCGGCCGGTCAGGTCGGTGCCCTCGACGGACACCCGTCCGGCCGACGGGGTCACCAGCCCCATGAGGGTGTTGATCAGCGTGCTCTTGCCGACGCCGTTGCGGCCGAGCAGGCCGAGCACCCGGCCGGCCTCGAGGTCGAGGTCGACCCCCTGCAGGACCGTGCTGCGCTTGTAGCCGGACTCCAGTCCGCGGACCTCGAGCACTCAGCTCACCTCCATCTCGGGGCGGGCGACGCCGCCGGTGGCCGGGCCGTCGAGGAACAGCGACTCCCGGCCGCTGCCCAGGTAGGCCTCCTGCACCGCGGAGCTGGCCCGCACCTCGTCGGGGGAGCCGGTGAGCAGGAGCTTGCCCAGGTGCAGCACGGTGACCGAGGTGGCCAGGGCGAAGACGACGTCCAGGTCGTGCTCGACGATCACCAGCGTCACCGACTCGGGCAGCGCCTTGAGCAGCCCGACCAGACGGGCGCTCTCCGCCGGGGACATGCCGGCGGCCGGCTCGTCCAGCAGCAGCAGCCGGGGCTCGCAGGCCAGCGCGACGGCCACCTCGACCTGCCGGCGCTCGCCGTGGGACAGCGCGGACACCAGGGAGTCCGCGCGCTGCGCCAGGCCGACGTCGGACAGCAGCTGGCGGGCCCGGTCGCGAGCCGCCTTCTGCCGGCGCGGCACCAGCGAGTGGCGGGCGCCGCCCGCCTGGCGCTGCGCCGCCATGAGCACGTTGCGCTCGACGGTCTGGCTGAGGAACAGGCTGGAGTGCTGCAGGGTCTGGCTGATCCCGCGGCGGGCCCGCTGCGCCTCGGAGAGCCGGGTGATGTCCTTGCCGTCCAGCGAGACGGTGCCGCTGCTGACCGGCATCGCGCCGGTGACCAGCTTGAACAGGGTGCTCTTGCCGGCGCCGTTCGGGCCGATGAGCGCGTGCCGCGCGCCGGCGGGCACCTGCAGGTCCACGCCGTCGACGGCCTTGAGGGCGCCGAACTGCCGGGTGACGCCGTCGAGCTCGAGCAGGGGGGTGGTCATACCGGTCGCTCCTCGTTGCTGCTGCCGGGGATGGCGCCCTCCTGGGGAGCGCCGCCCTCCGGACTCCGCCGTCGCCGCAGGCCGGTGAGGCCGGCCAGCCCCGCGAAGCCGCGGGGGAGGACGTAGACGGCGATCACGAACACGATGCCGAGCACCAGGGGGCCGTGGCCGCCGAGGTCGGGGCCGTAGTAGTCGCGGACGATCACGACCACGGCCATGCCGATGACCGGCCCCCACAGCGAGCCGGCGCCACCGAGGACCAGGGCCAGCAGCGTGATCGCGCTGAGGGCGAACCCGGCGTCGCTCGGGTTGACGATCCGGTTGAGCTGGGCGAACAGCCCACCGGCCACACCGGCGAAGGCGCCGGCGAGCACGTAGGCGACGTACTTGTAGCGGAACGGCGAGTAGCCCAGGGAGCGCATGCGCGCCTCGTTGTCCCGGATGCCGCGCAGCGCCAGGCCGAACGGCGAGCGGGAGATGAGCCAGACCGCGGCGTAGGCGATGAGGAAGACCGCCAGGATGTACCAGTAGCGGTACCCCTCCAGGCGCAGCGGCTCCCCGGCGATGCGGAAGGTCGGGATCCCGAAGAAGCCGTCCGAGCCGCCGGTGACGTCGTCCCACTGCAGCGCCAGCTGCGAGGTGATCTCGCCGATGGCCAGGGTGAGCATGAGGAAGAAGACGCCGTCGCTGCGGACGACGAGCCAGCCGGTGAGGACGGCGGCCACGCCGCCGGCGACGGCCGCCGCCAGGACGGGCACCGGCGCGTTCGGCGTCCAGTGCTCGGCCACCAGGCCGGCGGTGTAGGCGCCCACGCCGAAGTAGGCCGCGTGACCGAGCGACGGCAGCCCGGTGATGCCGACGAGCAGGTCGAGGCTGACGGCGAAGAGGCCGAAGATCAGGACCCGGCTGAGGATGGTCGTCTCGTCGGGGCCCACGAAGAACGGGACCAGCGCCAGGACGACGATCACGGCGAGCGCGATGACCGCCCGCAGCGGCGCCCGGCCGCCCGGGCGGCCCGCAGCGGCCGCCGAGGCGCTGCTGCCACCGGACCCGGACGGGGAGCCGGCCTTCGTCGTGGAGGGGCGGGCGGGGGCGGTCATGAGGCCACCTTCCTCGGGCCGAAGAGTCCGCGCGGACGGACGATGAGCACCACGGCCAGGGCTCCGAACAGGATGAACGAGGCGAGCTCGGGCAGCAGGGCCCGCCCGAGCGAGTCGACCTGGCCGATGATCAGCGCGCCGATCAGCGCGCCCTTGACCGAGCCCAGGCCGCCGATCACGACGACGATGAGCGCCAGCAGCAGGACCGAGTCGTCCAGCCCGGGGTCCACGCCGTACACGGGGCTGCCGAGCACGCCGGCGACCATCGCCAGCGCCGAGCCGATGCCGAGGACGGCGATCTTGACCTTGCGGTTGTCGATGCCCATCGCCGAGACCATCTCGCGGTCGGCGACGCTGGCGCGGACCAGCGCGCCCACCGACGTCTTCTCCACGACCAGGTAGACGATCAGCGCGAGGACCAGGCCGACGCCGATGAGCGCCAGCCGGTACACCGGCAGGGTGCCGGCGCCGACGGCGACGCGGTCGTCGAGGCCCGGCGGCGGGGCGAGGCTGTAGACGTCGTTGCCGTAGATGATCGACAGCACCTCGGCGACGACCAGCGAGACGCCGAGGGTGAGCAGGGCCTGGTCGAGGATCGGCCGCTTGGCCAGGGGCTCGGTCATCGCCGACAGGACGCCGCCGGCCAGCAGCCCGAAGACCGCGGCCAGGCCGAGCGCGCCGAGGAAGCCGCCCCAGGTCACCCCGTCGTCGAGCAGGGTGTAGGCGAGGTAGGTGCCGACCAGGTAGAAGGCGCCGTGGGCCAGGTTGAGCACGCCCATCATCCCGAAGACGATGGAGAGCCCGACGGCCAGGATGAACAGCAGCGACCCGATGGCGAAGCCGTTGAGGATGCTGACCAGGTTCTCGGAGAACCAGTCGGCCATGGAGGGGACCTTTCCCGTTACGGCCGTCCGGGGCCGGGTGGGGACCCGGCCCCGGACGGGTGCCTGCGCGGGGCGGTGCCCCGCCCGGTCGGTGTGGGCGTCAGACGGTGCCGTACTGGCCGAGGTCCTCGACGACGGTGTTGATCAGCGTGCCGCCCTCGTCGACGACCTCGCGGAGGTAGATCGTCTGCTTGGGGTTCTGGTCCTCGAAGCTCCACGGCCCGCGGGGGCTGTCGTCGATCTCCCCGAGGCCGCCGAGGGCCTCGGCCAGCGCCGTGCCGGAGGTGTCGCCGGCCTCGGCGAGAGCCTTGCTGAGCACGTTGGCCGCGTCGTAGGTGCTCATGGCGAACACCGTGGGCAGCGTGTCGTAGGCGTCCTGGTAGGCCTGCACGAAGGCCTGGTTGGCCTCGTTGTCGATCTCCGTGGAGTACTGCAGCGTGGTGCGGACGCCGACGGCGTTCTGCCCCTGCCCCTCCAGGACGCTGCCCTCGGTGAGGAAGCCCGAGCCGTACAGCGGGATGGTGTCCTTCAGGCCGAAGTCCGCGTACTGGTTGACGAAGCTGACCGCCTCGCCGCCGGAGTAGAAGCAGAACACCGCCGCCGCGCCGGAGGACTGCGCGCGCTGCAGGAACGGCTGGAAGTCCTGCGTCGTGCCGAACGGGGTCAGCGCGGAGCCGGCGACCGTGCCGCCGGCGCCCTCGAAGGCCTCGGTGAAGGCGGTGACGTTCTCCTGACCGGCCGCGTAGTCCGGCGCCATGATGAAGACCGAGCCGACGTTCTGCGCGGCCAGGTACTCGCCCATGGCGAAGGAGTTCTGCGCGTTGGTGAACGACACGCGCCAGACGAAGTCCGACCGGGCGTCGCCGGTGATGGCCACCGCGCCGGCGTTGCTGATCAGGAGGAGCTTCTCCTCCTCGGTGAACTGCTCGGCCACGCCGAGGGCGGTGGCGGAGTTGACGATGCCGACGACCACGTCGACGTCGCCCAGCAGGCCCTGGATCGCCGGGACGCCGGTGTCGGGACCCTCGCCCTCGTCGGCGGTGGAGGTCTCGACGGTCCAGTCGCCCATCTTGTTGTCGTTCTGCTGGAGCCAGAGGTTCCAGCCGTTCTGCATGTCGACGCCGAGCGGCGTGTAGACGCCGGCCTGGGGGATGACCAGCCCGACGCGGATGGTGCCGCCGCCACCGCCGCCGCCACCACCGGAGCCGCCGTCGTCACCACCCAGGCTGCCGCCGCCGCAGGCGGCGAGGGCCATGCCGCCGACCCCCACCCCCATGGCTCCGAGCAGTTGACGACGGGACAGATCAGGCAGGGCCATGGAGGTCTCCGCGAGGTCGGGACGTGCTACAGCTGCACGCCTGTCGGCCATGAATGCTGTAGAGCACAGCACACTGTGTCAAGCGCCACAGGGAAGTGGCCGACACCGTTACCGAGTCGTTGCCGCGCCCCGTCCGGGCCTGTCGTGCCCGCGCGGGAGCGTGGGCGGGGAGGATGCCACGATGGTCGACGTGGAGCCAGCCGACCGGCCGTTCGTCACGCGCCGGCAGGAGCTCGGTGCGGCGAGTGCGCGCAGTCTGCTGCTCACCGTGCTGGGCGAGTTCGTGCTGCCCGGCGACCGGCCGGTGTGGACGGCGTCGCTGATCGAGCTGCTCGGCGACCTCGACGTCGCCGAGAAGGCCGCCCGGCAGGCGATCATGCGCACCGCCGACTCCGGCTGGATCGCGGCGAGCCGGATCGGCCGGGAGACCCGCTGGTCGCTCACGCCGGCCGGCACCCGGCTGCTGCGGGAGGGCACTCAGCGGATCTACGGCTTCGCCGCCGACCAGGCGCCGTGGGACGGCCGGTGGCTGGTGATGCTGGTCGGCGTCCCGGAGAACAACCGCGCGCTGCGCCAGCGGCTGCGCACGCAGCTGGGCTGGGCCGGGCTCGGCTCGCCGGCGGCCGGCACCTGGGTGACCCCCCGGGTGGACCGCGAGCCCGAGGCCTGCCGGGTGGTGGCCGACCTGGGCCTCACGGCCGGCAGCTGGTCGTTCGTGGCCCAGGCCGGCCGGCTGGGCGACGAGCGGTCGCTGGCCCGCACCGCCTGGGACCTCGACGAGATCGAGGGCCGCTACGAGGACTTCCTGGAGCTGGTCGGCCGGCGCCGGCCGCGCTCGGACCGGCAGGCGCTGGTGGCGCAGGTCCGGCTCGTGCAGGAGTGGCGCCGCTTCCCGCTGCTGGACCCGGCGCTGCCGCGCGAGCTGCTGCCGCCGCGGTGGAGCGGCAACCGGGCGGCCGAGGTGTTCCGCGAGCGGCACGCCGCCTGGGCGCCGAGGGCCCAGGCGGCGTGGGCGGAGCTCACCCGGGAGGACTGAGCGGCGTGGGCGGAGCTCACCCGGGAGGACTGAGCGGCGGAGGCGGAGCTCACCCGGGAGGACTGAGCGGCGGAGGCGGAGCTCACCCGGGAGGACTGAGCGCAGCTCAGGCCGGGACCGGGTGCTTCGCCAGCCAGGCACGTCCGGCCTCGGTGATGACGCGGCTGTCCTTCTCCGCCTGGAGCAGCGGCGGGTCCTGCCGGTAGAGCCGGGCGACCAGCTGGTTGTCCGGGGCGAGCTGGCGGGCGAGCTGGTGGGCCTCCAGCTTGTGCATCCGCCCGCCGGGGGCCTCGGCGAACCGCTGCAGCAGCGCCGCCTGGGCCTCCACCGGATCGCGCCGGGGCGCCGCCGGCGCGGCCGCGCCGGGGTCCTCGTCGAGCAGCGCGGTGATGGCCCGGGAGAAGGTCTGGACGAGGTCGCGGATGCGGTCGTCGCGGGACGGCGTCCCGGCCTCGCCGCCGGAGCCCTGCCAGGTGCGCTGGGGGTGCCGGCGCAGGTACTCCTGCTCCAGCTCGAGCATCCGCTCGGTGTGCGTGCGGAACTGGTCGGCGGTGCCGTGCAGGAAGACCCAGTGCCGCATGGCGTGCGCGTGCACGCCCTGGCGCTCGAGTTCCTCGTCGGACAGCTCGCGGGCCGGGACGCCCGGTCGCTCGGTCATGGCCGCTCCCTCGGTTCGGTCGGGTCGGACGTGATCGGGGTCTCATCGTGCGGGGGAGGACCCCCGGCTGTCACCTCGGGGCCCGGGGAGCTCATGCGCCGGTGGCCAGTCGCAGCAGGCCGTCGGCGAGCTCGGCGGGGCGGGTGAACATCGACTCGTGGCTGCCCGGCACGGGGGTCACGGTCGCGCCGAGGCGGTCGGGGAAGCGCGGGGTCCAGGCGTAGTCGCCGGGCGGCAGGGCGACGTCGTCGGTGGAGTACAGGTAGTCCAGCGGGATGCCGAGCTCGCGGTAGGCGTTGCCGCCCACCGGCTCGTCGGTGAACGTGCGGTAGGGCTGCGGCCGCAGCACCGAGTGGACGACGGCCGCGGTCTCCGGTGCGGCGTCGTTCATGAACCCGTTCTGGAAGACCTCCAGCGGCATGGTCACCGTGTCGTCGTCGGAGGCGCCGGCCAGCGAGGCGAACAGCTCCCGGTAGGGCGGGGGCACCTCGTCGACCAGCGACCGGCCGGCCTCGGGGACGAACGCCGACCAGAACACGATCCGCTCCAGGCGGCCGGCCAGCCGCGGCGCGGCGCCGGCGACCACGTAGCCGCCCCAGCTGTGGCCGACGAGGGTCACCCCGCGCCGGTCGCCGGCCTCGACGTGCGCCACCAGCGCGTCCACGCAGTCGGCGAGGGTGACCCCGCGCGGGTCGTCGTCCACGCCCAGCCCGGGGCTGGTCACGGTGCTCACCCGGTGCCCGGCCGCGCGCAGCCGCGCCGCCACGGGCTGCCACGCCCACCCGCCGTGCCACGCGCCGTGCTGCAGGACGAAGTCCGCCATCGGTCCGTTCCTCTCCGTCGAGGTCGACCGCGCCCGGGCCGGGCGCGGGGGTCAGGTGTGCCGCTCCACCACCGCGCGGACGTGCGCCTCGGCCGGGGCGGCCAGGGCGTCGTGCGCGGCGACGAACAGCTGGTGCGCGCGCCGGCCGGGCCAGCCCTCGGGCAGGAGCCGGGCGGGCAGGTCGGGGTCGCGGAAGGGGAAGTGCCGGTAGGTCGAGACCAGCTCGGTCCGCCGGCGCAGGGCCTCGGGCCCCGGCAGGGCGGCCAGCTCGTCGGCGGGGGGCAGCTGCTCGAGCTCGGCGACCAGCTCGGCGTAGTCGCGGCCGAGCCCCGCGAGGTCCCAGCAGCGGGCGGCCATCCGGCGGTCGGCGTCGAGGCCGGCGCTGCGGGAGGTGAGCAGCTCCAGCTGGGTGGCCGAGGTGCCGGCGAGGGTCGTGGTGACGTCGTCCAGGCGGGGGTGGGGGCTGATCCACACCGAGGGCGCCAGCGGGCCGAAGCCCAGCCAGGCCAGGGTCCGGCGCAGCCGCTCGCGCTCGGCCCGCTCGGCCTCGGGAACGGCGTAGAGCACCATGCGCCACTCGCCGTCCCAGTCGTCGGCGCCGCGGTCGAAGATGCGGGTGCGGCCCTCGTCGAGCAGCCGCCAGCTGCGCTCGGTGAGCGCGTAGACGGTCTGCCGGCCCTCGCGGGTGGTGGTGAACCAGCCCTCCCGGCGCATCCGGGACAGGACCACGCGCGCGGTGCTCTCGCCGACGCCGAACACGCCGAGCAGCTCCGCGAGCGCCTGCATCCGCACCGCGCCGCCGTGGTACCGGAGCACGTCGCCGAACAGGTCGAACACGATGGCGCGGGGACGCACGGCGGCCTCCTCCCGGGACGGGGCTGTTGCGCGGGGACCAATGTGTGCCACGCTTGAGCCGTCCGTCAAGCAGTTGACACATGTCAGTGCCCGGAGGGGGTCGATCGATGCGGATCGCGGTGCTCGGCGGCGGTCCCGGGGGACTGTTCGCCGCCGCTCTGGCCCGGACGACCGACCCCACCCGCGAGGTGACGGTCCTCGAGCGCAACCGCGCCGAGGACACGTTCGGCTTCGGCGTCGTCTTCTCCGACGCGACGCTGGCCGAGATCCACGCCGCCGATCCGGTGCTGCGCACCGCCCTGACCGAGCACGGCGTGCACTGGGACCCCATCGAGGTGCGCCTGCACGGCGAGCGGTGGTCCTGCGGCGGCAACGGGATGGCCGCCGTCGAGCGGCGGACGCTGCTGCGGCTGCTGCAGGAGCGGGCGATCGGCGCCGGGGTCGACGTCCGGTTCTCCACCGAGGCCGATCCCGACGCGCTGCTGGCCGCCGGCTACGACCTCGTGATCGCCGCGGACGGCGCCAACTCCCGGCTGCGCGAGCGCCTGGCCCCCGCCTTCGACTCCACGGTGGAGACGGCGACGGCGAAGTTCATCTGGCTCGGCACCACGCACCCCTTCGACGGGCTGACCTTCCTGCACGAGCGCGGCCCGCACGGCGTCTTCGCGGTGCACGGCTATCCGATCGGCAACGGCGTCTCCACCTTCATCGTCGAGACCGACGAGGCCTCCTGGCGGGCCGCGGGGCTCGACGCGTTCGACGTCACCCAGCCGCCCGGCCCCAGCGACGAGCGCAGCCGGGCCTACCTCGAGGAGCTGTTCGCCGGGCACCTGGGCGGGGCGCCGCTGCTGGTGAACAACTCCCGCTGGGGCAACTTCCGCACCCGCCGCACCCGCCGCTGGACCACCCGCGAGGGCGGTACCGCCGTTGCGCTGCTCGGCGACGCCGCGCACACCGCCCACTTCTCGGTCGGGTCGGGCACCAAGATGGCCATGGAGGACGCGATCGCCCTGGTGGCCGCCCTCGACGCGCACGGGGACGACGTCGACGCGGCGCTGGCCACCTACGAGGCGGTGCGCAGGCCCGCGGTGGCCCGGATCCAGGACTCGGCACGGCCCAGCCTGTCCTGGTGGGAGCACTTCGGCCGCTCCCACGACGCGCTGCCGCCGTGGCAGTTCGCCTACCACTTCTTCACCCGCAGCCTGACCGACACCAAGCTGCGCCGCCGCGACGCCGGCTTCGTCGACGAGGTGCACCGCCGCTGGGCCACCGACCACGGGGGCGAGCCGCTGGCCAGCCCGCTGGAGGTGGCCGGTTCGGTGCTGCCCGGCCGGGTCGCCGAGCTGGCGCCGGGGGCGGTGCTGCTCCCGGACGGGCGGCTGCCGCTGCTGGCCGGCCCGCCGCGGGCGGGCGGGGCGTGGGGCCTCACGGTGACCGCGCCCGACGAGGAGGCCGGGCTCGGGCCGGTGCTGCAGCAGGTCGCGGGGGCCGCCGCGGCCGGCGCGGCGCTGGTCGCCGCCGAGGGCGGCACCCCGCTGACCCGCCGGCTGGTGTGCGAGGCCGCGCGGCTGGAGCACGGCACGGTCGGCCTGCTGGTCGAGGACGCCCCGGAGGACGTCTGGCTCACCGCCGTCCTCTCCGGGCGCACCGACCTGGTGGCCGCGCCGCTGGTGGAGGGCGACGAGTGACCGACCGCCTCGCGCCGCTGTTCCGCCCCCGTGGCATCGCCGTCGTCGGCGCCTCCCGCGACCCCGCCAAGCTCGGCGCGGTGATGGCGCGCTCGCTGGCCGGCTTCCCCGGCACGGTGGCCGGCGTCAACGCCCGCGACGTCGACCCCGCGGCCGGCCGGTACGCCTCGGTCGCCGAGGCCGCGGCCGCCGCGGGCGACCCGATCGACCTCGCCGTCCTCTGCGTGCCGGCGGCGGTGTCGGCGCAGGCGCTCGCCGACGCCGCGGCCGGCGGGGTGCGCGCCGCGCTGGTCTGCTCCGGCGGCTACGCCGAGGCCGGCGGTCCGGGCGTGGGCTTCCAGGCCGACCTGGTCGCCGCGGCCGCCGACGCCGGCGTGGCGCTGCTGGGCCCCAACACCTCCGGCTTCCTCGCGCCCGGCCGCGGGCTGACCGCCACCTTCGTGCCCGGCGCCGCCGCGGTGCCGGCCGGACCGGTCGCGGTGGTCGCCGCCAGCGGCGGGGTCAACCACGCGCTGGCCTTCCTGCTCGCCGAGGCCGGGGTCGGCGTCTCGCTGGCCGTCGGGCTCGGCAACGCCGTCGACGTCACCGCCGCCGACGTCCTCACCTCGCTGGCCGCCGACGAGGCGACCCGCGCGGTCGCGCTGCACGTGGAGTCCGTCGGCGACGGCCCGGCGCTGGTCGCCGCCGTGCGTGCCCTGACCGCCCGGGTGCCGGTGGTCGTGCTGGTGGTCGGCCGCAACGACGTCGCCGAGTTCGCCCGCAGCCATACCGGCGCGCTGGCCACCTCGTGGCGCACCACCCGGGCCGCCCTCCGCGCCGCCGGTGCCGTGCTGGTGGACGACGAGCGGCAGCTGGTCGACGCGGTCACCGCGCTGTCCGCGCTGCGCCTGCCGGCGGCCGCCGAGCCCGGCGTCGGCGTGGTCACCGCCCAGGCCGGGCCGGGACTGCTGCACGTCGACGGGCTGCGCGGCCGCGGCGTGGCCGTGCCGCCGCTGGCCGCCGGCACCCGGGAGCGGCTGGGGGAGCTGCTGCCGCCGCTGACCTACCAGGCCAACCCGGTGGACACCGGCCGGCCGGGCCCCGACTTCGCCGACGTGCTCGCCGCGGTCGCCGCCGACCCCGCCGTCGACCTGGTCAGCGCCTACGCCCTCGCCGAGCCCGACGCCCTCGACCTGCCCGCCGCGGTGCGCGCCGCCGGCGCCGGCGCGCTGGTGGTCGGCCTCGGCGGCCCGCCCGAGCAGGTGCAGCCGCAGCGGGCGGCGCTGCGCGAGCTCGGCGTGCCGTCGGTGACCAGCCCCGCCGCGCTCACCGCGGCGGTGGGCGCCCTCGTCGACGACGCCCGCGCGCAGGCGCGCGCCGGCCGGCCGCGGCCGGCCGCGCCCGCACCCGGTGCGCGGATCGGTGCCGACCTCGACGAGGACGAGGCCAAGACCCTGCTGGCCGGCCTCGGCGTGCCCACCCCGCCGCGACGTGCCTGCGCCGACCGGGCCGCCGCGCAAGCCGCGCTGGCCGAGCTGCCCGGCCCGGTCGCGGTCAAGCTGCTCGACGCCGCGGTGACCCACAAGTCCGACGTCGGTGGCGTGCACCTCGGCGTGCGCGACGCCGCCGGCCTCGACGCCGCCCTCGACGCGCTGGAGGCCGCCGGCGCCCGCCGGTTCCTCGTCGAGTCGATGGCGCCGCCCGGGGTCGACCTCATCGCCGGGGCCTCCCGCGACCCGGTGTTCGGGCCCACCGTGCTGGTCGGGCTCGGGGGCGTGGTGGCCGAGGCGCTGGCCGACGTCGCCGTCGCCCCGGCCCCCATCGGGCCGGCCGAGGCCGGTGAGCTGGCCGACGCGCTCGCCGGGCGGGCACTGCTCGACGGCTTCCGCGGCGGACCGGTGGCCGACCGCGCGGCGCTCGGCCAGGTGCTGGCCGCGCTCGGCGACCTGCTCGCCGCCCATCCCGAGATCGAGGCGGTCGAGGTCAACCCGCTGCGGGTCACCGCCGGCGGGCTGCTCGCCCTCGACGCCGTCCTCACCCTGTCGGCCCCGTCGCGCGAGGAGGCGCTCTGATGGCCGTCCCCACCCCGACCCCGATCGCCGAGGGCGTCGTCCCGTGGCCCGAGGAGCTGGCCCGCGAGTACACCGAGCGGGGCTGGTGGCGCGGCCGGGCGCTGGGCGCCGAGCTGCTCGCCGTCGCCGACGCGCAGCCCGACGACGTCGCGCTGGTCGACGGCGACGTGCGGCTCACCTACCGCGAGCTGACCGCGCGCGCCGACGCGCTGGCCTCCCGGCTGGTCGACGACCTCGGGCTGCGCCGCGAGGACCGGATCGTGGTCCAGCTGCCCAACACCTGGGAGTTCGTCGTCCTCACCCTGGCCTGCCTGCGGGCCGGGATCGTGCCGGTCATGGCGCTGCCGGCGCACCGGGCGGCCGAGCTCGCCTACCTCGCCGAGCACAGCGAGGCCGCCGCCCTGGCGGTGCCCACGACGCTGCGCGGCTTCGACCACCAGGCGATGGCCGCGCAGCTGGTGGCCGGCTCGGCGACGCTGCGGCACGTGCTCGTGGTGGGGGAGGGGCCGGCCGGGGGCAGCGTCGACCTGAGCGCGCTGGCCGCCCCGCCCGCGGACCCGGCGGCCGACCGCGCCCGGTGGGACGCCGACCAGCCCGCCAGCCGGAGCGTGGCGGTGTTCCTGCTCTCCGGCGGCACGACCGGGCTGCCCAAGCTGATCGCCCGCACCCACGACGACTACGCGTACAACGCGCGGCAGAGCGGGGCGGTCTGCGGCTTCGGCCGCGACACCGTCTACCTGGTCAGCCTGCCGGCGTCGCACAACTTCCCGCTCGCCTGCCCGGGCATCCTCGGCACGCTGCTGGCCGGCGGCCGGGTGGTGATGCTGGCCTCGCCGGAGCCGCAGCGGGCCTTCGCCACCATCGCCGCCGAGGGGGTCACCGTCACCGCGGCGGTGCCCGCGGTCGCCCAGCGCTGGCTGGCCCACGCCGCCGAGGCCGGGGCGGAGCAGGTGGCGAGCCTGCGGGTGCTGCAGGTCGGCGGCGCGCGGCTGGCCGACGAGGTGGCCCGCACGGTGCGCCCGGTGCTCGGCGCCACCCTGCAGCAGGTGTTCGGCATGGCCGAGGGGCTGCTCAACTACACCCGCCTCGACGACCCCGACGACGTCGTCTGCGCCACCCAGGGCCGGCCGATGAGCCCCGGCGACGAGGTGCGCATCGTCGACGAGGACGACCGCGACCTGCCCGACGGCGTGCCCGGCGCGCTGCTCACCCGCGGGCCCTACACGCCGCGCGGCTACTACCGGGCGCCCGAGCAGAACGCCCGCGCGTTCACCGCCGACGGCTGGTACCGCAGCGGGGACGTCGTGCGCCGGCGGCCCGACGGCAACCTCGTCGTCGAGGGCCGGGACAAGGACATGATCAACCGCGGCGGCGAGAAGATCAGCGCCGAGGAGGTCGAGAACGTCCTCTACACGCTGCCCGCCGTCGCCCAGGCCGCCGCGGTCGCGATGCCCGACCCCGACCTCGGTGAACGCATCTGCGTCTACGTCGTGCCCCGTCCCGGGGAGACCATGGACCTGGAGCAGGTCCGCGCGGCGTTCGCCGCCGCCGACCTGGCCCGCTACAAGTGGCCCGAACGGCTGGAACTGGTGGACGAGCTGGCCACCACCAAGGTCGGGAAGATCGACAAGAAGGCACTGCGCGAGGACGTCGCGACCCGCCTGGCCGCCGGCGCCCGACCGGACCCGCACCACCCCACCGCCCCCGGAGGGAGCACCCCGTGACCGCCATCGAGAACCGGACCGGCACCGGAGCCGCCGACAGCATGGAGGCCCGGGCCGTCGACTTCGACAGCCCCGAGCACCAGGCGCGGCTGGCCGAGCTCTACCGCGACTTCGACGCGGTGGGCATGACGCCGCTGTGGACGACGCGCGAGGGCCTCATGCCCGCCGTCCCCTCGCCGCGGGCGGTGCCGCACCTGTGGCGCTGGGCGCAGCTGTACCCGCTGGCCGCCCGCAGCGCCGAGCTGGTGCCGGTCGGCCGCGGCGGCGAGCGCCGGGCGATCAGCCTGGGCAACCCCGGCCTGCCGGGCGATCCGTACACCACCCCGACGCTGTGGGCGGCCATCCAGTACCTCGCCCCGCGCGAGGACGCCCCGGAGCACCGGCACTCCCAGTCGGCGTTCCGGTTCGTGCTCGAGGGCGAGGGGGTGTGGACCGTCGTCGACGGCGACCCGGTCGCCATGCGCCGGGGCGACCTGCTGCTCACCCCGGGCTGGCGCTTCCACGGCCACCAGAACGTCTCCGACACCCCGATGGCGTGGCTCGACGGGCTCGACATCCCGCTGGTCGCCCAGACCGACCAGGGCTTCTTCGAGTTCGGCCCGGACGAGGTGCGCGACAAGCGGACGCCGGAGCTGTCCTACAACGAGCGGCTGTGGGGCCACCCCGGCCTGACCCCGCTCGCCGCGGCCGGCCCGCAGCCCTCCTCGCCGCTGATGGCCTACCGCTGGGTGCACACCGACGCCGCGCTGACCGCGCAGCTGGAGCTGGCCGCCGAGGGCGTGCCCGGCACGCTCGTCGAGCCCGGCCACGCCGCCGTCCGGTTCACCAACCCGACGACCGGCGGCGACGCGCTGACCACCATGCGCACCGAGATGCACCGGCTCGCCGACGGCACCACCACCCGGCGCACCCGCACGTCGGCGTCCTCGGTGTGGCAGGTGTTCTCCGGCGGCGGCACCGTCACCCTCGACGGCCGCACCGAGATCCTCGAGCACGGGGACGTCGTCGCCGTGCCGGCCTGGACGGAGTTCTCGCTGACCGCCGAGGGTCAGCTGGACCTGTTCACCTTCTCCGACGCCCCCGTCTTCGAGAAGCTGTCCCTCCTGCGAACCGAGGTGAGCGCCTGATGCGCCTGGCCACCATCCGCACCGACCGCGGCACCCGCGCCGTCCGCGTCGACGGCGACCGCGCGGTCGAGACCGGGCACGCCGACGTCGGCGAGCTGCTCGCCCGGCCCGGCTGGCGGGCGGCCGCCGAGGCCGCCGACGGCCCGGTGCACGACCGCGCGGGCGTGGACCTCGCGCCGGTCGTGCCGCGGCCGGGGAAGATCATCTGCGTCGGGGTCAACTACGGCGCGCACATCGCCGAGATGGGCCGGGAGACCCCCGCCTACCCGACGCTGTTCGCCAAGTACGCCGAGGCGCTGATCGGGGCCCACGACGACGTCACCCTGCCCGCCGCCTCGCAGGCGGTGGACTGGGAGGCCGAGCTCGCGCTGGTGGTCGGATCGACCGTCCGGCACGCCGACGAGGCGGCCGCGGCCGCGGCGATCGCCGGCTACTCGGTGCTCAACGACGTCACCGCCCGCGACTGGCAGAACCGCACCCTCCAGTGGCTGCAGGGCAAGACCTTCGAGGGGACGACGCCCTTCGGCCCCGAGCTGGTCACCCCCGACGAGGCCGGCGAGGGGCTGGACCTCACCTGCGCGGTCGACGGCGAGGTCGTGCAGTCGGCCAACACCGCCGACCTCGTGTTCGGCGCGGTCGCCACGGTCGCCTACGTCTCGACGATCCTCACGCTGCGCCCCGGCGACGTGATCGCGCTCGGCACCCCCGGCGGCGTGGGCCACGCCCGCAAGCCGCCGCGCTACCTGGCGCCCGGACAGGTGCTCACCACCGCGATCAGCGGGCTCGGCGAGTGCCGCAACCGCTGCGTGGCCGAGGCGGCCGGGTGAGCACCCGCGACTGGTGGACCGGCGGCGAGCGGGCCGCCGGCACCGCGCTGGGCCGGCTGGTCGACGAGGAGTTCGCCGCGCCGTCGCTGCTGCCCGGCTGGAGCCGGGCCCAGCTGCTGGCGCACCTGGCCGGCAACGCCGACGCCCTGGTCAACCTGCTCACCTGGGCCCGCACCGGCGTCGAGACGCCGATGTACGCCTCGCCGGAGGCGCGGGACGCCGAGATCGCCCGCCGGGCCGCGCTGCCTCCCGCCGCGCTGCGCGGGGAGGTGCTCGGCGCGACGTCCGCGCTCGCCGACGCCGTCGGTGCCATGCCGGAGGAGGCCTGGGCGGCGCGGGTGCGCACCGCCCAGGGCCGCGACGTGCCGGCGGAGGAGGTGCTCTGGATCAGGGCCCGCGAGGTGTGGGTGCACGCGGTCGACCTCGACGCCGGGGTGGGCTTCGCCGACGTGCCGGACGACGTGCTGGCCGCGCTGGTCGACGAGGTGTTCGCGACCTGGGCGCGCCGGTCGGAGACCCCGGAGCTGACCGTGTTCGGCGGGGACCGGGAGTGGGGGAGCGGCGGGCTCGCCGTGGCCGGACCGCTGCCGGCGGTCACCGCCTGGCTCACCGGCCGCTCCGGCGGCGAGGGGCTCTCCGCCGACGGCGCGCTGCCGGCGCTGCCCCGGTGGCTGTGACGCGCGGGCGGTCCGCGGTGCCGGGATGCGGTCCCGGGCCGGCCCGGTAGCGTCCGGTCGTGCTCGACGGTCACGTCCTGGTGGACGCCCACGTCCACGTCCCCCACCTCGCCAGCCTCGCCCCCGCCTGGGTCGACTGGGCCCGGCAGTTCGGCCGGCCCGGCGTCCTCGAGGAGATCTGGGGCGCCGACGGCACCCCCGACCCGGCCGCGCTGGACCGGCTGTTCGCCGAGGAGGGGGTCGACGTCGCGCTGCTGTTCTGCGAGTACAGCCCCAAGGCGACCGGCTACCAGCTGTTCGACGACCTGCTGCCGCTGGTCGAGGCCAACGCGCGGCGGTTCCGGCCGGTGGCCAACGTCAACCCGCACCTGCACCACCCGATCGCCCGGGAGCTGACCCGCCAGCTCGACCTGGGCGCGGCGGCGCTGAAGATCCACCCGGTGCACGGCGGCTTCCGCCCCGACGACGCGATGATGTACCCGGCCTACGCGGTGCTGGTCGAGCGCGGCGTCCCGCTGGTGGTGCACTGCGGCACCAGCACCTTCCCGGGCTCGACCAACCAGTACGCCGACCCGGTGCTGCTGGACCCGGTGCTGCGCGACTTCCCCGACCTGCAGGTGGTGCTCGCCCACGGCGGGCGCGGCTGGTGGTACGACGCGGCGGCCTTCCTCGCCGTCTCCCGGCCCAACGTGTGGATCGAGCTGTCCGGCCTGCCGCCCAAGCGGCTGCCGGAGTACTACGCGAAGTTCGACCTCGCGCGGCTGTCGCGGAAGTGGATCTACGGCACCGACTGGCCGGGGGTGCCGGGGCAGGCGGCCAACGCCCGCGCGGTGGCCTCCCTGGGCATCCCCGAGGACGTCGTCCCGCTGGTGCTGGGCGGCAACGCGCTCCGGGTCTACACCGGCCTCGACCCGGCCTGACGCTCAGCCGGCCAGCACCGCGGCCAG
Source organism: Blastococcus sp. SYSU D00820 (assembly GCF_054050695.1). Taxonomy (NCBI): domain Bacteria; kingdom Bacillati; phylum Actinomycetota; class Actinomycetes; order Geodermatophilales; family Geodermatophilaceae; genus Blastococcus; species Blastococcus sp. SYSU D00820. Next base: position 111,662 of record NZ_JBJGZW010000004.1, read on the forward strand.
CTGGTCGACCGCCCAGTCGAGCTCGCCGGCGGTGACCACCAGCGGCGGGGCGAGCCGGATGGTCGCGCCGTGGGTGTCCTTGGTGAGGACGCCGCGGGCGGCCAGCCGCTCGCACACCTCGCGCCCGGTGCCGACCGCCGGGTCGACGTCCACCCCGGCCCACAGCCCCCGGGTGCGGACGGCGGTGACCCCGGACCCGACCAGCGCGCCCAGCCGGCCGGCGAGGTGGGCCCCCAGCTCCCGGGCGCGGGCCTGGTACTCGCCGGTCTCCAGCAGCCGCACCACCGCCGAGCCGACGGCGCAGGCCAGCGGGTTGCCGCCGAAGGTGGAGCCGTGGCTGCCCGGGGTCAGCACGCCGAGCACGTCGCGCCGGGAGACCACCGCCGACACCGGCAGGATGCCGCCGCCGAGCGCCTTGCCCAGCACGTACACGTCGGGCACCACGCCCTCCAGGTCGCAGGCGAACGTCGACCCGGTCCGCCCCAGCCCGGACTGGATCTCGTCGGCCACCAGCAGCACCCCGGCCGCGGTGCAGGCCTCGCGCACCGCGGCCAGGTAGCCCGCCGGCGGCACGACCACGCCGGCCTCGCCCTGCACCGGCTCCAGGAGGACGGCGACCGTGCGCGGCCCCAGCGCCGCCCGGAGCGCGGCCGCGTCGCCGTAGGGCACCACCACGAAGCCGGGGGTGAACGGCCCGAACCCCGCCCGGGCCTCCGGATCGGTGGAGAAGCCGACGATCGTGGTGGTGCGGCCGTGGAAGTTGCCCTCGGCGACCACGACCTCCGCCGTCCCCTCCGGGACGCCGCGCACCGCCGATCCCCAGCGCCGGGCCACCTTGACCGCCGACTCGACCGCCTCGGCGCCGCTGTTCATCGGCAGCACGAGGTCCATGCCGCAGAGCGCGGCCAGGTCGCGGCAGAACGGGCCGAGCCGGTCGGACAGGAACGCCCGGCTGGTCAGCGTGACCCGGTCCAGCTGGGCGTGCGCCGCCGCGACCAGCGCGGGGTGGCGGTGGCCGAAGTTCAGCGCGGAGTAGCCGGCCAGGCAGTCCAGGTACCGGCGGCCGTCGACGTCGGTGACCCAGGCGCCCTCGGCCTCGGCGACGACGACCGGCAGCGGGGCGTAGTTGGGGGCGGTGGTGGCGGCGGCCAGCGCGGTGTGGTCGGCGCCCGCGAGGAGAGGAGGGGCCATGCGCCATCGTCGGGCGCCACGACCGGCCGCGGAAGCACCTCCGCTTCCTCAACCAGATGGTTGACGAAGGGGGCGAGCCGGGCTAGCGTCGTCTTCATCAACCGAGCGGTTGAGGAAGAGAGGTCCCGAGATGCCGGCGGATGCACTGTCCCGGGCGTTCGCAGCCCTGGCCGACCCCACCCGCCGCGACCTGGTGGCCCGGCTGACGGTGGGTGACGCCACCGTCAACGAGCTGGCCGCGCCGTACGACATCTCGCTGCAGGCGGTCTCCAAGCACCTGCGGGTGCTGGAGGACGCCGGCCTCGTCAGCCGCACCCGGTCGGCCCAGCGCCGGCCGGTGCACCTGGAGGCGCAGGTGTTCGACCTGATGACCGGGTGGCTCGAGCGGTACCGGCGCGCCGCGGAGGAGCGCTACCGCCGCCTGGACGACGTCCTCCGCGACCTGCCGGACGACCCGCCGGCAGCATCCACCCCGCCCGAGGAGGCACGGCCATGACCACCAGCACCGGCAACCAGACCCGCATCGAGGCCGACCCGCAGGTCCCGCTGGTCCGCATCACCCGGGAGTTCGACGCGCCCCCGGCCAAGGTGTTCCGCGCGCACACCGACCCCGACCTGCTGGTGCGCTGGCTCGGCCCGCGCGGGCTGCAGATGCGGGTCGAGCACTTCGACTGCCGCACCGGCGGCTCCTACCGCTACGTGCACGTGCGCGACGGCGAGGAGTACGGCTTCCACGGCTGCTTCCACGAGGTCCGCCCCGACGAGCTGATCGTGCAGACGTTCACCTTCGAGGGGTTCCCGGACGGCGTCGCGCTGGAGAAGCTGGTGCTCGAGGACCTCGGCAACGGCCGCACCCGGCTCACCGCCACCTCGCTGGTCGACTCCTTCGAGGGCCGCGACGCCTTCCTGGCCAGCGGCATGGAGACCGGCGTGGTGCAGGGCTACGAGCGGCTCGACGAGGTGCTCGCCGGCTGACGCCGGGTGCCGCGCCGCCCGGACCGATGAGTTCCGGGCGGCGCGGCCGTCGGACCGGTATGACGAACTCCGCTGCGCCACTGCTCCGTGGCCCGGTCGACGTGTCCTTCCGGGCCAGGCTGCAGCGCAGCCCCGCCGAGGGCGGCTGGACCTACGTGCAGCTGCCGGGCTCCGCCGAGCTGTTCGGCACCCGGGGGCTGGTGAAGGTGTCCGGCACGGTCGACGGGCAACCCTTCCGCGGCGCCTTCATGGCCCTCGGCGACGGCACCCACAAGCTGCCCGTGCGGGCCGACGTGCGGGCGGCCATCGGGAAGCAGGCCGGTGACGAGGTGACCGTCCACCTCGCCGAGCGGCTCGGCTGACGCTCAGCCGCGCACCCGGGTGGGCAGCAGCCCCTCCTGGTGGTCGAGCTCCTGCTCCAGCGTGCGCAGGCTCTCGTCGGGCAGCCGGCCGACGTCCCGCCATCGCAGCAGCTCCTCCCGCTCGGCGTCGATGACCGCGCGGCGCACCCGGAGCGCGGCCTCGTACTCGGGGCTGACCGGGATCTCGCCGCCCTCGGCGAACTGCAGCACCGACAGCCGGCGCTCGTAGCGCTCCAGCCGGGTGCGCAGCGCCGACCGCAGGTTCTCGATCGCCCGGTCCTCGAGGTCGCTGTGCTCGGCGGCGTCCATCTCGTCCAGCCGGGCCAGCCCGGCCCGGACCGCCGCCGCCCGCGCCTCGTTGCGCAGCCGCGCCTCGTCCGCGGCGTCGGCCCGCACGCCCAGCGCCCGCACGAGCGGGGCGAAGGTCAGCCCCTGGCCGACCAGCGTGACCATCACCGCGAGGAACGCGCAGAACAGCAGCAGGTCGCGGTCGGGGAAGGGTGCGCCGGACTCGGTGAACCGGGGCAGCGTGAAGATCGCGGCCAGGCTGATCACCCCGCGGGTGCCCGCCCAGCTGAGCACGGCGATCTCCCGGCCGGAGAGCTGCCCGGCCCGCCGTCCGGAGAACGCCGTCGCGCCGTGCGCCGCAGCCGGCTCGTCGTCCCGGGTGTCCTCCTGGCCACCCAGCCGGCTGTGCATGAACCGCGGCAGCGACTCGGTGACCACCAGCCACAGCGGCCGCAGCAGCAGGACGGTGCCCACGGTGATCGCCGCGGCGGTGACCACGGTGGAGGTGGCGTACTGGTCGAGGTCGCCGATGACGGTGGGCAGCTGCTGGCCGATGAGCAGGAAGACGATGCCCTCGAGCAGGAAGTCGACCAGCCGCCAGACGGCGTTGGTCTGCAGCCGGCTGGCGCCCGAGGCCCAGTAGGGGTTGTTGTGGCCGATCACCAGGCCGGCGACCACGACGGCGAGCACGCCGGAGACGTGCACCGACTCGGCCAGCAGGTAGGCGACGAAGGGTGTGGCCAGCGAGATCGCGTTCGACGACAGCGGATCGCTGCGCAGCCGCCGGAGCGGGCGCACCGCGAAGGCGACCAGCACCCCGGCGGCGACCCCGCCCGCGGCGGCGAGGGCGAACTGGCCCACCGCCGACCAGGTGGAGAAGCCGTCCCCCTGGGCGGCGGCGACCGCGACGGTGAGGATGGTCAGCGCCGTGGCGTCGTTGAGCAGGCCCTCGCCCTGGATGAGGGTGACCAGCCGGGGCGGCAGGCCGACCTTGCGGCCGACGGCGAGCGCGGCGACCGGGTCCGGCGGCGCGACCGCGGCCCCCAGCGCGATGCCGGCGGCCAGGGTCGCGCCGGCCACGAACAGCTCGAAGCCGATGCCGATGACCACCGCGGTGGCCAGCACGAGCAGCACCGACAGGCTGACCACGGTCCGCAGGTTCTTGCGGATCGCGATCAGCGAGGCGTCCAGCGCGGCGCTGTAGAGCAGCGGCGGCAGGACGAGCGTGAGCACCAGCTCGGGGTCCAACGGCACGTTCGGGCCGGGCAGGTAGGCGTAGGCGATGCCGACCAGGGTGAGCAGGGCCGCCGCCGGCAGGCCGGTGCGGCCGGCCAGCCAGCGCACCGCGACGATCACCGCGACGGCGGCGAGGACCAGCAGCAGGACCGTCTCGACGTGCACGCCGTGCATCCTCCCCGACGCCCGGCGGCCGCCCCGGGACCGACCCGTTACGCGGGGACGGTCTCCATCGCCTCGGCGGTCAGCTCCACCGAGCGCAGCCGGCCCTCGGTGGTGGGGGACTGGTGGGCCACGATCAGCTCGTCGGCGTCGGCCAGCGCGCGGAAGGCGGTCAGCTGCTCGCGCACCTCGGCGGGGGTGCCGAGCGCGGTGTGGGTGAGCATCGTGTCGACGTGCCGCGCCGCGCCGCCCTCGAGCAGCAGGTCGGCCTCGGCCTCGGAGAGGTCGCGGCCGCGGCCGAACAGCCCGACGGCCAGCGTGCGGCGGACGGCGCGCAGCGACTCGCGCGCCACCTCGGTGCTGTCGGCGGCGACCACGTTGACGCCGGCGATGACGTAGGGCCGGTCCAGCTGCTCGGAGGGCCGGAACTCGCTGCGGTAGGCCGCGACGGCGGGCTCGAGCATCGCCGGCGCGAAGTGCGAGGCGAAGGCGTACGGCAGGCCGAGAGCGGCGGCCAGCGTCGCGCCGAACATCGAGGAGCCCAGCACGTACAGCGGCACCCGCGAGCCCTTGCCCGGGACGGCGTCGACACCGGCCACCCGGGTCTCCCCGGCCAGGTAGCCCTGCAGCTCGAGCACGTCCTCGGGGAACCGGTCGGCCGAGCGCGGGTCGCGGCGCAGCGCGTACATCGTGTTCTGGTCCGACCCCGGCGCCCGGCCCAGGCCCAGGTCGATGCGGCCCGGGTACATCGCGTCGAGGGTGCCGAACTGCTCGGCGATGGTCAGCGGCGAGTGGTTGGGCAGCATGACGCCGCCGGCCCCCAGCCGGATGCTGCGGGTGTGCGCGCCGACGTGCGCGATCAGCACGCTGGTGGCCGACGAGGCGATCGTCGGCATGTTGTGGTGCTCGGCGTACCAGACCCGCCGGTAACCGTGCTCCTCCGCGCGCTGGGCCAGCGCGACGCTGGCGGCGATGCTGCTCGCGGGGGTCTCCCCGCGCGGGATCGGCGCGAGGTCGAGGACGGACAGCGGAACGGACATGACAGGGGACCTCCCGGTGGTGTTGTCCAGGGCAACCACCGGCGGGCCCCGGCGCTTCCCGTCCGGACCGCCGCCCATCCGGACCGCACATGCCAGGCAGCCCGACCACCGATGGAGCGCATCTCGACACCGGGCCCCGGGCCGCGACAGCCTGGCCCGGTGACCTCCGCCCCTCCCGCCCGGCTCGACCACGTCGGCCTCAACGTCGCCGACCTCGAGGCCATGGAGCGCTTCTACGTCGCGGCCTTCGGCTACACCGTCCAGGTCCGCTTCGGCCTCGACGAGCTGGACCTGCGGATCGTCATGCTCACCGACGAGCGCGGCCAGCGGTTCGAGCTGCTGGCCCGGAGCGCGGGCACGCCGGGGCTGCGCGCCGGCACCCCGGTCGAGGCGGCCGCGACCTGGGGCTACGGGCACGTCGCCTTCACCGTCGCCGACCTCGACGCCGCCCACGCCCGGCTGCTCGGCCTCGGCGCGCGCGAGGTGTTCGGCCCCGGCCCGTCCCCCGAGCCCGGCGTGCGCTTCTCCTACCTGCACGACCCCGAGGGCAATCTCGTCGAGCTCATCGGCGCCTGAGCGCCAACCCCCACCCCTTTTCGGAGGAGGAGATCCATGCCCGGCCGCCTGTCCGGCAAGACCGCCCTGATCACCGGGATCGGCGGCGGCATCGGCCGCGCGTCGGCCCTGCTGTTCGCCGCCGAGGGGGCGACCGTCGTCGGCTGCGACCTGCAGGAGGCGGCGACGGCGGAGACCGTGGACCTGGTCCGCGCCGCGGGCGGCCGGATGACCGCGACGGCGGGGGTCGACCTGGGCGACCCCGACGCCGCGCGCGCCTGGGTGGACGGCGCGGCGGCCGAGCACGGCGGTATCGACGTCCTGTTCAACAACGCCTCGGCCATCCGGTTCGGCGCGGTCGACGAGATGTCGGTCGAGGACTGGCTGTTCACCACCCGCAACGAGCTCGACCTCGTCTTCTACGCGACCCGCGCGGTGTGGCCGCACCTGCGGGCCCGCGGCGGGGGCGCCATCGTCAACGTCGGGTCGCTCTCGGCGACGCGCGGTGCGTGGTTCATGCCGCAGAACGCCCACGGCGCCACCAAGGGCGGCGTCCTCGGGCTGACCTACCAGCTGGCCGTCGAGGGCGGGCCGCTCGGCATCCGGGTCAACGCGGTCAGCCCGGCGCTGACCCGCACGCCGGCCACCGAGCACCTGTTCACCGACCCCGACAGCCCGTTCGACTTCGCGCGGGCCCGCATCCCGCTCGGCCGCGCCGGCCGGCCCGAGGACATCGCGCACGCCGCGCTGTGGCTGGCCTCCGACGACGCCGGCTACGTCACCGGGGTCAACCTGCCGGTGGACGGCGGCACCGCGGCCGTCGGCTGAGCCCCCCGGACGCACCGGAGGCCGGCACCCCCGCAGGGGTGCCGGCCTCCGTGGTGCCGGCTCAGACCGGCGGCGGGGTGAACAGCACGTCGGGGTCGTTGAACGACGTGCTCGCCACCGACTCGCTCATCGGGTCGGCGGTGCCCCACTGGTCCTGCGTCAGCGGGTCGCTCGCGTCGTGGATGCCCGGGTGCCAGGTGTCCTCGTCGATGACGGCCAGCGCGGTCGTGTACTCGACGGTGTTGCCGTGCGGGTCGTGGAAGTAGGAGAACGTGTTGTCCCCGGCCAGGTGCCGGCCCGGGCCCCACACCATGCGGGTTCCGGCGCGCAGCAGCCGGCCGGTGCCGCGCATGTACTCCTCGACGCCGCGCAGCTCGAACGAGGCGTGGTGCAGCGAGGCGTGCGGCCCGCGGGCGATCGCGAAGCTGTGGTGGAAGTCGTTGCAGCGCATGAAGTACATGAGGTCGCCCATGTGCTGCGAGTGCAGCGTGTCGGACAGGCGGAAGCCCAGGTGCCGGGCGTACCAGTCGCGCAGGCGGGTCGGGTCGGGCGAGTTCACCACGCAGTGCGAGAGCTTGACCGGGATGTCCTCCCGCTCCTCGATCTTCCGGTGCGACCGCAGCGCCACGTCGCTGGAGACCTCCACGACGCGGCCGTCGACGTCGAAGAACCGGACGCCGTAGCCCCCGCCCGGGGTGTCCAGCGTCCCCGGCTCGCGGACGAGCTGGACGCCGTCGGCCACCAGCTGCTCGGCGAGGGCGTCGACGCCGGCGGCGCTGGCCGCGCCGAAGGCGACCAGGTCCATGCGCTTGTCGCCGCGGCGGAGCCGGACGACGTACTGCTCGGGGGAGCCCTCGGCGGCGAGGAAGGCGATGCCGGTGTCGTCGGCGACGGGGGTCAGGCCCCAGTGGCCGGTGTAGAAGGCCAGCTGGGTGTCGTAGTCCGGCACCGCCAGGTCGACGTGCCGCAGGTGCGTGATCAGGGGGGCGGTCATGGCACTCCTCGGTACGGGGACGCCGGGGCGGGGAACCTGCGCGTCCTCCGGCGTCTGCGACGGTAGGAACCGTCCGACCGGCCGGGAAATGCGTCGTCGCCATACCAGGCATGCGCCGGGCCGCTGACGGTCAGCCCCGGCGGGGCGCGGCCAGCGCCGCGGACACCTCGGTGAGGACGTCGCGCAGCCACCGGATGCTCGGGTCGGCGTGCCGCGTCGGGTGCCAGTGCGCGGCCTCGACCAGCTCCGGGTCGTCCATCGGCACCTGGACGGTCTGCAGGTCCAGGCTGCGCGGGCAGCGCTGCAGCAGCCGCTCGGGCACGAAGGCGCACAGGTCGGTGCCGGCGACGGCGAACGGCAGCGCCAGCAGCCCCTCGACGGTCACCTCGATCCGCCGCTGGACGCCGGTCTCGGCGAGCAGCTCGTCGGCCGGCGTGACCGCCGTCCCGCTGCCGAAGGTCGCCGTGGCGTGCGGCAGCGCGGCGAGGTCGTCGAGGTCGAGCCGGCCACCCCGCACCCGCGGGTTGCCGCTGGCGACCACGCACACGAAGCGGTCGGAGAAGACCACCTGCCGCCGGCCGGGGATGCCGTGGCCGAGCGCGCCGATGATGAGGTCGCGGCGCATGAGGTGCGTGGTGAGGTCGGTGCCCGGCGGCGGCAGCGCGTCGAAGTCCACGGTCACGCCCGGCGCCTGGCGCCCGAGGGCGGCCAGCAGCGGCTCGACGACGACGGCCAGCGCGTAGTCCGAGCCGGTGACGGTGAACCGCCGGGTGGTGCTGGCCGGATCGAATCCGGCCCACGGGTCGAGCGCGGCGGCGACCGCGCCGAGGGCGGCGGTGACCTCCGGCAGCAGCTCGGCGGCCAGCGGGGTGAGGTCGTACGTGCGGCCGCTGCGCACCAGCAGGTCGTCGCCGTAGTGTGCGCGCAGCCGGGCCAGGGCGGCGCTCATCGCCGGCTGGCTCATGTTCACCACCGCGCCGGCGCGGGTCACGTTGCGCTCCTCGAGCAGCGCCCGGAGCGCCACGAGGAGGTTGAAGTCGACACCGCGCGCGCCGGCCACCGCCCACCTCCGTCGCTGACGTGCCCCGGGTCCGGGCTCCGCAGAGGATAGGGTCCGGCCGCGTCGGGGCGGCGGTGCCCCGGCAGTCGTGGCCACCCCTGAGGAGCACCGTGGACCTGGGCGCGCTCGACCTCAACACCTTGGTGGCGCTCGAGGCCCTGCTGGAAGAGGGCAACCTCACCTATGCCGGGGCCAAGGTCGGCATGGCGCAGCCGGCGATGAGCGGAGTGCTCGGCCGCTACCGGCGGCACTTCGACGACGAGCTGCTGGTGCGCACCGGGCGCGAGTACGAGCTGACCCCGCTGGCGCGGGACCTGCTGCCGCACGTCCAGGAGGCGGTCCGGCGGCTGCGCGAGGCGCTGCGGGTGCACGAGGTGTTCGACCCGGCCACGAGCGACCGGCTGTTCACCGTCGCGTGCAGCGACTACGTGCTCAGCGTGCTGGTCGAGCCGCTGCGGCGCCGGGTCCGCGAGCGGGCGCCGTCGGTCCGGCTGGGGTTCACCGACCTCACCGCCATCGTCGGCGACCTCACCTTCGCGCCCCAGGCGCTGTTGCGCCACGACCTGGTGGTGGGCCCCCTCGGCTACGGGTTCCAGGGGGACCACCGGCTGCTCTTCCACGACCGGCTGGTGTGCGTGGTCGACGCCCGGAACCCGTACCTGCGCGACGGCGCGCTGGACCTGGAGGCGCTGTGCGCCATGCCGCACGCGGTGACCGGATTCCGGGCACCGACGGTCACGCCCGTCGACCGGGTGCTCAGCCAGCACGGCGTCGTCCGCCGGGTCGCGCTGCGCGCGCTGGGCTTCCTGCCGCTGCTGTTCGCCGTCGGTGGCACCGACGCGGTGGCGATCGTGCCCGAGCGGCTGGCCCGCCGCTTCTCCTCCGAGGGCCGGGTCCGCGTCGTCGAGCCGCCGTTCGGCCTGGTCGACATGCTCGAGGCCGCGTGGTGGCACCCCTCCCGGGCCGGCGACGCCGGGCACCGGTGGCTGGTCGGCCTGCTCGACGAGGTCGTGGAGGAGCTGGCTCTCGACGACCCGGTGGCCGCCGTGTCCGGGACGGCTCCGCAGGCCATGGCAGCCATCCCGGGATCGGGCCTGCCGGACGGCGCCGGGCGGACGTAGCGTCCCCGGCACTCCCGTCCCCCTCGCCGGAGGTGCCCGTGCCCGCTGTCGTCGTCCTCGGCGGCCGCAACCTCGGTGGCGCGGTGCTCGACCGCTTCCTGGCCGCCGGCTGGTCGGCGGCCGGGGTGTCGCTCACCGAGCGGACCGCGGAGGAGACCCGCGCCCGCGGCGCCCTGGCCTACACCGCCGACGTGCGCGACTCGGAGGCCCTGGCGACGGTGCTGCGCCGGGCGCGGGCCGACCTCGGCGACCTCACCGTGGTGGTCAACGCGGTCAGCCTGGCCCGCCCGCGGCCGGGGGAGCCCTTCCACGGCGGCGTGGTGGCCGAGACCCGGGCCGATGCCCTGCGGTGGTGGACGGTGCCGGTGCTGGAGGCCGGCTTCGCCTTCCTGCGCGAGGGTGCCCGCGCGCTGCAGGCCGACGGCGACGGCGGGGTGCTCGTGCAGATCACCAACGGCTCGGCGCGCCGCCCGGCCGCCGGCGCGGGGCTGTGGGCCGCCGCGCACGCGGGGCTGCGGGCGATGGCCCACGCCACCGCCCAGGAGCTGCGCCCCGAGGGCATCCGGGTGTGCCTGCTCGTCGTCGACGCCCCGCTGGACAGCCCAGGTACCGACGAGCGGCGGTGGCTGGAGGGCATCCCCCTCGAGGCCAGTGCCGACCAGGCCGCCGTCGCCGACGCGGTGGTCTACCTGGCCGGTCAGGACCCGCGGGCGGCCAGCTACGAGCTGGTGGTCACGCCCTCCGGGCGGCCCTGGCAGCCCTGAATCGCATACCGGCCGGCCATGCCAGGCATGGCCCGTCGGCATTTCCGGGCCGGTGAGGGGCGTCACTAGCGTCCGCGCGGACGACGGCGTCCGCACCGGGGCGCCGCAGCGCACCCCAGGAGGGCCCATGACCGAGGTCGGCACCCGTTTCGACGGCAGGCTCGTCGAGCCCGGCGACCCGGGATGGGAGGAGGCCCGCGTCGGGCGGGTGTTCAACGCCCGCCGTCCGGACCGCCAGCCGGCCGCCGTGCTCGAGGCGGGCAGCGTCGCCGACGTCGTCGCCGGCGTCCGCCTGGCCCGCGAGCGCGGGTGGCAGGTCTCGGTGCGCTCCGGCGGGCACAGCTGGGCGGTGTGGAGCGTGCGCGACCGGGCACTGCTGATCGACCTGGGCGCGCTGCGGGACATGTCCCACGACGAGGCGACGGGCATCGCCGTCGCCCAGCCGGCGGTCAAGGGCGGCTCCGAGCTCGGGCCCTTCCTCGCCGCCCGCGGCCGCTTCTTCGGGGGCGGCCACTGCCCGACGGTGGGCATCGGCGGGTTCCTCCTGCAGGGCGGCCAGGGCTACAACGCCCGCGGCTGGGGTTGGGCCGCCGAGAGCGTGGTGGCCGTCGACGTGGTCACCGCCGACGGCGAGCTGGTCCGCGCCGACGCGACGCGCAACAGCGACCTGTACTGGGCCGCGCGCGGCGCCGGACCGGGCTTTCCGGGGATCGTCGTCGCCTTCCATCTCGCCACCCGGCCGATGCCGCCGGTGGTGGTGGAGTCCGTCGAGCTGTATCCGCTGGAGCTGTTCGACGAGGTCATGACCTGGCTGCACGGTGTGCACGGCAGCGTCTCGCCGGACGTGGAGATCGTGGCGGTGTCGATGACCCCGCGGGACCCGGTGCCCGGGCACGCCGGCGGCCACCTGCTGGCGGTCACCGGGCTGGCGATGGTCGACAGCCGGGCGGCCGCCGACGAGGCGCTGGCGCCGCTGTGGACCTGCCCGGTCGCCGACCGCGCGTACGTGCGCGTGGTCGAGGAGCAGGACGGCCTGGAGGGCCACCGTGCCCGGCAGGTCGAGGCCAACCCCGAGGGCCACCGCTACCGGGTCGACAACGCCTGGCTGACCGGGCCCGCCGAGGAGGTCGTGCCGGCGATCCGGCGGACGTTCACCGAGCTGCCGAGCCCGAAGAGCTTCGTCATCTGGTTCAGCATGGCGCCGCTGCGCGAGCTGCCGGACATGGCGTTCTCGATGCAGAGCGAGGTCTACACCGCCACGTACCTGGTCTACGAGGACGCCGCCGACGACGACGCCCACCTCGAGTGGCTGGCCGCCCGGATGGCGGAGCTGCAGCCGGTCACCGCCGGGCAGTACCTCGGGGACTCCGACCTGGCCGTGCGGGAGGTCCGCGTGCTCGGCGACGAGCAGTACGACCGGCTGCTGCGGATCCGCGCCGAGCGCGACCCCGACCGGCTGTTCACCGGCTGGCTGGCCAGCGGCCCGGACCCGCGGAACGCCAACCACTGGGAGCGGTGAGCAGGGCGGCGGCATAGCCGCCGTCCATGCATCCCATCGTCGATCGTGATTTCCGCTCGATCTGCACGGCCGGTTGCATGTCAGCCACATCGCGAGACCCGTGTCACACCGGCCCCGCCACCCCGGCGGTACGCCGTCCTCCGCGTCCGAGAAAGAGGTCGCATGTCGAAGTCCCCGCGCCGGTCCGGCATCGGTGCCGCCCTGGCGCTCGTCGCCGCCGTCGTCCTGACTGCCTGCAGCTCGCCGTCGGAGGTCTCCTCGGACTCCGGCTCCTCCTCGTCCGGCTCCGGCGGGGCCCAGTCCGGTCCGGCGCAGGAGGCCCTGGCCACCGCCTACGAGGGCCAGCTCGGCGAGCCCCCCACGACCCCCACGACTCCTCCGCAGGACGTGGACCTCTGGGTCGTCTCCTGCGGCGAGCAGGTGCCCAGCTGCGCGGCGCCGGTCGCCGCGGCCAAGGAGGCCGGGGAGGCCGTCGGCTGGACGGTCAACGTCTGCGACGGCCAGCTGAACCCGGGCGGCTGGGGCACCTGCGTGCGCCAGGCGGTCAGCGCGAACGCCGACGTCATCATCCCCATCGGCATCGACTGCGCCTCGATCCAGCAGCCGTTCCAGGAGGCCAAGGACGCCGGCGTGACCGTCGTGGGCGGCGGCGGCGCCGACTGCGACGCCGTGGGCGGGCCCAAGCTGTGGGCCAGCGAGCGCATCCAGCTGGAGGGGCTGAGCGTCGAGCAGCTGTTCAACCTCCAGGGCAAGCTGGCCGCGGACTGGCTGATCGGCCAGACCGACGGTCAGGCGAAGGTGGTGCACCTGGTCTTCACCGACCCGCTGTGGGGGCCCTGGCTGGCGCAGGGCTTCGAGGACGAGATGGCCACCTGCGAGGGCTGCGAGATCGTCACCACCCTCGAGTTCTCGAACAACGACATGGTCACCGGATCGCTGCCGCAGAAGTTCTCGACCGCCCTGCTGGAGAGCCCGGACGCCAACTCGGTGTTCATCCCCATCGGCGGAGCGATGCCGGCCGGCCTGGCCCAGGCCGTCGTCTCGTCGGGCCGCTCGGCGGACCTCAACGTCATCACCGGCCTCGGGACCAGCGCCAACTTCGACCTGATCCGCAGCGACGCGGGCCAGGACGCGATCGTCGGCTACCCGATCGAGTGGGGTGCCTGGGGGTCGGTCGACACCGCGATCCGCGCGCTCAACGGCGAGGAGATCCCCGCGCAGGGTGACGGCCTCCAGGTGGTGGACGCCGAGAACAACCTCCCCGCCGAGGGCGAGCCGTTCACCGGCGGCGTCGACTTCGAGGCCGCGTACACGGAGGCCTGGGGCGTCTGACCGACCCTGCCGGTGGCCGTGGCCGCGGATGCGGGGCGGCCACCGGCAGGCCAGTACACGGGGCCCGCACCGGACATGGAACGAGGAGACGTGACCGCCATCAGCACCGACCCGCTCGCGCACGGCGCGACCGCGGCGGGGGCCACCGCCGGCCCCGAGGACGTCGTCCTCCGCATCCGTGGCCTGACCAAGCGCTTCGGCGCCACCCTCGCCCTCGACGGGGCCGACCTGGCCCTGCGGCACGGGACCGTGCACGCGCTGGTGGGCGGCAACGGCTGCGGCAAGAGCACCTCGATCAAGGTCCTCGCCGGGGTCCACCGCGGCGACGCCGGGCGCATCGAGGTCGCCGGCCGCAGCTGGGACGTCGCCGACTACGACCCGCGCGCCGGCCGCGAGGCGGGACTGCGCTTCGTCCACCAGGACCTCGGGCTGTTCCCCCAGCTCTCGGTGGCCGAGAACTTCGCCTTCGACGCCGGCTATCCCACCGGGCCGGCGGGCAAGGTGCGCTGGGCCGCCCTGCACCGCCGGGTCGCCGAGCTGCTCGAGGCCTACGAGATCGAGGCGGGGCCCCGCACGCCGGTGGGTGCCCTGCGCCCGGCGCAGCGGACCCTGGTCGCCATCTGCCGCGCGCTGCAGGACCAGGAGGGCGACCAGCGGCTCATCCTGGTGCTCGACGAGCCCACGGCGACGCTGCCGCAGCACGAGTCGCAGGTGCTGCTCGAGGCCGTCCGCCGCCGGGCGGACAAGGGGCAGACCGTGATGATGGTCAGCCACCGCATGCCCGAGGTGCTCAGCGTCTGCGACGACTTCACCGTCTTCCGCGACGGCCGGACCGTCGCCGCGATCGTCGGGTCCCGGCCCACCGAGCGGGAGCTGGTCGGCCACATGACCGGTGCCACCCTGGCCCGCGACATCGCCGAGCACACGGTGACCGGCGCCCTCGACGAGTCCGCGCAGCCGGCCGCCGACGCGGGCACCGAGCTGCCGCCACAGGCCGCCGGAACCAGTGACGCCGACGTCGTCCTGGCGGTGGAGGGCCTGCACGGCGGGCCGCTGCGCGGGGTGGACCTCGAGCTGCGCCGCGGTGAGATCGTCGGCGTGGCCGGGCTGGTCGGGTCGGGCCGCAGCTCGCTGCTGCGCACCGTCTTCGGCGAGCACCCGCCCGTCGCCGGCCGGGTCGCCGTGCGCGACCGGGACGGCCGGCTGCACGAGCGCGGCGACACCCGCGCGCGGATGGACGCCGGGGTGGCGCTCGTGCCCGAGGACCGCGGCGGCGAGGCGGCCTTCGCCGAGCTCACCGTCCGGGAGAACATCTCGGTCACCGTCCGGCGCAAGTACTGGCGCCCGTGGGGCCTGTCCGGCCGCGCCGAGCGCGCCGACGCCGCGGCGCTCATCACCCGGCACGGCGTGCGCACCGCTTCGCCGGAGGCACCGTTCACCTCGCTGTCCGGGGGCAACCAGCAGAAGGCCATCCTGGCCCGCTGGCTGCAGCGCGACCCGACCCTCCTGCTGCTGGACGAGCCCACCCAGGGGGTGGACGTGATGAGCCGCGCGGAGATCTACGCGACCGTCCGCGAGGCCGCGGCCGGCGGCACCGCGGTGCTGGTGGCCTCCTCCGACCTGCTGGAGCTGTGCAGCCTCTGCGACCGCGTGGTCGTCCTGCAGGACGGCCGGGTGGCCGCCCACGCCTCCGGCGCCCAGTTGACCCCCGACCACCTGACCGCCCTCACCCAGAGCACGGCCGAGCACCCCACCGGAGCACCGCGATGAGCGTCACCGACACCCCGCCCCTCTCGACGACGGCGCCCGGTGAGCCCCGGCCCGACGACCGGACCGGCGCGCCGGTGGCCCGCCGCGGCCGCTTCCGCGGCCTGGCCGAGCGGCACGCCCTGCTCGTGCTCCTGATCGCGGTCGCCGCCTTCTTCTCGCTGTACCCGGGGAGCGCCGACAACTTCGCCACCTCGGCCAACATGAGCGTGCTGCTGGGCAACCAGTCCACCGTCGCCCTGCTGGCACTGGCGGTGATCCTGCCGCTGGTCTGCGGCTACTTCGACTTCTCGCTCGGGGCGATCGCCGCCGCCTCGACGGTGCTCACCGCCGGGCTGATGAGCTTCCACGACCTGCCGCTGGGCCTGGCGATGGCGGCCGGCATCGGGCTGGGTGTCGTCGTCGGCCTGATCAACGGCCTCCTCGTGACCAAGCTCGGGCTGAACTCCTTCGTCACCACGCTGGGCATGGCGACGCTGCTGGGCGGGCTCATCCAGTGGTACACCGGCGGCCAGACCATCCTCACGGGCCTCGACCCGCGGCTGGCCCAGTTCGGCTCGCAGACGCTCTTCGGCCTGCCGCAGGTCGTCTACGTCGTCGCGGTCGCCGCTCTGGTCCTGTGGTACCTGCTGGCGCAGACGCCCTTCGGGCGCGGGCTGTACGCCATCGGCGCCAACCCCCGGTCGGCCGCGCTGGTCGGCATCCGGGTGCAGCGCTCGTCGTGGACCACCTTCGTGATCGCCGGTGGGCTCGCCGGCGTCGTCGGTGTGATGGCTCTGGCCCGTGCGGGCTCGGCCACGGCCGACAACGGCACCGGGCTGCTGTTCCCGGCCCTGGCGGCCGCGTTCCTGGGCGCCACCTCGGTGCGGCCGGGCTTTTTCAACGTGGTCGGCACGATCATCGGCGTCCTCTTCGTGTCGGTGTCGGTGAGCGGCCTGACGCTGTCGGGGGCGAGCGCCTGGGCCAGCCCCGTCTTCAACGGCGCGGCGCTGCTGGTGGCGGTCGGGCTGTCGCACTACCTGGGCCGCAGCCGCGGCGTCCGGACGACCTGACCGTGCGGGACCTCGCCGGACGGACGGCGGTCGTCACCGGCGGCGCCAGCGGGATCGGCCTCGCGCTCGCCCGCACGCTGGCCGCCGAGGGCATGCGGCTGGTCCTCGCCGACGTCGAGGCCGGGCTGCTGGACGCCGCGGTCGCCGGCTTGCAGGCGGGCGGGGCCGAGGCGATCGGCGTGCCGACCGACGTCTCCGACGCCGGCCAGGTGGCCGCGCTCGCCGAGACCGCGGTCACCACGTTCGGCGCCGCCCACCTGGTCTGCCTCAACGCGGGGGTCTCCGCCGGCGGCGTCGCCTGGGAGCTGCCGGAGTCGGCGTGGCGCTGGGTGGTCGACGTCAACCTCTGGGGCGTGGTGCACGGCGTCCGCGCCTTCGTCCCCGGCCTGGTGGCGCAGGGGGAGGGGCACGTGCTGATCACCTCCTCCATGGGCGGGCTGATCGGCTCGCCGGGCATGGCGCCCTACTCGGCGACCAAGCACGCGGTCATCGGGGTGGCCGAGTCGCTGTGCGAGGACCTGCGGCTGGCCGGCTCGCCGGTCGGCGTCACGCTGCTCGCGCCGGGGTTCACGCGCACCCGGATGAACGACTCCGGGCGCACCTGGCCCGGGCGGCTGGGGGAGGCACCGGAGGAGTTCCTCCAGCCCGGGCATCCGCAGCTGCGCGAGGCGTTCCTGGCCCGGATGGACGACGCCCGCTCGCCCGAGGAGGTCGCCGAGGCCGCGGTCGCGGCCGTGCGCGAGGACCGGTTCTGGGTGGTCACGGACGACGCCATCGGCGGCCGGCTGCGTGCCCACCTGGCGCCGGTCCTCGGGGAGGGCGCGTGAGCTGGACGCCGCGCCGGGTGGTCACCGGCCACGACGACCGGGGCCGGTCGGTGGTGCTCTCCGACGGCCCGCCGCCGGTGCGCCGCGAGATCCCGCAGGCCGGCGTCTCCTTCGTGGAGGTCTGGAACACCACGGCGATGCCGGCGCCGGTGACCGCCGCCGAGCCCGAGCCCACCGAGCGGCCGCTGCGGGTGCCGCCGACGCCGTCGGGCACGGTCATCCGGATCAACGAGTTCCGCCCGGGCCACCTCACGCCGCAGGGGCTGCAGTCGCCGGTGCACCGCACGGAGACCGTCGACTACGGCATCGTGCTCGAGGGCGAGATCTGGCTGGTCCTCGACGACGGCGCCGAGGTGCTGCTGCGGGCCGGCGACGTCGTCGTCCAGCGCGGCACCGACCACGCCTGGGCCAACCGCTCCGACGCCGTCGCCCGCATGGCGTTCGTGCTCGTCGACGGCGCCTTCGACCCGGCGCTCGCGGCGCTGATCGGGCCGGAGGCGGTCGCGCGGGTGGCCGAGGCGGCCGATCCGGGCGCCGGGCGCGCATGAGCCCGGCGCCCGGCCGCGCCGGCCTCAGGAGCCGGCGCCCTCCCACGCCAGGTACTTGGTCTCCAGGTACTCGTCGATGCCGTACACCGAGCCCTCCCGGCCCAGGCCCGACTGCTTCACGCCGCCGAACGGGGCGATCTCGTTGCTGATCAGCCCGGTGTTGATGCCGACCATCCCGGCCTCCAGCGCCGCGGCCACCCGCCACGTGCGCGCGGCGTCCCGGGTGAAGAGGTAGGCGGCCAGGCCGAACTCGGTGTCGTTGGCCCAGCCGATCGCCTCGGCCTCGTCGCGGAAGCGGATCAGCGGGGTCACCGGGCCGAAGGTCTCCTCGCGGGTGACGAGCATCCCGGGCGCGACGTCGGCGAGCACGGTGGCCTCGTAGAACAGCCCGCCGCGCGCGTGCCGCCGGCCGCCGGCCAGCACGCGGGCGCCGCCGGCGGTGGCGTCGGCGACGTGCTCCTCGACCTTGGCCACGGCCGCGGCGTCGATCAGCGGGCCCAGCTGCACGCCGTCCTCGAAGCCGGTGCCGGTGCGCAGCTCGCGCACCCGCTCGGCCAGCCGGGCGGCGAACCGGTCGTGGATGCCGTCCTGCACGTACACCCGGTTGGCGCTGATGCAGGCCTGCCCGGTGTTCCGGTACTTGGTGGCGATCACGCCGGCGACGGCCTCCTCGACGTCGGCGTCGTCGAACACCAGCACCGGGGCGTTGCCACCGAGCTCCATGGAGGTGCGCTTGACCGTCGCCGCGGACTGGGCGAGCAGCAGCCGGCCGACCTCGGTCGAGCCGGTGAAGCTGACCTTGCGCACCAGCGGGTTGCCGGTCAGCTCGGGCCCGATCTCGCGGGGGTCGCCGAGCACGACGTTGAGGACGCCGGCCGGCACGCCCGCCCGGTCGGCCAGCTCGGCCAGCGCGAGGGCGGTGAGCGGCGTCTGCTCGGCGGGCTTGACCACCATGGTGCAGCCGGCGGCCAGCGCCGGGCCGGCCTTGCGGGTGATCATCGCCGCCGGGAAGTTCCACGGCGTGATGGCGACGCAGACACCCACCGGCTCCTTGAGCACCAGCACCCGGCGGGACGCCTCGGGGGCGTCGAAGACGTCGCCGCGCACGCGCTTGGCCTCCTCGGCGAACCACTCCACGAACGACGCGGCGTAGGCCACCTCGCCACGGGCCTCGGCCAGCGGCTTGCCCTCCTCCAGCACGACGATCCTGGCGAGGTCCTCGGCGTGCGCGGTGATCAGGTCGAACCACCGGCGCAGCACGACCGAGCGCTCCTTGCCCGAGCGGGCCCGCCACCCGGCCCGCGCGCGGTCGGCCGCGGCGATGGCTGCCGCCGTCTGCTCCCGGCTCAGCAGCGGCAGCTCGGCCAGCGCGTCCCCGGTGCCCGGGTCGGACACCGTCCACGTGCCCGAGTCGCCGGTGCCGATCCAGGCGCCGTCGACGTAGGCGGCGCAGCGGAACAGGCCGGGGTCGGTGAGCACGTCGGCGGGAGACGGGCCGGTGGGCGCGGTCACGGGGTTCCTCACTTCCGGATCGGGGTGACGGTGGCGGGCAGCGGCGTGCCGAGGCCCAGCTCGCGGGCGTTGCGCACGCAGGTCGCGGCGACCGCGATGTCCTGGACGGCGGCGCCGACGGACTTGTAGACGACGGTCTGCCCGGGGTCGGTCCGCCCGGGGACGCGGTCGCTGACGACGTCGGCGAGGGCCACGGTCCGCCCGGAGACGTCCACGCCGGCGCCGGTGGCGGCCAGGAGGTCGCCGGTGTCGTGCAGCACCTCCTCGACCATGTCGGCGACGACGAGGTCGGCGGCGGCCAGGACGCTCGTGTCGACCTCCCGCTGCTCGGGCAGCGTGGAGCCGATCGACAGCACGGTGGCCCCCGGAGCCAGCCACTCGGCGGTCAGCGTGGGGCTCTCGTCGCGCGACCGCGCGGCGCAGAGGACGACGGAGCTGCCCGCGACGGCCTCGGCCGCGGAGCCGGCCGGCTCGATGGTGCCCGCCGTCCCGGCGAGGTCGGCGGCGAAGCGGGCGCGGCTGTCGGGGTTGGGGCTGAAGACCCGCACGCCGGTCACCTCGCGGACCGCGGCCAGGGCGCGCAGGTGGTTGCGGGCCTCGAAGCCCGAGCCGATCACCGCCAGCGACACCGGCCCCGGGGGTGCCAGCAGGTCGGCGGCCAGCGCCGTCGTGGCCGCGGTGCGGAACCCGGTGATCGAGTGCCCGTCGAGGAGGGCGACCAGCTCGGCGGTCTCCTCGTCGAACAGCGGCACCAGGTAGGACACCACGCCGTTGCGCGGCGAGGCCGCGATGAGCTTGGCGCCCATGAGGCCGGTGTCCTCGGCGACGCCGGCCAGCGTGCGCAGCCAGGTGCCGCGGCCGCGGGCCATCGTCCGCGCGGGGAAGCGCTGCGGGCCCACGTCGGTGCCGTAGGCGGCGCGCAGAGCGTCGACCGCCGTCGTCCAGGTGAACGACCGCACGACGTCGGCGTCGGTCAGGAAGAGCGTCACGCGGGGTTCCGCCCGATGAAGAACTCCCGGAACGGGTCCATGCTCGGCTCCAGCCCCGCGTCGATCAGGCCCTTGCGCAGGGCGTACATCTGCGCGTCGTGGATGCGCTGGGTCGGCTGGCGCAGCGGGCCGCCGTTGTAGCCCTGCAGCCAGCCCTGGAACTTCCACGCCTGCCGGTTGATGAAGGCGCCGCCGTTGAGCGTCGCGGCCAGCGCGCCCTTGGTCTTGCGGGCCGGGTGCAGCTGCCAGTAGATCTCGGTCGCGGCGTCGTACTCGCCCTTGCGCAGGTGCGCCATGACCCGCGGGATCATCGGCCCGTAGTACTCGTGGTCGCTGGTCGCCGACAGCTGCAGCGGCATGACCTGCGACAGGGGGATGAGCTCGCCCTCGATCGGCATCGAGATGACCACCTCCTCACCGAAGAGGCGGTGGCACTCGATGACGCTCATGATGCTGGGGAAGCCGCCCTCGGCCTTGATGACGGCGATGTTCGGGCAGTCGTCGATCAGCCGGCGGATCAGCCGGGTGGGGATGTCGGCAGGGTGCACGCGGGGGCTGAAGCCCCACAGGAACATCGGGAAGAGGATGACCGCCAGGCCCGTCGCGTCGCAGACGGCCTTGGTGTAGGCGTAGATCTCCTCCTCCGACTCCGGGTAGAAGTTCGGCGGGTAGGAGAGCAGCACCAGCTCCGCGCCCGCCGCCTCGGCGCCCTGTACCGCCTCGATGTTCTGCTCGAGGGTGCTCCAGCTGCCGTGGTGCACCAGCACCAGCCGGTCGCCGGCCTCGTCGCGGATGATCCGGAGGAACTCCAGGTACTCGGGCAGGGTGATGTTGACCTCGGACACCCCGAGGGTGCCGAGGAAGCCGTGCTCGATGGCCAGCCGGGTGTCGTGCCGGATGGCCGCCTCGTTGATGCCGCGCAGGTCGCCGGTGAACGAGGGGATCGTGCAGTTGACGGCGCCGACGAGGCGCTCGCGGGCCCAGGCGCGGGCCTCGGTGCGGGTGTACTCGGCCACGGGGGCCTCCTTCGGGTAGGGGGAAAGGGCGCCGGTCAGCCGACGGCGGTGACGCCGCCGTCGACGGCGACGTCGGCGCCGTTGACGTAGGCCGCGGCGTCGGAGGCCAGGAAGGCCGCCACTGCGGCGACGTCCTCCGGGCGGCCCAGCCGCCCGGTCGGGATCGCGCCGTGCAGCCGCTCCTGCCCGGCCTCGTCGAGCGACTCGAGGACCGGCGCGGTCGCCGGGGTGACGATCAGCCCGGGGCTGACCGAGACGGCGCGGATGCCGTGCGGTGCGCCGGAGACGACGAGCTGCTTGGTGAAGGCGAGGACGCCGCCCTTCGCCGCACCGTGCGCGTGCTGGTGCACGAAGCGGGCGCCGCGCACGGCCGCGACCGAGGCGACGTTGATCACCACGCCGCCGCCCCGGGCCACCAGGTGCGGCCAGGCCGCCTTGGTGGACAGGTAGACGATGTCGAGCTCGTAGGTCATCGAGAAGCGCCACTTCTCGTACGTCATCTCGTCCCACGGACCGACCCGGGCGACCGAGGCGTTGTTGTAGAGCACGTCCACCCCGCCGTGGGCGTCGACGGCGTGCGCGACCCATCGGGCGGCGCCCTCCTCGGTCGCCAGGTCGACCGGCGCCAGGGAGGTCATCGTGCCGCCGGCGGCGCGGACCAGCGCGACGGTCTCCTCGGCGGCGGCCGCGTCGAGGTCGCAGCCGGCCACCGCCGCGCCCTGGGCGGCGAACTCCAGCGCGGCGGCGCGGCCCATGCCGCCCCCGGTGCCGCTGATCAGCGCGACCTTGCCCGCCAGCGGGCCGGCGGTCACCGCCGCCCCTCCCGCAGGTGCCGTGGCCAGATGCCCTGCTTGCCGGGCGAGAAGATGCCGGCCGGGTCGACGGCGTCCTTGATCTTCTCGACGAAGCGCAGGTATGCGTGGTCGCCGAAGTCGTACTGCTCCTGGGCGAGGTCCATGTAGTGCAGGTGGGCCCGGTACTCGCCGAACCCCCGCGTGCCGGCCTCACGGACCAGCTCCTGCAGGGTGCGGTAGGCCTTCTCGGTCGCCTCGAGGTCGTCGTAGTCGAACGTGACGCCGGTGACGTGGCAGACGCTGCGGGCGTTGCCGACGATGATGTCGGCGGTGTAGTCCAGGCCGCTGGCCTCGAAGAAGCCGCGCATCCACCGGTGCAGCGCCAGCACCTTCTCGCCCTTGAGCGGCGCGACCGGTGCGAAGCTCATGTGGCCGCCGCGGGTGCCGCCGTACCAGCCGCCCATGTCCTTCCAGTCGAGGTTGGGCACGCCGGCGTAGACGCGGTGCGACGGGTTGGGCAGGTCCGGCCCGTCCGCGGGCGTCGTCCTGGTGCCGGTGACCCGCGCGCCGGGGATGGCCTCGAACGCCCGGCGCACCTTGCCGTAGTTGTACTCGACCACGGGCTCGTCGCCGTAGAGCGCGAGCCGCAGGCGCCAGCGGCCGACGTCGAGCCGCTGGGCGATCTCGTCGATGGCGGCGTCCGACAGCGGCTGCGACGGGTCCCCGTCGGAGTACCGGGAACGCTGCCCCATCGTGGAGGCGATCAGCAGGGTGTTGAGGATGCACGGGACCCCGTCGACGGTGCCGTCGAGCCGGAGCCGGCGCAGGATGTCGACCATCGGCGCCAGGTCGTCCTCGCGGTAGACGTCGACGTCGACCATCTGGATGGTCTCGTACGCGGGGGAGAGCCAGATCCCGATCTTGGTGACGATGCCGAAGTTCGACTGCATGAACAGCTGGTCCAGCGAGGGACCCATGCTGCGGCGGTAGAGGTTCCAGCTCTCGTTGCCGGTCATCGCGCCCATGTTGGTGCGCAGCAGCGACCCGTCGCCGGTGACGACCTCCATGCCGCAGACCGCCATGAAGTCCTTGCCGTTGGGCAGGTAGGTCAGGCCGGAGTCGAGCGAGTTGCCGGCCAGGCTCCCCCACCCGAGGTCGGGGACCGAGACCATGAGCTGCAGGCCGCGTGCCCGGATCTCCTCGTACAGCTGCTCGAAGCTCACGCCGGGCTCGACGAGGGCGTAGCCGAGCTCCTCGTCCAGCTCGAGGATGCGGTTCATCTTCCGGAAGTTGACCGTGATGCCGCCGGAGACCCGGGGCGCGGCGCCGCCGTACCCGTTGTTGCGCCCCTGGCCCTGGCTCCACAGCGGGATGCCGTGCCGGACCGCGATGCGGACGACCTCCTGGACCTGCTCGGGCGTGGTCGGCTGCACGACCGCACCGGGCCAGAACACCTTCCACTGGTCCGGCTGGAAGGGGTCGCGGAACTCCGCCGCCGCCTCCGGGCCGCGGAGCACGGCGTCGGCGCCGAGGGCGGCGGCCAGCTCGGCCAGGGCCGCGTCGAGGACGTCGGCGGGCACGTGCGCCACGTCGTCGGGCAGGAAGTCCGTCGTCTGCTGCAGGTCGGTCACGGGGCCTCCGGGGCGGGGGAGCGCGGCAGCGCGCTGTGGGCGCCCTCACCCTCGGGTGGCGGCCGGAGCCGGCGGAAGACGGGACTCGGCATCCGTGCCATACGCCGGGGCGATACCCGGCGCCGGTCAGGACGCCGGCGGGGGTGCGACCTCGGCGAGCACGTCGAGCAGCCAGGTCAGCCCGGGGTCGGCGGCCCGGCTGGGGTGCCAGTGCGCGGCCTCCACCGCCCGGGGCAGCGCCAGGGGGACGTCGGCCACCACCAGCCCCAGCGCCGGCGGGCAGCGCCGTGCCAGCCGGCGGGGGAGGACCGCGCACAGGTCGGTGCCGGAGACGACGTACGGCAGCGCCAGCAGCCCGGCGACGGTGGTCGTAACCGTCCGCGTCAGCCCCGCGGTGGCGGCCAGTTCCTCCAGTGCCCCGGGCGGCAGGTCGCCGCGGGCGGCCACCGCGTGCGGCAGCCGGCACACGTCCTCCACGGTGAGCCGGCCGTCCCGCAGCCGCGGGTTGTCCGCGCCGACCACGACCGCGTACTCGTCCTCGAGGACGACGCGCCGGCGGCCGGGGAGGTGGTCGTCGACGGGCCCGATCAGCAGGTCGTTGACCAGCAGGTCGGTGAGCGGGTCGGCGGCGGAGGTGGGATAGGACCGGAAGTCGACGGTGACGCCGGGTGCCTGCCGGGTCAGCTCGGCCAGCAGCCGCTTCACGAGCATGGCCAGCGCGTGGTCGGAGGCCACGACGGTGAAGTGGCGGGTGCTCGTGCGCGGGTCGAAGGTGTGCTCCCGGCGCAGCGCGCCGGCGAGCACGTCGAGGGTGTCCTGCACGCGCGGCAGCAGGTCGCGCGCGAGCGGCGTCAGCTCGTAGCCGCGCCCGACCCGACGCAGCAGGTCGTCCTGGAAGTGCGCCCGCAGCCGCGCCAGCGCGGTGCTCATCATCGGCTGGCTGACCGTCAGCGTCTCCGCCGCGCGCGTCACGTTGCCCTCCTGCAGCAGCGCGCGGAGGGCGTGCAGCAGGTTGGCGTCGAGGGCGCGCAGGCGGGTGGCCGGCCTCCCCACGGCGGTCAGTCCCCGGCCGGGCCGGTGACCGGCCCGGGAGTCGCCTCGGCGGCGAGCTCGTCGGCCACCTCGGCGAGCAGGCCGCGCAGCCAGCCGTGCGCGGGGTCGTCGGCCCGCGTGGGGTGCCAGTACATCGCCTCGAACATGTCGGCCACGGCGAACGGCGGGTCGAGCACCAGCAGCCGGCCGCCGGAGGCCAGCAGCCGCGCCAGCCGCTCGGGCAGCACCGTCACCGCGTCGGTCCCCTCGACGAGGAAGGACAGCGGGAGGAATCCCTGGGTGGCGGCCATCGACCGGCGGTCGGCACCGGCCTCGTCGAGCACCCGGTCGGTCACGGCCGCGCTGGTTCCGCCCCACTGCGGCCCGGCGTAGGGCAGGGCGCGGAAGGCCGCCAGGTCCAGCCGGCCGTCGCGCAGCCGGGGGTTGTCCCGGTCGAGCACGCACACCAGGCGGTCGCGGAACAGGTACCGGTGCTGCCCGGGCACGCCGAAGCCGAGCGGCGCCACCACCAGGTCGTTGCGGAGCAGGTCCTCGAGGGTCTGCAGCGGCTCCTCGCCGATGTCGGTGAACACCAGGCCGGCCCGGGGCGCCCGCTCCCGCAGCCGCCGGTACAGCGGACCGTGCAGCACCGTCGCGGCGTAGTCGCTGGCCGCGATGCGGAAGACCCGCTGGTCCTCGGCGGGGTCGAACAGCGACTCCACGCCCAGGGTCTCGCGCAGCAGCCGCAGCGCCGTCCCGACCTGCGGCAGCAGCTCCCGCGCCCGCGGTGTCAGCTGGTAGTCGCGGCCGGTGCGGACCAGCAGCTCGTCCCCGAAGTGCCGGCGGAACCGGCCGAGCAGCGTGCTCATCGCCGGCTGGGCCAGGCCGATGGTGGCGCCCGCGTAGGTCAGGTTCCGCTCCCGCAGCAGCGCGTCGAGGGCCGCCAGGGTGTTGAGGTCGAACGACCGGCCGCCGGTCTCGGTCACCGTGCACCTCCCGGGTGCTCGCTCGTCGGTCGCCCCTCCGGGGACGGGAGGGGCGAGGGGATGGTGGGCCGCGGCGCGGCGGAGGGACAAGCGGCGGACCCGTCCGGAGGTATCGCTCCCCGCCATGGCGACCATCGGGAACCGCTGCTTCCGGGGCGGCCGACCCCTGCCGAAGGTGGGGCCGGATACCCCCGCCCGTCCCTGGAGGAACGATGGACCGACCCGCCCGCCGCGTCCTGGTCGTCGGCGGCGGCACCGCCGGCTCGGTGCTGACCCTCGCCCTGCGCCGCGCCGGGGTGGAGGTCGTGCTGGCCGAGCGCCAGCAGGAGTGGCGGGCCATCGGCCACGGGATCACGATCCAGGGCAATGCGCTGCGGGCGTTCGACGCGGTCGGCGTGGCCGCCGACGTCGTCGCCGTCGGCGCCCCCTTCGACCGGCTCCGGCTGCGGACGGCGGACGGCGCGCTGCTGCAGGAGCTGGTCCCGCCCCCGCTGGGCGGGCCGGCCTGGCCGGCGACGATGGGCTCGATGCGGTACCGGTTGCAGGAGGTGCTCAGCCGGCACGTGCACGCCTCGGGCGCCGAGGTGCGCCTGGGCACCGGCATCCGCGAGGTGATCGAGCACGACGACGACGTCGAGGTCGTCCTCACCGACGGCTCGGCCGGCCGGTACGACCTCGTCGTCGGCGCGGACGGGATCCACTCCACGGTCCGCGAGCTGATCGGCGTCCCGGACCGGCCGCAGCCGGTGGGGATGGCCATCTGGCGCATGGCCGGTCCGCGGCCGGCGGAGGTGGACTGCTCGGAGGTCTACTACGGCGGCCCGCGCCCGAAGGCCGGCTACAGCCCGATCAGCGCCGACTCGATGTACGCCTACCTCATGGACGACGACGTGCGGCTGGCCGCCTACGGCGACCGCCCCGCCGCAGCGGTGATGGCCGAGCGGGCCGCCGGCTACGGCGGACCGTGGCCGCGGATCCGGGCCGCGCTCGCCGAGGGCTGTCCCGTCGACTACCGGTCGCTGGAGTCGCTGCTCGTCGACGGGCCCTGGCACCGGGGGCACGTGCTGCTGATCGGCGACGCCGCCCACGCCTGCCCGCCGCAGCTGGCCCAGGGGGCCGCCATGGCCGCCGAGGACGCCGTGGTCCTCGGCCGGCTGGCCGGCGAGGGGGCTCCGGTCGGCACCGTGCTCGACCGCTTCACCGCCCGGCGCGCCGACCGGGTGGCCATGGTCGTGCGCAACTCGGTGCAGCTGGCGCACTGGGAGATCGCGCCGCACACGCCGGGAGCAGATCCGGGCGGGCTCATGCGCGCGTCGCTGGACGCGCTCGCCGAGCCGTTCTGAGCCGCTCAGCCCCGCGCCCCGGCCGGGACGGGCGCCGCGGCGAGCAGGCGCTTCAACCGCGCGGGCGGGGTCGGATGGCCGACCGCCATGACACAGCCGCCCGCCCGGCCGCCGGGCCAGGACAGCAGGGCCGAGCCGGCGCCGAGGTCGCCGTCGAGCAGGGTGGGCGGCCCGGCCTGCGGCGTGCCGACCAGCTTCACGTCCAGGCCGAACTGCTCGGTCCAGGCGTAGCCCGAGGGCACGTGGGCGGGGGCGTCGTCCCCGTGCAGGAGCGCCAGCGCGGCGACGCGGCCCTGCTCGACGGCGGTCGTCCAGGTTGGCCGGCGCCCCGCGGTGGGGTGCACCGCGACGTCGCCGGCGGCGACCACACCGGGCGCCACCCGGCAGCGGTCGTCGACGACGGCCCCGCCGCGCACCGGCAGGCCGCTGCCGGCCAGCCACTCGACGTCCGGCACGTCGCCGGCGGCGGTGACCACGAGGTCGGCGGTCAGCACGGTGCCGTCGGCCAGGGCGGCTCCGGAGACCGCGGGCTCGCCGAGCAGCCGCACCCCGCCGGGCGCGGTCACCAGCCGGACGCCGGCCCGCTCGGCCGCCGCGCGCACGACGCCGCCGACGACCGGGCCCAGCAGCCGGTCCAGCGGGGGGACGGCGTCGACCACGGTCACCTCCCGGCCGAGCGCCGCGCAGGTCGAGGCGATCTCCATGCCGAGGAAGCCGCCGCCGACGACGAGCACCGAGCCGGCGCCGGCCAGCGCGGCACGCAGCCGGGCGGCGTCGTCGACGGTCCGGAGCAGGAACTCCTGCTGGCCGGGGGTGCCGAGGCGGCGGGCCCGCGCGCCGGTGGCCAGCACCAGCCCGTCGAAGGGCACCGGCCCCGCCGCCGTCGCGACCGTGCGGCCCTCGAGGTCCAGCCCGGTCGCCGGCGTGCGCAGCCGCAGGTCCACCCCGTCGCCCGGGAACGGCAGGACGACGTCCGCCTCCGGCGCCGTGCCGGCGAGCACCGCCTTCGACAGCGGCACCCGCGTGTAGGGCGGCCGGCCCTCCGCGGCGAGCACGGTCACCTCGCCGTCGAACCCCTCGGCACGCAGGGTGTCTACCGCGGTCAGGGCGGCGATGGACCCGCCCGCGACGACCACTCGACGGAGGCTCACGGCTGCACTCTCAGGGCGGCCACCGGGCAGACCCGGGCGCCGGCCTCGGCCCGGCGCTCGAGCTCCGGCGGCACGGTCTCGTGGAGGAGGACGACGACGGCGTCGTCGTCGAGGTCGTAGACCTCGGGGGCCACGTCGGCGCAGAGGCCGTGGCCCTCGCAGCGGTCACGGTCGGCGGTGACGTGCACGGTCGGGTCCTCCCGGCTCAGGCGGTGATCAGGTGGAGAGGGAGCGCCGCGTGGGCGCGCAGCATGCTGTTGACCTGCCGTACCGGCTCGCCGGCCGGTTCCAGCCGGGCTACCGAGGCGGCCAGCCGGGTCAGCACCGCGCCCACCTCCAGCCGCGCCAGGCCCTGTCCCGCGCAGCCGTGCACGCCGTAGCCCAGGGCCAGGTGGTCGGCGTTGTCGCGGGTGATGTCGAAGGAGTCGGCGGTGGGGCCCCAGTGCCGCTCGTCGCGGTTGGCCGACGCGTAGAAGACCGCCACCCGGGTGCCGGCGGGCACCGGCACGCCGTCGATCTCGGCGTCCCGGGCGGCGACCCGGCTGAACGCCCGCAGCGGCGACTCCAGCCGGATCACCTCGTTGAACGCGCCGCCGACCAGCGAGGGGTCGGCGCGCAGCAGGTCCCACTGGTCCGGGTGGGCGGCGAACAGCGCCAGGGCGGAGCCCAGCGCGCTCACCGTCGTCTCCAGCGACGGGCCGAAGTAGTCCAGCAGGAGCGCCGGGCACCGGTCCGCGGCCACCTCGCCGCGGTCGGCCGCGGCCAGCAGGTCCGAGCCGAGGGAGTCGGGCAGCAGGCCGCGGGTCTCCACCAGCTCGGTGGCGTACCCGCCCAGCTCGCCGGCCAGCTCGGCCGCGGCCGGGGTGCGGGCGCTGAACGGTCCCATCGCCTCGATGGCCCCGCCGGCCCACTCCAGCAGCCGGTGCCGGCAGTCGTCGGGGAAGCCGAGGAAGTCGGGCACGACCGACATCGGCATCGCCTGCGCGATGTCGGCGACGCCGTCGACGACGTCGCGGCCGAGGAGCCCGGCCACCAGCGCGTCGGCCTTCGCCTCGATCGCCGCGCGCTGGTCGCGCAGCGCCCGCGGGGTGAGCCGGCCGGCCACGACCGCGCGCAGGTGGGCGTGCTCCGGCTCGTCGCTGGCCAGCGTGGTGCCGCGGATGAGCTCGTTGGCGACGTCGTTGAGGCCGACCCCCGCACCGGAGCGGAAGGTCGCGTCGTCGGCGAGCACCGCGCGCACGTCGCGGTAGCGGGCGACGGCGTGCACCCCGGCGCCGGGCAGGTGCACGACCGGGCCGAGGTCGCGCAGCGCCCGGTAGTGCGGGTACGGGTCGGCGATCGCCGCCTCGCTGAACAGGTCGGGTGCGTAGGCGGGGACGTCGACCGCGGTCACGGGCACTCCTCGGAGGGGGGAGGTCGGTGGTAGAAAACCGAATCGGCTTTCGGTTGCTGGCGTAAGCTAGGTCACGACCGTCCCGAGGGCAAGGGGGCACGATGACGACGACCGCGACCGGGCACGATGTGCCGGTGAGCGCCGCCGGGCCGCCCCGCTGGGTGCGGCTGCCCCAGCAGGCACGGGCGCGGCAGACCATCGAGCGCGCGCTGGACGCCGCGGCCGGGCTGCTCGCCGAGCAGGGGTTCGAGGGCTTCTCGATCAGCGAGGTCTGCCGGCGGGCCGCGGTCTCGCCGGGCGCCCTCTACGACCGCGTCGACGGCAAGGAGGGCCTCTTCCTCGCCGTCCACGAGCGCGAGCTCGCCCGGATCTCCGGCGCGCTGACCCGCTTCGCCGACGGCCCCGCCTGGCGGGCGCTGCCGACGGCGCAGCTGGTCGAGACGGCGGTCCGGCAGCTGGGCGAGCACTACCTGCGCGAGGCGCCGCTGCTCAAGGTGTTCATCCTGCGCGCGGCCGTCGATCCGCAGGTGCGGGCCGAGGGCTCCGAGGCGGCCGCGGCGGTCACCCGTGCGGTGGGCGCGCTGCTGCTCACCCGGGCCGCCGACTACCCCCACCCCGACCCCGGTGCGGCGGTGCGCGCGGCGGTCCGCACCACGGTCGACGCGATGGGCTGGCGGGTGGCCTTCGGCATGGACTTCGCCGACGAGCGGCCCGAGCCCCTCGAGGACTGGCTGGACCGGCTGTCGGCCATGGCGCGCACCTACCTCCTCGGACCTGCCGCCTGACCTCCGGCGCCGCGCAGGTATCGGCCGTGGCCATGCCTGCGATCCCCGAGACGAGCTTCCACCCGGGCGCGAGTCGTCCGAAGGTGAGCCGGCGCACACGCGCCACTGCTCGGTTCACCGCTCGGTCCGTCCCCTCCGGAGGAACTCCATGGGTCACCCTGTTCGCCGCGTCCTGGTCGTCGGCGGTGGCACGGCCGGATCGGTGCTCGCCCTGGCTCTCCGGCAGCGCGGGGTGGGCGTCGTCCTCGCCGAGCGGCAGACGGAGTGGCGGGCCATCGGCCACGGCATCACCATCCAGGGCAACGCGCTGCGGGCCCTGCGCGAGGTCGGCGTCGTCGACGAGGTCCTCGCCGCCGGCGCCCCCTTCGACCGGCTGCGGATGCGCACGGCCGACGGCGGCCTGATCCAGGAGATCGTCTCGCCGCCACTGGGCGGCGAGGGCCTGCCGCCCACGATGGGCTCGATGCGCTTCCTGCTGCAGCAGGTGCTCAGCCGGCACGTGCACGCCTCGGGCACCGACGTCCGGCTCGGCTCCGGCGTCACGGCCCTCTCCGACGACGGCGACGGCGTCGCGGTCACGTTCGCCGACGGCTCGACCGACCGCTTCGACCTGGTGGTCGGCGCCGACGGCGTGCACTCCACGGTGCGCGAGCTGATCGGCATCGACGCCCGTCCCGAGCCGATCGGCATGGCGATCTGGCGGATGGAGGGCCCGCGCCAGCCCGGCATGGACTGCGCCGAGCTGTACTACGGCGGCCCGCGCTACAAGGTCGGCTACGCCCCCATCAGCCCCGACCGGATGTACGCCTACGTCCTCGACGAGGACCGCCGGCTGGAGTCCTACGGCGACCGGCCGCTTCCCGAGCTGATGGCCGAGCGAGCCGAGGGCTACGGCGGCCTGTGGCCGGCGATCCGCGCCAGCATGCCCGGCAGCACCATCGACTACCGCTCGCTGGAGGCGCTGCTCATCGACGGGCCCTGGTACCGCGGGCGGGTGCTGCTCATCGGCGACGCCGCGCACGCCTGCCCGCCGATGCTCGCCCAGGGCGCGGCCATGGCCGCCGAGGACGCCATCGTCCTCGCCGAGCTCGTGGGCGACGGCCACCCCGTCGAGAAGGTGCTCGCGATGTTCATGGACCGCCGCCAGGAGCGCGCGGCCATGGTCGTCACCAACTCCGTGCAGCTGGCCCGCTGGGAGATCGACCCCAGCACCCCCGGCGCCGACCCGGCCGCGCTCATGCACTCCTCGATGAGCGTGCTCGCCGGCCCGTTCTGACCCCACCACCCCCGACCCCGAGAAGAGGACCCATCCCATGGCCTTCGTCTGCTCCGCCACCTGGACCGCCCAGCCCGGCAAGGAGGGCGTCGTCCGCGAGGCGCTCACGCACCTCGCCCCCGCCTCCCGCGACGAGCCCGGCTGCCAGACCTACGTGGTGCACCAGGACCCCGAGCAGCCCGCCGTCTTCAAGATCTTCGAGGTCTACGACGACGAGGCCGCGTTCAAGGCCCACGGCACCTACCCGCACTTCGAGCAGTGGGCGCTCGGCTCGGCGATCCCCGTCCTGGCCAACCGGGAGCGGGTCTTCACCACGGTCCTGGACGTCTGATGCGCTACGCGCGGATCGAGGTCGACGGCCGGGAACGGGTCGGCGTCCTCACCGTCGATCCCGCCCGGGGGGCGAGCCCGGCCGAGGCGGTGGCCGCGGCCTACGAGCCGGCGTCGGTGCGGCTGTTCCCGGAGGGCACCGACCTGCTCGAGGCGGCGGTCGCCCGGCGCGAGCCGGGGGCGGACGCGGAGCGCGTCGCGCTGACCGGCGCGCGGGTGCTCGCGCCCGTCCGGCCGGCCAGCTTCCGCGACTTCGTGGCGTTCGAGTCCCACGTCCAGGGGATGACCGGCGGCGCCGAGGCGGCCATGGCCTCCTGGGCGCAGCAGCCGACCTACCTGTACGGCAGCCCGCACTCCGTCATCGGCACCGGCGAGCCGGTGGCCGCTCCGCCGGGCTCGCAGGCGCTGGACTTCGAGCTCGAGGTCGGCGTCGTGATCGGCCGCGACGGCCGCGACCTCACACCGGAGGAGGCACGCGGGCACATCGCCGGCTACGTCGTCGTCAACGACTGGTCGGCCCGCGACATCCAGAAGCACGAGATGGGCAGCGGCCTGGGCCCGGCCAAGAGCAAGGACTTCGCCACGACGGTGGGGCCCTGGCTGGTCACCCCCGACGAGCTGGAGCCCGCGCGGGTGGGCGACCGGCTGGACCTCACCATGACCGCGTACGTCAACGGGGAGGTCTTCGGCCAGGACACCCTCGCCCACATGGGCTGGTCGTTCGAGGAGCTGATCAGCTACACCTCCCGCGGCGCCTGGGTGCGCGCCGGCGACCTGATCGCCTCCGGCACCTGCTCGGGCGGATCGCTCGGCGAGCGCTGGGGCCGGACCGGCCGGCAGGAGCCCCGCCCGCTGCAGCCCGGCGACGAGGTGCGGCTGGAGGTCGACCGGCTGGGCACGATCGCCAACCTCGTGATCGCCGCCGCGCCCGAGCGCGCGCCGGTCCCGCGGGCCACGCCGCTGGCCGCGCTCCGCGCGGCCACCGGGGCGCCGGCGTGAGCGGCCGGGTCGCCGGGCGGGTCGTCGTCGTGACCGGCGCCGCCCGCGGCCAGGGCGCGGCCGAGGCCCGCGCGCTGGCCGCCGAGGGCGCCACCGTGGTGGCCACGGACGTCGTCGCGCCGGAGGAGGTCGCCGCCGGCGAGCTCGACGGCGCCGGGGAGGCGATCGTCTACCGGCAGCTCGACGTCACCGACCCGGCCGGCTGGGCGGCGCTCGCCGCCGAGCTGCGCGGGCGGTACGGCGCGGTGCACGGCCTGGTCAACAACGCCGGGGCGACCCACCGCGCGCGGCTGCTCGAGGTCGAGCTGGCCGACTGGGAGCGCATGTTCCGGGTCAACACCACCGGCCCGCTGCTGGCCATGCAGGCGCTGGTGCCGCTCATGCCCCCGGGCGCGTCGATCGTCACCATCGGCAGCGCCGCGGCGCTGACCCCGCACTACACCGTGGCCTACACCGCCTCGAAGTGGGCGGTGCGCGGCCTGGCCAAGGTGGCCAGCCTGGAGCTGGGCCCGCTGGGTATCCGCTCGAACCTGGTGCACCCGGGCTACATCGAGACGCCGATGGTGGCCAACGCGCCGGCCACCTTCCGCCAGGCCAGCGTCGAGGCCAACCCGCTGGGCATCCTCGGCCGCCCCGAGGACGTCGCCGCGCTGGTCGTCTACCTGGTCGGCGAGGAGTCCCGGTACGTCACCGGCGCCGAGATCGTCGTGGACGGCGGCCAGACCAACCAGGCCGGCGTCAAGTTCCTGTCCGACGCCGTGCGCGGGGCCGCGCCGGCCGCACCTCTCGCGGAGGCCTGACGTGGGCACCCTCACCAGCACCTCCCCGGCGACCGGCCGGGTGCTCGGCAGCTGGACCACCCACACCCCCGAGCAGCTCGAGGCGGCCGTCGACGCGGCGGCCGCGGCCGCCGCCGTGTGGCGCACCAGCGGGTGGCCGCAGCGCACCGCGCTGCTCGAGGCGCTCGCCGACGGGCTCACCGCCCGCCGCGAGGCGCTCGCCGCGCTGATGACCGGCGAGATGGGCAAGCCGGTCACCGAGGCGCTCGCCGAGGTCGACAAGTGCGCGTGGACGACGCGGTTCTACGCCGAGCACGCGCCGGGCTTCCTCGCCGACCGCGTGGTGGAGACGCCGGCCGCCCGCAGCTGGGTCGGCTACGAGCCGCTGGGCGTGGTCTTGGCCGTCATGCCCTGGAACTTCCCGCTCTGGCAGGTGGTCCGCTTCGCCGCCCCCGCGCTGGCCGCCGGCAACACCGCGCTGCTCAAGCACGCGCCCTCGGTCACCGGCTGCGCGCTGGCCGCCGAGGAGGTCGTCCGGGCCGCGGCGGCCGCCGTCGGTGCCCCCGCGGCGCTGTTCACCACCCTGCTGGTCGACGAGGCCGAGGTCGCCGGCGTCACCGCCGGGCTGGTCGAGGACCCGCGGATCGCCGCGGTCACCCTCACCGGCAGCGAGCGGGCCGGCCAGGCGGTGGCGGCGGTGGCCGCCGGCGCGCTGAAGAAGTCGGTGCTCGAGCTGGGCGGTTCCGACCCCTTCGTCGTCCTCGCCGACGCGGACCTGGACGCCGCGGTCGCCGGCGCCGTGCGGTCGCGCTTCCTGAACAGCGGGCAGAGCTGCCTGGCCGCCAAGCGGTTCGTGGTCGCCGAGGCCGTCGCCGACGAGTTCACCCACCGCTTCGCCGACGCCGTCGGCCGGCTGCAGGTCGGCGACCCGGCCGACCCGGCCACCCAGGTGGGCCCGCTGGCGCGCACGGAGCAGGTCGACGCCGTGGCCCGGCTGGTCGACGAGTCCGTCGCCGCCGGTGCCACCGTGCTCACCGGCGGCAAGCGGCTGGCCGGCGACGGCGCGTTCTACGCGCCCACCGTGCTGGCCGACGTCACCCCGCAGATGCCGGTCTTCCGCGAGGAGACCTTCGGCCCGGTCGCCGCCGTCGTCCGTGCCGCCGACGACGACGCGGCCGCCCGGCTGGCCGACGACACCGCGTTCGGCCTGGGCGCCAGCGTGTGGTCGGCCGATGTCGACCGGGCGCTGGCGGTGGGCCGCCGGATCACCTCCGGTGCCCTCTTCGTCAACGCGGTCGTCGCCTCCGACGCCCGGTTGCCCTTCGGCGGGACCCGCCGCAGCGGCTACGGCCGGGAGCTGTCGGAGGAGGGCATCCGCGAGTTCACCAACGTCCGCACCACCTGGATCGGCGCCTGACCGGCGCCGGCGAGAGGACTTCCACCGGTGTTCGAGTACTTCCCGGGCAACTACGTCTGGAACCTGGCCGTCGTCGCCACGCTGCACAACGGCGGGGCGCTGGCGGAGATCGACGAGGCCTGCCGGCCGATCCGCGAGGCCGCCGCGCAGGGCGCCGACGCCGGCACCGCCGAGTTCTTCACCGCCTGGCAGGCCGTCGCCGACCGGCTGGTCGGCCTCGCCGAGGAGGACGAGGCGGCCGGCCGCGAGCTGTCGGCGGGGGAGAAGTACCGCCGCGCGGCGCTCTACCTGATCAACGCCGACCGCATGCAGAGCGTCTCGGCCCCCGGCCGGCGTGCGCACTACGAGCGGGCGCTCGCGCTGCAGCACCGCGCCATGCGGCTGGCCCGCGATCCGGTCGAGATCGTCGAGGTGCCCTACGCCGGCACCTCGCTGCCGGCCGACTTCGTGCCGGCGCCGGGCGCCGGCGACCGCCCGGCGCCGTGCCTGGTGGTCTGGAACGGGTTCGACAGCTTCAAGGAGCAGCTGCTGGGCTCCGGGCTGGCGCAGGAGCTCGGCCGCCGCGGCGTCTCGACCCTCTTCGTCGACCAGCCGGGCACCGGCGGCGCGCTGCGGCTGCGCGACCTGCCCGCGGTCGTGGAGACCGAGCAGTACGGCGCGGCCTGCATCGACTTCCTCACCGCCCGCGGCGACGTCGACCCGGACCGGATCGGCGTCCTCGGCGTCTCGCTCGGGGGCTTCTACGCACCCCGCGCCGCGGCGTTCGAGGACCGCTTCGCGCTCTGCGTCTCCTGGGGCGCCAACCACGAGTGGGGCGAGGTGCAGCGCCGCCGGCTGCAGCGCGAGGGGGAGAACCCCGTGCCGCACTACTGGGAGCACGCCCTGTGGGTGTGGGGCCAGTCCTCGATGGACGACTTCGAGAAGCTGTGGGACCGGATCACGCTGACCGGCGTGGTCGACCGGATCGCCGTGCCCTACCTCGTGGTGCACGGGGCGCACGACCGGCAGATCCCGGTCGAGTACGCGCACCGCTCCTACGAGCAGGCGGTCCGCAGCCCCAAGCGCGAGCTCAAGGTCTTCACCGAGCGCGAGGGCGGCGTCGAGCACTGCAACCTCGACGACCCGATGAACGCGACCCGGTTCATCGCCGACTGGGTGGCCGAGACCTTCGCGGAGCTGGCCCGATGAGCAACCCGCTGGCCGGCTTCCGGGTCGACCCCGCCGACATCACCCTCACCGGCACCGGGTTGCGCCGGCCCGAGTGCGTCCTCGCCCTGCCCACCGGCGACCTCTGGGTCGCCGACCTGCGCGGCGGCGCGGTGCACATCGACCCGGACGGCGGCCAGGAGGTGCTGCGCCCGCTCGACGGCGGTGGGCCGTTCGCGCCCGACGAGGGCGCCGACATCAGCGGCAACGCCGGGCACTCGATGCCCAACGGCCTGGCCTTCGACGACGCCGGCGACCTGCTGATCGCCGACTTCGGCACGAACCTGGTCCAGCACCTCACCCGCGACGGGCACTGGTCGCTGGTCGCCGACACCGTCCGCTGGCCCGACGGCAGCGAGCGGCCGATCGGCAAGGCGAACTTCCCGGCCCTCGACGACGCCGGCCGGCTGTGGTTCTCGGTCACCGCGTCGGCGGAGGCCTGGCGCAACCGCGGGGAGTCGGTGGAGTCCGACGGCTACATCGCCGTGATCGACGACTGGGCACCCGGCGCGCCCGCCGTCGGCCGGGTCGTCGCCACCGACCTGGGCGGGGCCAACGAGTTGCGGTTCAGCCCCGACGGCCGGCTGCTCTACGTCGCCGAGACCGGTGCGGACCACATGACCCGCTTCCGGGTCACCGACGACGGCCGGCTCACCGACCGGGAGGTCTACGGCCCGGCCCGGCTGCACGGCGCCCCGGACGGCTTCGCCTTCGACGCCGCCGGCAACCTGTGGACGACGCTGATCGGGCGGGACAAGCTCGTCGCGATCACCCCGGACGGCGACGTCCTGACGATCTGGGAGGACGGCGACGCCGCGGTCAGGGCGGCGCTGGACCCCGAGGACAGCGGCGCGGGCACCTCGCTGGGCGCCAAGCCCGGCGACGGGCTGGCCCCGCGCATGGCGTCGGTGACCTTCGGCGGCCCGGACCTGCGCACCGTCTACGTCGGCTCCCTCGGCGGTACCTCGCTGCCGACCTTCCGCTCGCCGGTGCCCGGCGCCCCGCTGCGGCACTGGTCGCGGTGACCCGGCGGCCGGTCGCCGTCGTCACCGGGGCGGCGGGGGCGATCGGCCGGGCCGTCGCGGTGCGGCTGGGGCGCGGCGGCCACGACGTGGTCGCCGTCGACCGCGAGCCGGGGGAGGAGACCGTCGCCGCGGTGGTGGCCGCCGGCGGGCGGGCCCGCGCCGAGCGCTGCCTGGTCACCCTCTGACCCCCCGTCCGGGCCTGGCACCGGCGGCCCCGCTGCGCCAGGGTGAGGGCGGTCACAGGGGGCCGGCGGACGCCGGCCGGGACCGGGAGGACGACGGACATGACGACGAGCGCGCCCGCAGTGCCGTCCTACAGCAGCGGGACCTCGACGGTGCCGCTGCTCGGGGACACGATCGGCGCGAACCTCGACCGCACGGCCGCCCGCGTGGGCGACCACGAGGCGCTGGTCGAGTGCGCCACCGGCCGCCGGTGGACCTATCCGCAGCTGGTGGCCGACGTCGACGCCTGCGCGCTCGGCCTGGACGCCCTCGGGGTCGCGAAGGGCGACCGGGTCGGCATCTGGGCGCCCAACTGCGCCGAGTGGGTGTTCGTCCAGTACGGGACGGCGAAGCTCGGCGCCGTCCTGGTCAACATCAACCCCGCCTACCGCACCCACGAGCTGGCCTACGTGCTGCGCCAGGCCGGCATCTCGGTGCTGGTGAGCGCCCCGGAGTTCAAGGGCAGCGACTACCGGGCGATGGTGGCCGAGGTCCGCGGCGAGTGCCCCGACCTGCGCGAGGTCGTCTTCCTGGGCTCGGCGGAGTGGGCGGCGCTCATGGACCGCGGCCGGGCCGCCGACCGCGCGCTGCTGGCCCGCCGGGAGGAGCAGCTGTCGGCCGACGACCCGATCAACATCCAGTACACGTCCGGGACGACGGGCTTCCCGAAGGGCGCCACGCTCACCCACCACAACCTGCTCAACAACGGGTTCTTCGTGGGAGAGGGGTGCGGCTACACCGAGGCCGACCGGGTCTGCATCCCGGTGCCCTTCTACCACTGCTTCGGCATGGGCATGGGCAACCTCGGGGCCACCAGCCACGGCGCGACGATGGTCATCCCGGCGCCCGGGTTCGACCCGGCGCTCACCCTGCGCGCGGTGCAGGAGGAGCGGTGCACCTCGCTCTACGGCGTCCCGACGATGTTCATCGCCGAGCTGGCGCTGCCCGACTTCGCCGACTACGACCTGTCCAGTCTGCGCACGGGGATCATGGCCGGCTCCCCGTGCCCGGTCGAGGTGATGAAGCGGGTGGTCGCCGAGATGGGCATGACCGAGGTGACCATCTGCTACGGCATGACCGAGACCTCGCCGGTGTCCACCCAGACCGGCGCCGACGACGACCTGGACCGCCGCACCTCCACCGTCGGGCAGGTGCACCCGCACCTGGAGGTCAAGGTCGTCGACCCCGAGACCGGGCTGACCGTGCCCCGCGGCACGCCGGGGGAGTTCTGCACCCGTGGCTACTCGGTGATGCTCGGCTACTGGGACGAGCCGGAGAAGACCGCCGAGGTCATCGACGCCGCGCGCTGGATGCACACCGGCGACCTCGCGGTGATGGACGCCGAGGGCTACCTCAACATCGTCGGCCGGATCAAGGACATGGTCATCCGCGGCGGCGAGAACGTGTACCCGCGGGAGATCGAGGAGTTCCTCTACACCCACCCCGACGTGCTCGACGCCCAGGTGATCGGCGTCCCCGACGAGCGCTTCGGCGAGGAGCTCATGGCCTGGGTGCGGCTGCGGGAGGGCGCCGAGCCGCTGACCGCCGAGGCCCTGCGCGGGTTCTGCGCCGGCAAGCTTGCCCACTACAAGATCCCGCGGTACGTGAAGGTGGTCGACTCCTTCCCGATGACCGTCACCGGGAAGATCCGCAAGGTCGAGATGCGCGCGGTGTCGGTCGAGGAGCTGGGCCTGCAGTCCGCGGCCGCGGTCAAGAACGCCTGAGCGGAGTGGGAGGGCGCGGAGAACGCGTCCCCCCCACTCCGCTCAGCGGGGGGCGGAGCGGGCGAGGGCCTCGTCGGCGCCCTGCCGGCTGTCGCCGGCCTCGGGGTCGCCGTCGCCGTGCCCGGAGTCGCCGTGCTCGTCGAGCATCGTCGCCTCGTCGAACGGGCTCTGCCCGGACAGGGCGGCCGAGAGCTGGTCGCGGTCGAGCTCGCGGGTCCAGGTGGCCACCAGCACGGTGGCGATCGCGTTGCCCGCGAAGTTGGTCAGCGCCCGCGCCTCGGACATGAACCGGTCGATGCCGACGATCAGCCCCACGCCGTCCAGCAGCTCCGGCCGGTGCGCGGAGAGCCCGCCGGCCAGCGTCGCCAGCCCGGCACCGGTGACGCCGGCCGCACCCTTCGAGGCGATGATCATGAAGGCCAGCAGGCCGATCTGCTCGCCGATCGACAGCGGGTCGCCCAGCGCCTCGGCGATGAACAGCGAGGCCATCGTCAGGTAGATCGCGGTGCCGTCGAGGTTGAACGAGTAGCCGGTCGGCACCACGATGCCGGCCACCGGCCGGCTCACCCCGGCGTGCTCCATCTTGGCGATCAGCCGCGGCAGGGCCGTCTCCGACGACGACGTCGAGACGATGAGCAGGAACTCCCGGCCGAGGTACTTGAGGAGGGTCAGCACGTTCACCCGCGCGACGAACCACAGGATCGTGCCGAGCACGACCAGCACGAACAGCAGGCAGGTGACGTAGAAGCCGATCATGATGACGGCGAGGCTCTTCAGCGCGTCGACGCCGGTCTCGCCGACGACCGCGGCGATGGCGCCGAACGCGCCGATCGGCGCCAGCCACATGATCATCGCCAGGATGCGGAAGACCAGCTTCTGCAGGTGCCCCACCCCGCGCAGCAGCGGCTCGCCGGACCGGCCGAGGGCCTGGATGGCGAAGCCGACCAGCAGGGCGACCAGCAGCGCCTGCAGCACCGAGCCCGAGGTGAGCGCCGAGACCAGCGTGTCGGGGATCAGGGAGAGCAGGAAGTCGACGGTGCTGCCGCCGCCCTCCGCCTCCTCGGCCAGCTCCGAACCCCGCCCGCGCAGGTCCTCCGACAGCTCCAGGCCCTCACCCGGGTGCAGGACGTTCCCGACGACCAGGCCGATGGCCAGCGCGATCGTCGACATCAGCAGGAAGTAGCCGAGCGCCAGCCCGCCGATCCGGCCGACCTTCGCCGCCTGCCGGATCGCGCCGATGCCCAGCACGATCGTGCAGAAGATGACCGGCGAGATCAGCATCTTGATCAGCGCCACGA
The DNA here is from genome assembly GCF_054050695.1 of Blastococcus sp. SYSU D00820. NCBI lineage: Bacteria > Bacillati > Actinomycetota > Actinomycetes > Geodermatophilales > Geodermatophilaceae > Blastococcus > Blastococcus sp. SYSU D00820. The sequence continues at coordinate 152,191 of NZ_JBJGZW010000004.1, forward strand.
ACGCCGTCCCGAGCCACTCGAGGCCGACGGCGAACTCGGGGAACACCAGGCCGACGACGATGCCCAGCACCACGGCCGCGATGACCGCGATGTAGAGCCAGTGGGTGCGGTCGCGCTTCTTCGGGGCGTCGGAACGGGGGGTCTCGGTCTCGGCAGCCATCACCGCTCCTGTCGGTCGGGCCGGGGGGCGTTGCCACCGTGTGCGCTGGGACGTCCCCCCGCAACCGCAAGCGGGGCGGTCAGCCGCCGCGGATGGTGAGCGGGTGGCCGCCGAGCGAGCCGGCGAGGGCGCGCAGCAGCTCGGCGGTGTCGCGCCCCGGGTGCAGCAGGGTCAGCTCCTCCGGTCCGGCCGCCGCCGTGATCAGCGCGGCGGCGGCGTCGGCGTCCACGGCCTGGAGGTCGGCGAGGTCCCAGGGCAGCAGCCCCCCGCCGGGGCCGAGCGCCGCGCGGAGCACGGCCCGCTGGGCCTCGGTGTTGCCCGCGTCCAGCCGGCCGGCCAGCCGGAGGGCGCCCGCGTCGCGGGTCAGCCGGAACGTGCCGTCGTCGTACTCCGCCGGGTCGGCGACGAGGTCGTCGTGCTCGGCCGCCAGTGCCTCCTGCTGCTCCGCGGAGAGCAGCCGGGTGAAGTAGGGGCAGAGGACCGACACCGGTCGCCGGTGCACCAGGTCGGCGACGACCGGCTCGAAGGGGCTGGGCCCGGGCGCGTCGATCGCGCCGGTGACGCGCACCCCCGGGAACCCGTCGGCCAGGGCGTCGTCGACGGCGCCGGGCAGGGCGGCGGGATCGGCCGGCAGCGCCCGCAGCGCCGCCTCGTGGTCGACGCCCGCGGCGTCCAGCCGGCCGCGCAGCCGCTCCTCCCGGTGCCCGAGCCCCGCCACCAGGACGCAGTCGCCCGCCCGCAGCCCGTCGGCGACGAAGTCGCCCACCAGGTCGGCATGGGCCTCCTCCCCGGCGAGCAGCACCCAGCGGTGGCCGGCGGGAGCGGTGGAGGGCGACGGATCCGGGACGGCGGGCACGGGGACCTCCAGTCGGCGCGGGAGGCGCCGTTCCGCCGGTCGGCCGGGGGTTGGACCGGTGGCGGGGACCACCGTCGAGTGTGCCACGCCACCATCCCGGCGGGCCGCGGGGTATTCGGACGTCCAAGGACCCGGTACGGTTCTGTGGACGTCCAAGCACCGACCCCGGTCCCTGCCCGGAGGAGCCTCCGTGACCAGCACCCCCCAGCTGCACGTCCCGACCCACCCGGTCCGGTTCGTGACGGCCGCGAGCCTCTTCGACGGGCACGACGCCGCGATCAACGTGATGCGCCGGCTGCTGCAGAGCCAGGGCGCCGAGGTCGTGCACCTCGGCCACGACCGCAGCGTGGACGCCGTGGTGCGCGCCGCGCTGGAGGAGGACGTCCAGGGCGTGGCGATCTCCTCCTACCAGGGCGGCCACGTCGAGTACTTCAGCTACCTGGTCGAGCGGCTGGCCGAGGCCGGGGCGGGGCACGTGCAGGTCTTCGGCGGTGGCGGAGGCGTGATCGTCCCCGAGGAGATCGCGCTGCTCCGCGAGCGCGGGGTGCGCATCTTCTCCCCGGAGGACGGCCAGCGGCTGGGCCTGCCCGGGATGATCAACGAGCTGGTCCGCGCCTGCGACACCGACCTCGCCGCCCAGTCCCCGGACGTCGAGGCGCTGCTGACCGGCGACCTCGGTGCCCTCGCCCGCGCGGTCACCGTGCTCGAGGCCGGCCGCGACCCGGAGCTGGCCGCCCGCGTCCGCGCCGCCGCGGCCGGGCGCAGCTGCCCGGTGCTCGGCATCACCGGCACCGGCGGCTCGGGCAAGTCCTCGCTCACCGACGAGCTGCTGCGCCGGCTGCGGCTGGACCAGGAGGACAAGCTGCGGATCGCCGTCCTGGCGATCGACCCGACCCGCCGCCGGGGCGGGGGTGCGCTGCTCGGCGACCGGATCCGGATGAACGCCCTGGACGGCGACCTGTCGGGGTCGCACACCTTCTTCCGCTCGCTGGCCACCCGCACGGCCGGCGCGCAGGTGCCCGAGCACCTCGACGACGTGCTGTGCGCGGTCAAGGCCGCCGGCTTCGACCTGGTGGTGGTCGAGACGCCGGGCATCGGCCAGGGCGACGCGGCGATCGTGCCCTTCAGCGACGTGGCGCTGTACGTGATGACGCCGGAGTTCGGTGCCGCGTCGCAGCTGGAGAAGATCGACATGCTCGACTTCGCCGACGTCGTGGCGATCAACAAGTACGAGCGGCGCGGCGCCGAGGACGCGCGCCGTGACGTCGCCCGGCAGATGGTGCGCAACCGCGAGGCCTTCGGGCAGCCCTGGGAGTCGATGCCGGTCTTCGGCACCAGCGCCGCCCGCTTCAACGACGACGGCGTCACCGCGCTCTACCAGCACCTGCGCGAGCTGCTCGCCGCGAAGGGGATGCCGGCCGGCGCGGGCGTGCTCCCGCGGGTCGACGTCCGCGCCTCCACCGGGCTCACCGGCGTGCTGCCGCCCTCCCGGTCCCGCTACCTGGCCGAGATCGCCGAGGCCGTCCGCGGCCACCACCGGACGACGGCCGAGCAGGCCGACGTCGTCCGCCGCCGCCAGGCGCTGCGCACCACCGCCGCCCTGCTCGGCGACGCCCCCGCCGCCGCCGCGGTGCGGGAGCTGGAGGCCGCCGCCGACCGCGAGCTGCTGCCCGAGGTGCGGGCCGAGCTGGAGCGGTGGCCGGCCCGGGTCGAGGAGTACTCCGGCGACGAGCTGGTCTACACCGTGCGCGGCCGGGAGTTCCGCACGCCGCTCACCCGCGAGACCCTGTCGGGCAACCGGGTGCGCCGGGTGGCGCTGCCCCGCACCCGGGACGAGGGCGAGCTGCTGACCTTCCTCCGCCGGGAGAACCTGCCCGGCTCCTTCCCGTTCACCGCGGGCGTGTTCCCGTTCAAGCGGGAGGGCGAGGCGCCGGCGCGGATGTTCGCCGGCGAGGGCGACGCCTTCCGCACCAACCGGCGGTTCACGCTCCTGTCGGCCGGCGGCGAGGCCACCCGGCTGTCCACGGCGTTCGACTCGGTGACCCTGTACGGCCGCGACCCCGACCCGCGGCCGGACGTCTACGGCAAGGTCGGCACCTCCGGGGTCTCGATCGCCACGCTCGACGACATGCAGGTGCTCTACTCGGGCTTCGACCTCTGCAGCCCGACCACGTCGGTCTCGATGACGATCAACGGCCCGGCGCCGGCGATCCTCGCGATGTTCCTCAACACCGCGATCGAGCAGCGCCTGGCCCGCTTCCGCGAGGAGGAGGGCCGCGAGCCCGACGCCGGCGAGGCCGAGGAGATCCGCGCCTGGGTGCTGGCCAACGTCCGGGGCACGGTGCAGGCCGACATCCTCAAGGAGGACCAGGGCCAGAACACCTGCATCTTCTCCACCGAGTTCGCGCTGCGGTGCATGGCCGACATCCAGCAGTGGTTCATCGACCACTCGGTGCGCAACTTCTACTCGGTGTCGATCTCCGGCTACCACATCGCCGAGGCCGGGGCGAACCCCATCAGCCAGCTGGCCTTCACGCTGTCCAACGGGTTCACCTACGTGGAGTCCTACCTCGCCCGCGGCATGGACATCGACGACTTCGCGCCCAACCTGAGCTTCTTCTTCTCCAACGGCATGGACGCCGAGTACTCGGTGATCGGCCGGGTGGCGCGGCGGATCTGGGCGATCGCCCTGAAGGAGCGCTACGGCGCCTCCGAGCGGTCCCAGAAGCTGAAGTACCACGTGCAGACGTCGGGCCGGTCGCTGCACGCGCAGGAGATGGACTTCAACGACATCCGCACCACGCTGCAGGCGCTCTGCGCGATCTACGACAACGCCAACAGCCTGCACACCAACGCCTACGACGAGGCGGTCACCACCCCGTCGGAGCAGTCCGTGCGCCGGGCGCTGGCCATCCAGATGATCATCGACAAGGAGTGGGGCCTGGCGGGTAACGAGAACCCGCTGCAGGGCTCCTTCATCGTCGACGAGCTCACCGACCTGGTCGAGGAGGCCGTGCTCACCGAGTTCGACCGGATCGCCGAGCGGGGCGGCGTGCTGGGCGCGATGGAGACCGGCTACCAGCGTGGCCGCATCCAGGACGAGTCGATGCTCTACGAGCACCGCAAGCACGACGGCAGCCTGCCGATCGTCGGCGTCAACACCTTCCTCGACCCGCACCGCGACCAGGCCCCGCCCCAGCCGGTGGAGCTGGCCCGCGCCACCGAGGCGGAGAAGCGGTCCCAGCTGGACCGGCTGGCCGACTTCCACGCCCGGCACGCCGGCGAGGCTCCGGCGGCGCTGGCCCGGCTGCAGCGGGTGGCGATGGAGGGCGGCAACGTCTTCGCCGAGCTGATGGACGCCGTCCGGGTCTGCTCGCTCGGGCAGATCTCCGACGCCTTCTTCGAGGTGGGTGGGCAGTACCGCAGGAACGTCTGAGGCACCATGCAGGTCGTGAGCACGCCGCCGCTGCCCCTGGACCCGATCGAGGAGGCCACCCGCCACTGGCGCGAGCACGGCTGGCCGCAGGCCGCCGAGGGCGTCGCCTCGGTCACCTCGATCATGCGCGCGCAGGCGATCGTGCAGGCCCGGGTCGACGAGGTGCTGCGGCCGATGCAGCTGACCTTCGCCCGGTACGAGCTGCTCATGCTGCTGTCGTTCACCCGCACCGGCGCGCTGCCCATGACCAAGGCCGGGGCGCGGCTGCAGGTGCACCCGGCCAGCGTCACCAACGCGGCCAGCCGGCTGGAGGCGGCCGGCCTGGTGCGCCGCCGTCCGCACCCGGACGACGGCCGGGGCGTGCTCGTGGAGATCACCGAGGCCGGCCGCGCCCTGGCCGCCGAGGCCACCGAGCGGCTCAACGCCGCGGTCTTCACCAGCCCGGCCCTGACCGGCGAGCGGATGGCCGCGCTGGTCGACGTGCTGCGCGACCTGCGCCGGGACGCCGGCGACTTCTGACGTGCCGCTGACCGACGACCTGGGGACGCCGGTTCCCCTGGCCGGCCCGCCCCGGCGGATCGTCTCTCTGGTGCCCTCGCTCACCGAGGCGCTGGCGGCGACGGTGCCCGGGCGGCTGGTGGGCGCCACCGACTGGTGCACCCACCCCGCTGGGCTCGACGTGGCCCGCGTGCGCGGCACCAAGAACCCCGACCGCGCCGCGATCGCCGCGCTCGCCCCCGACCTGGTGGTGGCCAACCAGGAGGAGAACCGGCGGCTGGACGTCGAGCGGCTGCGCGCCGCCGGCATCCCCGTGTGGGTGACCGTGGTCGAGTCGGTCGACCAGGCGCTGGCCGCGCTGCGCCGGCTGACCGGCGAGGTGCTCGGGGTGCTCGAGCCCGGCTGGCTCGCCGCGGCCGCCCGGGCCTGGGCGGCGCCGGCCCCGGCGTCGGGCCTGCGGATCGCCGTCCCGGTGTGGCGCGACCCGTGGATGGTCGTCGGCCCGCGCACCTTCGCCGGCGACGTGCTCGCCCGCCTCGGCCTGGTCAACGTGTTCGCCGGTGCCGCCGACCGGTATCCGCGGCTGGACCGCGGCGCGCTGCGGGCCGCCGGACCGCAGGCGCTGCTGCTGCCCGACGAACCCTACGCCTTCACCGCGGACGACGGGCCCGAGGCGTTCCCGGACCTCCCGGTGGCGCTGGTGTCCGGGCGGGACCTCACCTGGTACGGCCCGTCGCTGGCCGGCGCCCGCGAGCGGCTGGCCGCGGCGGTGGCCGAGCTGGTCAGGCGCCGGGCAGCTCCCGCTGGTCCCGCTCGGCCAGCGCCTTGAGGTTGAGCAGCTGGCGCCGCGCCATGACCAGGTCGCCCCAGCCCCAGGGCGTCGCGCCGCCGGAGGCCAGCAGCGGCAGCGGCGGGCGCCAGCGGGTGCGCACCAGCAGCCGGCTGCGCAGCCCCTCGCCGGTGACCCGGTAGGTCGCGGCGACGCGGCCGAAGACGCCGCGGTGCTCGACGGTGACGTGCGAGCCCCGCACGAAGGACGCCACCCGGAACACGGTGAGGATCCGCTGGCCGACGGCGAGCTGCTCCAGGCCCGGCGTGAGCCGCTGGGGGCTGCGCCGGCCGAGGTTGTCGAGCAGGTCGTAGGAGTAGGGGGCGGCGCGCAGCTGGCACAGCCACCGGTAGAGCAGCGAGGGTGCCGCGTCGACGTCGACGGCGCGGTGCAGCACCAGGCGGGCGTCGGGCAGCAGGTCGTCGCAGGGCAGGTGCACCTCGCGCTCGGCGGCCGAGGCACCCCAGGAGGCCGCCGGGCCGCACAGGCCCGGGCGCGCCCGCGACGTCCCCATGTCCGACGACCGCCGGCTCAGGCCGGAGCCGAGCCGGCCGCCGGCGGGCGGGCCACCTCGACGTGCGGCCGGGACTGCCACAGCGCCCAGTCGGCGCTCACCTCGCCGGCGGCCCGCAGCAGCTGCGGCAGGTGCTCCCCGAGCAGGCGCTCGGTCGAGGTCTCGGCGGCGTGCACGGTGACGTTCATGGCGGCCCGCACCGTACCGCTGCCGTCGCGGACGGGCACCGCGACCGAGCGCACCCCGGGCGCGAGCTCCTCGTCGGCCAGGGCCCAGCCGCGGGCCCGGACGGTGGTCAGCTCCTCGGCCAGCTGCGCGGCGCTGCGGCCGATGTAGGGCGGCAGCCCCGCCCGGCTCGGCAGGGCCAGGACCGCGGCCAGCTCGTCGGGCGGCAGCGCGGCCAGCAGCACCTTCCCCTGCGAGGTCTGCGCGGCCGGGAACCGGGTGCCGATCTCCACCCGCAGGGTGATCAGCTTGGGCACCGAGACGCGGGCGACGTAGACGATGTCGGCGCCGTCCAGCTGGGCCATCGAGGAGGACTCCCCGGTGCGCGCGACGAGCGCCTCGAGGTGCGGCCGGGCGACGTCCCAGAGGCCCAGCGCGCCGACGTAGGCGGTGCCGAGGGTGAGCACCTTCGGCGTCAGCTCGAACGCCCCGCCGGTGCTGCGGACGAAGCCGAGCTCCTCGAGGGTCAGCAGCAGGCGGCGGGCGGTCGGCCGGGCCAGCCCGGCCGCCGCCGCCACCTCGCTGAGGGTCATCCGCGGATGGGCGGCGCCGAAGCAGGCCAGGACGTCGAGGCCGCGCGCCAGCGCCTCCACGAAGTCCGGTCCTGCTCCGCGCCCTGCCATCTGGTGACCTCCCTGGTCGCGGCCCTCCCCTCAGCGCCCGAGGACGCGGTCCTCGCCGCCGGCCCGCTTCGACTCGTCCTTGAAGTCGGTGTACTGGTACGGGTTGTCGAGGATCGCCGCCTCGGCCTCGGGCACCTCGGGGAACATCCCGGCCTCCCAGACGTCCTCGCCGATCTCGGACTTCAGGTAGTCGATCGTGTTCTCGAGCTCCGTGCGCACCGCCGCCAGGTCGATGCCGACGAGCCTGCCGTCGTACTTCACCACCCGGCCGTCGACCACGACGGTGTGGACGTCGCCGCGCTGCGCCTGGAACGCGACGTGCCCGAGCGGGTTGAGCAGCGGGAAGGACACCGGCGAGTTCTCGTTCTTGATCAGCACGAGGTCGGCCTTCTTGCCCGCCTCGAGGCTGCCGAGGTCGGCGTCGCGGCCGATGGTGTGCGCGCCGCCCCGGGTGCACCACTCGACGACCTGCTTGGCCCGCAGCCGCAGGTGGGTGATCGTGTCGCCCTTGAGGTGGGCCTCGAGGTGCTCGGACATGCGGTCGACGTTGAGCGTCGAGCGCATCGCGGAGAACATGTCGCCGCTCCACCACACGCTGGTGTCCATCGACAGCGACACCGGGATGCCGTACTGCAGCACCTGCTCGGTGGGGGCGTGGCCCTGGCCGGCGCTGCACTCGGACTCGGTGGCGATCGAGATCGAGCCGCCGGTCGCGGCGATCCGCTGGTAGGAGTCGCGGGTCAGCGTGGAGGCGTGCACGTAGGTGGTCTCCGGGGTCATGAACCCGGCGTCGTGCATCTGCTGGATGCCGGTGTCGCTGGTGGCCCCCCAGACGCCGGCGTGGGTGGTGACCGGCAGGCCGAGCTCGCGGGCCACCTCGAAGGCGGCCTTCTCCGGGAAGGCCGGGTCGCCGGTGACGTCGAAGGCGATCTGCACGCCCATCATGTCGTCGCGCTCGTCGCGCAGCCGCTCCAGGAACGAGCGGACGGCGGGGTCGGCGGTCCACTCCCAGGGCCCGGCCTGGATGTTGCCGTAGGCCAGCACGAACCGGCCGGGCACCGAGCGCAGCGCGTCCAGCGCCGCCTCGGCGTGGTCGACCGACTGCAGGTTGTGCGACCAGTCGACGGTGGTGGTCACGCCGGCGTCGAGGCTCTCGATGGCGGCCAGCCGGTTGCCGGCGGCGATGTCCTGCGGGCGGAACTTCTTGCCGTGCTCGAGGTAGTACCAGACGAAGTACTGGGTGAGCGTCCAGTCCGCGCCGTAGCCGCGCATCGCCGTCTGCCACATGTGCCGGTGGGTGTCGACCATGCCCGGCATGACGATGCCGCCGCGGGCGTCGATCTCCTGGGTGCCCTCGGGCACCTCCAGCTGGGGCCCGACGGCCTCGATCCGGTCGCCGACGACGAGCACGTCGGCCTCGGGCAGCACGGTGCACGAGCCGTCCATCGTCAGGACGGTGCCGCCGCGGAGGACCAGCGGGCGGCCGGCCTCGGGAGCGGGGGAGTCGGGAGCGGAGGGGGGCATCGTCTTCTCCTCGGCGAGCGGGCGACAGGTCCGCGGACATGCGTCCGCACAGCGGACGGCAGGGTCGGCGCGGCCCACCCTGCTCGTGACGGAGCCCACATGTCAACCCGTCCGAGCGGCCCGAGGAGCGCTTCCGGTCCCGGTTGACAGCCTGCGGGCGGGCTGCCGAGACTGCCGGTCAGCGGACGGCTGTCCGTGCCGGTCGCGAGCGGGTGGGGGTTGCGGACAGCGATGACGACAGGACAGGCCGTGCCGGGCGATCCCGGGGCCCCGCGGGGCCCGCTCTCCGGCCTCCTGGTCGCCGACTTCTCCCGCATCCTCGCCGGCCCCTACAGCACGATGCTGCTGGCCGACCTCGGCGCCGAGGTGGTCAAGGTGGAGAGCCCGGGCGGTGACGACACCCGCACCTGGCAGCCCCCGGTCCGCGACGGCGTCGCCACGTACTACCTGGGCGTCAACCGCAACAAGCGGTCGGTCGCCCTGGACCTCAAGGACGCCGGGGACGCCGCGGCGGCGCGCGAGCTCGCCCGCCGGGCCGACGTCGTCGTGGAGAACTTCAAGCCCGGCGGCCTGGCCCGCTTCGGGCTGGACTACGACAGCGTGGCGGCCACCAACCCCGCGGTCGTCTACGCCTCGATCAGCGGCTTCGGCAGCGGCCCCGGCGGCCGGTCGCTGCCCGGGTACGACCTCATCGTGCAGGCGATCAGCGGGCTGATGAGCCTGACCGGCGACCCGGGTGGTGACCCCTACCGGGCCGGCGTCGCCGTCTTCGACGTCATGGCCGGGCTGCACGCCACGATCGGCGTGCTGTCCGCGCTGAACCTGCGGCACGAGACCGGGAGGGGCCAGCACGTCGAGGTCAACCTGCTCTCCTCGGCGCTGTCCGGGCTGGTGAACCAGACCAGCGCCTACGTGGCCGGCGGCGTCGTGCCGTTCCGGATGGGCAACAGCCACCCCAGCCTGTTCCCGTACGAGCCGCTGCCGTGCTCCGACGGCGACCTGATCGTCACCGCCGGCAACGACGGCCAGTTCCGGAAGCTGTGCGAGGTGCTCGGCGTGCCCGACCTGGTCGAGGACCCCCGCTTCGCCCGCAACGAGGACCGCACGGCCAACCGCGAGGAGCTGCGACCGCTGCTGGTCGAGCGGCTGCGCACCCGCACCAAGATGGATTGGTTCCGCGAGATCATCGCCGCGGGCGTGCCCTGCGGGCCGATCAACACGATCGACCAGGGCGTCGCCTTCGCCGAGGAGGTCGGCCTCGAGCCGGTCGTGACCGTGGGAGAGGGGGACGCCGCCGTGCCGTCGGTCCGCAACCCCATCCGGTTCTCCGACACCGCCGCCTCCTACCGGCTGCCCCCGCCGCGGGTCGACGAGCACGGCGAGGAGATCCGCCGCTGGCTGGCCGCGCCGGAGGAGGGGGAGCGGGCGTGAGCGCAGCGTCCCGCGGGAGCGAGCCGGCCGGCGCCGGAGGCGGGCAGCCGCCGGTCTACGAGACCGCGCTCGGCGCCTCCAGCCTGGAGTCGATCACCCTGCTCGGCACCGACCTGGCCCGCGACGTGATGGGCCGCGTCGGCTTCGGGGAGCTGGCGTTCTGGCTGGCCACCCAGCGCCGGCCCACGCCGGGGGAGACCCGGGTGTTCGAGGCGGTGCTGGCCGCCCTGGCCGACCACGGCTTCACCCCGACGGCGATCGTCACCCGGCTGACCTACCTGTCCGCGCCGGACTCGATCCAGGGCGCGCTGGCCGCGGGCCTGCTGGGCGGCGGCTCGCGCTTCCTCGGCGTCACCGAGGACTGCGGCCGGTTCCTGCACGACGTCCTGACCGCGGTCGAGGGTCCGCTGCCGGCCGACGACGCCGGCTGGGACGCCCTGGCGCTGGAGACCGTCACGGCGCAGCGGGCGGCGAAGCGGTTCGTGCCGGGGCTGGGCCACCACGTGCACAAGCAGGGCGACCCGCGCACCCCGCGGCTGTTCGAGATCGCGGCCGAGGAGGGGCTGGTCGGCCCGCACCTGGCGCTGTTCGCCGCGATCGGCCGGGTGCACCCGCAGGTGCTGGGGCGCACGCTGCCGCTCAACGGCGCCGGCGTCTGCGGCGCGGCGCTGGCCGACCTCGGCCTGCCGCTGGAGCTGCTGCGCGGCTTCGCGCTGCTGGCCCGCACCGCCGGGCTGATCGGCCAGCTGGCCGAGGAGCTGCGGCATCCCGTCGCGAACGACGTCTTCCTGTCCGTGGACCTGAACAACCGGTCGGTCGCCCCCGACCCGTACGTGCCCGAGCCGCTCCCCACCCCCGATCCCGACGGAGGTCGTCATGGCTGAAGTCGCCGCGGTCATCGCGTCGACCCACCACCCGTTCTACTACCGGGCCAGCACGTCGACCGGCGCGGACCGCCCGCCGTTCGCCGACGAGTGGGTGGCCAAGATCGAGCGGTTCCGGGAGACGCTCACCCGGGCCGAGCCCGACGTCCTGGTGATGGTCGGCAGCGACCACTTCCACCAGCTGTGGCTGGACAACATGCCGCAGTTCCTCGTCGGCAAGGCGCCCTTCTTCGACGCCAACTGGTACAACGAGGAACGCGAGTTCGGCCTGCCGCGGATGACGCTGCGCGGGGAGGAGGAGCTCGCCGCGCACATCCTCCGCGACGGCCTGGACCGCGACTTCGACCTCGCGTTCTCCAACGAGCTGCGGATCGACCACAGCATCACCTGCCCGATCATCACGCTGCGGCCGCAGGCGGACCTGCCGATCGTGCCGGTCTACACGAACATCTTCGCCCCGCCGCTGCCCCAGCCCCGGCGGTTCGTGGCCCTGGGCCGGGCGCTGCGGGAGATGGTCGAGAGCTGGGAGAGCGACAAGCGGGTGGCGATCATCGGCACCGGCCACCTGTCGCTGGAGCTCGGCGGCCCCCGCCAGTTCGGCGAGCACGGGCCGGACCCGGAGTTCGACCGCAGGGCCGTGGAGTGGATCGCCTCCGGCGACATCGACGGCTGCCTGGCCGAGGTGAGCCTGGACTCCCTGCACGCTCCGGGCAACGCCACCCACGGCTTCATGGACTTCATGCTGATGATGGGTGTCGCCGGCGAGGGCCAGAAGGCCGACCACGTCGACACCCTCGACCTGTTCCACACGATGGAGGCGTACTTCACCTGGTACCCCGACGGCGTCCCGGGGGAGGCGGCGCGATGAGCAAGTACCTGCTCGACAAGTTCCTCTACACCGTCGACCGCGACCCCGACCTCGTCGAGCGCTACCGCGAGGACCCCGCCGGCACCGTCGCGTGGTGGGAGGCCGAGATGGCCGGCACGATCCTCAACTGCACCCCGGCCGAGCGGACCACCTGGCTGGAGTTCACCGAGGAGGAGCGGCGGGCGCTGCGCGAGCACGACCACGTCGCGCTGTTCGGCATGGGCGCCCACCCGTTCCTCACGCTCACGCTCTTCATCGCCATGTTCGAGCGCGACCACGGGCCGCTGGAGTACCAGAAGGCCTACGGCAAGGCGATGGAGCACATCTCGCTGCCCTATCCGGACATCGCCACCTGAGCGAGGAACGCCGCAGGGGGCCGGACCACTCGGAGGGATCGTCATGCGGGCCGCCGTCCTGACCGAGCCGGGGCAGCCGCCGTCCTACGGCGAGCACCCCGAGCCGGTCGCCGCGGAGGGGACGACGCTGGTGCGGGTCACCGCCGCACCGGTCGTCCCGCTGGACCTGCTGTGCGCCTCGGGGACGTCGTACCTCGGCCGCCCCGTCACCCCGTACGTGCCCGGTGTGCAGGGCGTGGGCGTGGTGGCGGAGTCGGCGTCGCTGCCCGCCGGCACGCGGGTGTGGTTCGCCACCTCGGCCGGCATGGCGCCCGGCGACGGCGGGCTGGCCGAGGTCTGCGCCGTGCCCGACGCCGACGTCGTCCCGCTGCCCGGCGACGTGCCGGAGGTGCCCCTCGCCGCGGTCGGTCTCTCCGGGGTCGCGGCGTGGATGGCGCTCACCTGGCGCGGCCGGTTCGCCGAGGGCGAGCGGGTGCTGGTGCTGGGCGGCGGGGGAGCGGTCGGGCAGGCGGCCGTCGGTGCGGCGCGGGTGCTCGGCGCCTCCCGGGTGGTCGCGGTCGCGCGCTCGGCCGGCGCCCGCGACCGGGCGGCCACGGCCGGTGCCGACGCGGTGGTCGAGCTGGCCGGCGACGCCGACACCCTCACCGAGCGGCTGCGCGCGGCGCTCGACGGCGCGGTCGACGTGGTGGTCGACCCGGTCTTCGGGACGGCGGCCACCGCGGCCTCCCGGCTGCTCGCGCCCGGCGGCCGGCTGGTGACCCTCGGCGGCGCCTCCGGCGACGAGGCGGTGTTCTCCAGCGCGGTGCTGCGCGGCCGGTCGGCCGAGGTGCTCGGCTACACGAACAACGCGCTGACCCCCGACCAGCGACGGTCGGCGGTGACCGCGCTGGCCCGCGCCGTCGGGGCCGGCCGGATCGGGGTGGCGCACGCGGTCCGGCCGCTGGCCGAGGTCACCGACGTCTGGCAGCGGCAGGCGGCCGGCGCGGACGGCGTCCGGTACGTGCTCACCCCCTGATCCCGGGCATGCCGGCGCGTGCCGGTGCGTTGCACCCGGGGACCGCCGGCAGACGCCGGCCCCCCGCCTCGGCCCGAGGCAGCGACTCCCCCTGAGGACCTCTCTCCCGTGCGCGCCACCCCCGCCGTCCTGCCCGCCCGCGCGCTCCCTCCGGAGCGCGTCACCTTCCACCTCGGCCCCACCAACTCCGGCAAGACCCACGACGCGCTCGCCGCGCTCGCCGGCCGGGGCCGGGGCACCTACGCCGCGCCGCTGCGCCAGCTGGCGCAGGAGGCGTACTCCCGGCTGTCGACGCTGCTGCCCGCCGGCACGGTGGGGCTGTCCACCGGCGAGGAGTCGATCGACCCGTCCGCGCCGGTCCTGTGCTGCACCGTCGAGAAGGCGCCGCCGGCCGGCGACGTGCTCGTCCTCGACGAGTCGCACTGGGTCACCGACCCCGAGCGCGGGCACGTGTGGGCGCGGCTGCTGCTGACCGGGAACTACCGCGAGGTGCACGTCATCTCGGCCGCCGAGGCGCTCCCGGTGCTCGAGCCGCTGGTCGAGGACGCCGCGGCGGTCGAGGTCGTCGACCACATCCGGCTCTCCCGCCTCGACGTGCTGCGCGCACCGGTACGGCCGGCCGGTGTCCGGCCGCAGACCCTGGTGGTCGCCTTCTCGCGCAAGGCGGTCTACGCCGTCGCGGCGGTGCTGGACGCGGCGCGGCCCGGGCGGGTCGGCGTCCTCTACGGCGCGCTGCCGCCGGCCACCCGCCGGGAGCTCATCGCCCGGTTCGTCCGGGGCGACCTCGACGTGCTGGTCACCACCGACGTCATCGGCCACGGCATCAACGTGCCCGCGCGGACCGTCCTGTTCGCCGAGACCTCGAAGTACGACGGGTTCGAGCGCCGTCCGCTGCGCACCTGGGAGGCCGCCCAGATCGCCGGCCGCGCCGGCCGGTACGGGCTGGCCGGGCACGGCACCGTCGGCGTGCTCGCCGGCGTGCCGGGCCTGCGCCCGGACGCCGCGCTCGTCGCCGCCGGGGCCGCCGTCGCCCGCGGCGACCGCACGAGCGACCTGCCGCTGCGGGTGCCGCGGCTGCGCCCGGACCTCGCCGATCTGGACGCCGCGGGGCCGGCCGACCTGCCGGCCGCGCTCACCCGGTGGGCTGCCCGGACCCGCCGGGCCACCCGGGAGGCGGCGGTGACCGGCGACGACGTCAGCGCGCTGGTCGAGCGCGCCGAGGCGCTGCTTCCGCTGCTCGAGGGACCGGTCGGCGACACCACCGACCTGGCCACCGTCTGGCGGCTGGTCACCCTGCCGATCGACCACGATCCGCGGCGGCGCACCCGCTGGCTGCCGCTGGCGCGCGCCGCGCTGCTGTCGGCCGCCGGAGCGCGGGTCGCCCCGCACCTGGTGCTGCCGGCGGCGCCCCGCCGGGGACCGGTGGAGGACTTCGAGCAGGCGGCCGCGGCCGCTCGCGACGCCGCGACGCTGCTGCGGTCCTTCCCCGGGGTCGCGGGGCTCACCGCCGAGGACGCCGCGGCGGTCGAGGCGGCCTGCGCCACCCGCATCACCGCGCTGCTGCCCCGGGCCATCGCCGCCGCGGGAGCCGCCGCGGTCCCGGGCCGGTGCGCCCGCTGCGGGGTGCCGGTGGCGCCGCGATTCCCCACCTGCCGCTCCTGCGCCGCCCGCTCGTCCGCCGGCCCCCGTGCCCGCGGCGACCGACGCACGGGCAGCCGGCCGGACCGCGCCCGGAGCGGTCGCGGGCCCGCCCGGCCGGCCGCGCGGAACGGTGCCCCACGGGGCTGACCCGCGTCCGGTCGGCCCGGCGCGACGCCCGGTTCGCCGGTGCCCTCGTGCTCGCCCTCGGACTGTGGAACGACGTCCTGGTCCCGCGGCTGCCCGGGGGAGCCGGTGCCGCCGTCGCCGCGAACGCCGCCGCCACCGGCGCGCTGCTCGGCGCGGCCAGGGCGCACGGGATGGGCGCGGCCGATCTCGGGCTCGACCCGGACCGGTGGGGCGCGGGGCTGCGCTGCGGCGCCGCCTGGTCGGTGCCCGTCGTCGCCGGCTACGGGGTCGTGCTGGCCACGCCGCGGCTGCGCCCGCTGCTCGCCGATGCCCGGATCGCCGCCCAGGGCCCGGGGCGGATCGCCGCGCGGGCCCTCGTCGCGATCCCCGTCGGCACGGTGCTGTGGGAGGAGGTCGCCTTCCGGGGCGTGCTGCCGGCCGCGCTCGACCGGGTGCTGCCCGGCCGGGCGGCGGCGGGCGTGGCCGCGGCCCTCTTCGGGCTCTGGCACGCCGCGCCGGCCCTCGACGGGCTGCGGGCCAACGACGTGGCTCGCGGGCGGGCGGCGCGGGCCGCCGCCGTGCTCGGGGTGTGCGCCGGCACGGGGTGCGCCGGTGCCCTGTTCGGGTGGCTGCGCCGGCGCAGCGGCAGCCTGCTGGCGCCGGCCGTGCTGCACCTGGCCGTCAACGTCCTGGGCACGCTTGCCGCCGCCGCCGCGACCCGGCGCAATCGGGGCGGGTGAGCCCGGGCGGAGCGGGTAGTCCCCCGGCTCGCACCACACGGGGAGGCCCTTCCGCATGACCCGGCTCGACGCGTCCTCGCTGTCCGGTCTCGACCCGTCGGTGTGGACTCCGCGCTACGACCGGGCGGCCGTCCGCCCCGGCATCGTCCACCTGGGGGTCGGCGGGTTCCACCGCTCGCACCAGGCCCTCTACGCCGATCGGCTGCTGGACGCGGGCCAGTCCCCGGACTGGGGGATCTGCGGGGTGGGGGTGCTGCCCGCCGACCGCCGGATGGCGGAGGTGATGGCCGCCCAGGACTGCCTGTACACCCTCGTCGTGAAGCACCCCGACGGCTTCCTCGACGCCCGCGTGGTCGGCTCGCTCGTCCGGTACCTGCTCGCTCCGGACGACCCCGAGGCCGTGGTCGAGCAGATGGCCGCGGAGTCGACCCGCATCGTGTCGCTCACGGTGACCGAGGGCGGCTACAACGCCTCGGCGGTCACGGGGGAGTTCGACACGCAGGCGCCGGAGGTCGTCGCCGACCTGCGGCCCGGCGCGCGGCCGCGGACGTCGTTCGCCCTGGTGACCGAGGCGCTCGACCGCCGGCGGCGGCGCGGGCTGGCGCCGTTCGCCGTCGTCTCCTGCGACAACATCCCCGGCAACGGGCACCTGGCCCGCCGCAGCTTCGCCGCCTTCGCCGGTCTGCGCGATCCGGAGCTGGGGGAGTGGGTCCGCGAGCACGTGCCGTTCCCCAGCTCGATGGTGGACCGGATCACGCCGGTCACCACCGACGCCGACCGCGCCGAGCTCGCCCGCCGGTTCGGCGTCGAGGACGGCTGGCCGGTCGTCTGCGAGCCCTACACCCAGTGGGTGCTGGAGGACCGCTTCCCGGCCGGCCGGCCGGCGCTGGAGGACGTCGGCGTGCAGCTGGTCACCGACGTCGCGCCCTACGAGCTCATGAAGCTGCGACTGCTCAACGCCGGCCACCAGGTGCTCGGCCACCTGGGCCGGCTGGTGGGGCACCGGTACGTGCACGAGGCCTGCCAGGACCCGCTGCTGCGGGAGTTCCTCGTCGGCTACCTGGAGGAGGAGGGGACGCCGACGCTGCCCCCGGTGCCCGGGATCGACCTGCGGCGGTACCGGTCCGACCTGGTCGGCCGGTTCGCCAACCCGCACGTCGCCGACACCCTCGACCGGCTGTGCGAGAACGCCTCCGACCGCATCCCCCAGTTCCTGCTGCCGGTGGTCCGCGCCAACCTCGCCGCCGGCCGGGGGATCCGCCGGTCGGTCGCGGTGCTGGCCGCCTGGGCGCGGTCGGCGGAGGGCACCGACGACGCCGGCCGGCCGATCGCGCTGGCCGATCCGCGCGGGGACGACCTGCGCGACCGGGCCCGGCGGCAGGGCGGGGACCCGCTGGCGTTCGTGGCCGACCGGGAGCTGTTCGGCGACCTCGCCGACGATCCCCGCTTCGCCGAGGCCTACCGCACGACGCTCCGGTCGCTGACCGAGCGCGGCGCCCGGGCGACCCTCGCGGCCCTGCTGGACGCCCGCCGGGCCGCCTGAGCGCCGGCCGGGTCAGCAGACCAGGGCGACCAGCTCGTCCCAGGAGCCGACGACGGCGGCCGCGCCGGCCTCCCGCAGCGCCGCCGTCCGCGCAGGCCGGTCGGCGGCCGGCACGAACTGCAGGATGCCCACGGTCGGGTGACCGGCAGCCACCGCCGCGCGGGCGCCGTTCACCGAGTCCTCGACCGCGATCCCCTCGTGCGGGGCGATGCCCAGCCGCTCGGCGGCCAGCAGGTAGACCGCGGGGTCCGGCTTGCTGGTCGGCTCGGGCAGCGAGTCCTCGGCGCTGAAGCGGCGGCCGGGGGCGAACAGCGGCGCCAGCCCGGTCACCCCCAGGCAGGCCGCCAGCCGGGACGACGCGCTGGAGGTGACCGCCGCCAGCCCGAACCGGCCGGTGAGGCGGTCCAGGGCCGTCCGCACCGACGGGTCGGGCAGCAGCACGGTGCGCAGGTGCGCGGTGACCACGTCCTTCTCCTCGCGGACCCACTCCTCCAGGTCGGCCCCGGCGAGCTGCCGGGAGAAGCCGGCGGCGAGCTCCTGGGCCGCGGCCCGGAAGTTCTTGCCGTTGGTCATCCGCTGCAGCTCGTCGGGGGCGTAGGTCCGCGGCGCGCCGAGCCCGGCGAGGAACCGGTTGGTGACGCCGGCCGAGGCCGCGTAGGCCGGCTCCTCGGAGGGGAACAGCGTGCCGTCGGCGTCGCAGAGCAGAGTCGTGGCCGCGGCCGGGTCGAGGGGAGGGTGCCGATCGGTCACGCGGCGCCCTGCTCCCGCGCGGCCAGGCGGGCCGCGATGACCTCGCGCGGCCCCTGCTCCTCGAGCGCGGACAGCGCGTGCTGGACGCAGCCGGCGAACCGCGGGTCCCGGCCGATCGAGTCGAACACCGCGCGCTCGTGCAGCAGCGGCGCGGCGTCGGCGCCGGCCTCCTGGGCCACCGGCACCAGGTCCGGCCGCGGACCCTCGATCGGCACCTCGTCCCCGGCGTAGTCCTCGCCCCGCAGGAACCGCAGCCAGCCGGCGACGGCCAGGCACAGCAGGTCGTGCGGCCGGCCCTCGTCGAGCGCCGCCCGGACCGAGGGCAGCAGGTAGCTGGGGATCTTCGACGAGCCGCGGCGGCCCAGCCGGGCCAGCTGGTCGGGCATCCGCGGGTTGGCCAGCCGGTCCAGCAGGGTGCGCTGGTAGTCGCCGAGGTCCACCCCGGGCACCGGGGGCAGGCCCGGGGCGATCTCCTCGGCCATCAACCGGGTGAGGAAGGTGCGGAAGACCGGATCGGCCATGACCTCGGCGGTGGTCCGCAGGCCGGACAGGTAGCCGAGGTAGGCGATGGCGCTGTGCCCGGCGTTGAGCAGCCGGGTCTTGACGGTCTCGAACGGCGACACGTCGGGGACGAACTGGACGCCGACCTGCTCCAGCGGCGGGCGGCCGTTGCAGAAGGTGTCCTCGACGACCCACTGGCGGAACGGCTCGGTCACCACCGGCCACCGGTCCCCGATCCCGGTCGCGGCGACGACGGCGTCGCGCTCCTCCGGGGTGGTGGTCGGGGTGATCCGGTCGACCATGCTGCTGGGGAAGGCGACGTGCGCGTCGATCCAGTCGGCCAGCCCGGGGTCGCGCAGCCGGGCGAAGGAGACGACGGCGGTGCGCGCCGCCGTTCCGTTGGACTGCATGTTGTCGCAGGACAGCACGGTGAACGGCGGCAGGCCGGCCGCCCGGCGCCGCGCCAGCGCCTCCACCAGGAAGCCGAAGACGGTGCGCGGCGCGGCGGGGTCGGCGAGGTCGGCCTGCACCTCCTCGTCGTCGGCGTCGAACTCCCCGGTGTGCGGGTCGATGCGGTACCCCGTGCCGGTGATGGTCAGGGAGACGACCCTGGTCTGCGCGTCGGCGAGCGCCGCGAGCACCGCCCCGGGGTCGTCCGGGGCGTAGAGGTAGCCGGTGAGCACGCCGACCACGGCGGCCCGGTCGCCGTCGGCGGCGCGCTCGACCACGAGGTAGAGCCGGTCCTGGGCGTCCAGCACCTCCCCGATGGCGCGGCTGTGCAGGCCGACGCCGAGCACGCCCCAGTCCGTCGCGCCGCGCCGGGCGAGCTCGTCGAGGTACACGGCCTGGTGGGCGCGGTGGAAGCCGCCGACGCCGATGTGGACGATGCCGGGGCGCAGCGCGCTCCGGTCGTAGCCGGGCGCCGAGACGTCGGGCGGGAGGTCGGGGAGCGTGCGGTCGGACAGGGGGACGGCGGTCGCCGTCGCCCGCGCAGGGGCAGACGTCATGGAGGGAGGTCCTCGAGGGGGGAGTGGGACCGCTCGGGGTGGCTGTTCACCCGGGATCCGCTCCGGACATGCCCTGCCCGGCACCGGCGCAACCGGAACGCCTCCCGATGTGGTGGAGACCTCTTCCCCGGGGTAGGGGGCGGACTCCCCGTAGCACTCGGGGCCGGTCGCCGCCTCCAGGACGTCTCCGTGAGCGCACGCCGCACCCCGCCCCTGCCCGCTCCGCGCCGCACCTGGACCGACGTCCCGTCGGTGGGCCGGGTGCATGCCCGCACCTGGGACGGCGGTGCCCCCGCCGACGCGGTGCCCGTCGTGCTGGTGCACGGCCTGGGCCTGTCCAGCCGCTACCTCGCACCGCTGGGGCGGCGGCTGGCCGCGCTCGGTCACCGCGTCCTGGCCCCGGACCTCCCCGGCTTCGGCCGCTCGCCGCGGGACCGGCGGCTGCGCTGGCCCGGTGGGCCGGACGTCGCCGAGCAGACCGGGCACCTGCTGGCCTGGCTCGACGCCGTCGGCGTGCCCCGCGCGAGCCTCTTCGGCAACTCCATCGGCACCCAGGTCGCCGTGGAGCTCGCCGCCGGCTCCCCGGAGCGGGTGGACCGCCTGGTGCTGTCCGGGCCGACGCCGGACCCCGCCTACCGGACGCCGCTGCGCCAGTACCCGCGGGTGCTGCGGAACATGGCCTTCGAGCTGCCGACGCTGCAGCCGCTGTTCCAGCTCGAGTACGCCTCCACCGGCGTGCTGCGCATGCTGCAGCAGCTGGTGCGCTCCGTCGACGACCCGGTGGAGCTGCGGCTGCCGCGGGTGCAGGCCCCGGCGCTGGTGGTGCGCGGCCGCCTCGACCAGACGCTGTCGCAGCGGTGGGCCGAGCGGTTCACCCGGCTGCTGCCCGACGGCCGGCTCGTGGTGGTGGAGGGCGCCGCGCACAACCTGCACCACGCCGTCCCGGACGTCACCGCGCGGCTGGTGCACGCCTTCCTCGCGGGGGAGATGACCGCCGGGGACGACGGGGTCGTCGTGCCGCGGTCCTCGCCGGAGGACCCGCTGGCCCGGCGGCGGCCGATCGCACCGGCGGTGCACGCCGCCCTCGACGTCGGCACCACCGCCGCGCTGCTGCTCGGCGCTCCGCGGATGCGCAGCTGGGGACCGCGGACGCGGGCGCTGCTCGCCGGATTCGGGGCGATGGGGCTGGCCGACACGCTGCTCACCGACTTTCCGGCCGGCGCGGTCCGCCGGGTGCCCCTGCCGCTGCACCTCAACGCGGAGGCGGCTGCCGGCGTGCAGCTGCTGCTGGCCGCCGCCACCTGGCTGCGGGGGGAGCCGGCCGCCGGCCGGCGGGCGGTCGCGCTGCAGGGCGGCCTGGAGCTGCTCCGGGCGGCGGTGACGCGGGTGCCGGCCGGCCCGGCCCGCCTGGTGGCGTCCCGGCCGGCGGGGTGAACCGGCCCGGCCGGCTCCGGACGGTCGCGTTTCGCGGGCGGGCGGGCAGGGCAGGCACCCCGGACCCCAGCCCCGGTGGAACGCACCGCCACGCTGCTGGTCAGCACAGCCAGGGACGGCCCCCCGTGGACCCCACGCAGCACGTAGCGCTCTCCGCCCGACCCCGGACGGAGGTGCGCCGTGGTCGCCCGGCCTGAGCTGCGCCGCCGTCCGCTGGCGGCCGTGCCGCCTGCGATCACCGCCCCCGCCTGGCGGCCGCCGTCGGAGCACCAGCTCCGCGGCGTGCGCCCGGAGGCGACGCTCGACCTGGGCTGGGGCCGGCTGGTGTTCGGCCACACCTTCCCCGACCCGGCCCGGCTGCTCGACGCGCTGCGCGCGGAGCAGGACGGCCGCCGCGACATCTGCATCTACCCCCGCGATCCGCAGGTGCTCGTCGGCATGGCGCCCGACGAGCTGTTCCTCGACCCCAGCTACACGTTCCGGCTGGACCTGCACCGCTACCGGCCGCGCCGGGAGCTGGTGGAGAACGTCTTCGTCCGCACGGTGACCTGCCCGGCCGACGTCGCCGAGATGGCGCGGATCCTCGCCCGCGCCGGCATGGTCGCCGGCGATCCGGAGCAGGTCTGGCACAACCACTCGACCCGCACGGTGCGGTACCTGGTGGCCGAGGACCGCCGCACCGGGCAGGTGGTCGGCACGGTCACCGGAGTCGACCACGTGCGGGCCTTCGGCGACCCGGAGGGCGGCAGCAGCCTCTGGTGCCTGGCCGTCGACCCCGCGCTCGCGCCGCCCGGCACCGGGGAGGCGCTGGTGCGGGTGCTCGCCGAGCGGTACCTCGCCCGCGGCCGCAGCTACCTGGACCTGTCGGTGCTGTACGACAACGCGCCGGCGATCGCGCTCTACCGCAAGCTCGGCTTCCGCCAGGTGCCGGCGCTGGTGGTCAAGCGGCGGACCGCCGTCAACGCCCCGCTGTACGTCGCGCCGCCGCCCGGGCTCGACCGGCTCAACCCCTACGCCCGCATCCTCGCCGACGAGGCGCTGCGCCGGGGGATCCGCGTGGAGGTCACCGACGCCGACCACGGCGAGCTGCGCCTGACGCTGGGCGCCCGCAGCCTGCTGACCCGCGAGTCGCTGTCGGAGCTGACCACCGCCGTGGCGATGAGCCGCTGCGACGACAAGCGGGTCACCCGCCGGATCATGGAGCGCGCCGGCGTCCGCGTGGCGCGGGCCGCGTCGGTCCCCGACGGCGACCCCTCGGCGGCCCTCGCCCTGCTCGCCGCGGTCGGGGAGTTCGTGGTCAAGCCCGCCCGCGGCGAGCAGGGCAAGGGCATCACCGTCGGCGTGCGCACGCCCGCGGCGCTGGACCGGGCCGTGGCCGCGGCGGCGCGGCACTGCCCGGACGTCCTCGTGGAGGAGCTGGTGGCCGGCGACGACCTGCGGGTGGTCGTCATCGACCACCAGGTGGTCGCCGCCGCGGTCCGGCGGCCGGCCGAGGTCGTGGGGGACGGCGTCTCCGACGTCACCGCCCTCGTCCGGAGCACCAGCCGGCGCCGGGAGCGGGCGACCGGCGGGGAGTCGCGGATCCCGCTGGACGACACCACCGCCGCGGTGGTCGCCGAGGCCGGCTACGCGATGGACGACGTCCCGCCCAGCGGGCAGCGGATCCGGGTGCGGCGGACGGCGAACCTGCACACCGGCGGCACGATCGAGGACGTCACCGACCGGCTGCACCCGGCGATCGCCGAGGCGTCGGTGCGGGCCAGCCGCGCGATCGGCATCCCGGTCACCGGCCTGGACTTCCTGGTGCCCGACGTCGAGGGCCCCGAGCACGTGTTCATCGAGGCCAACGAGCGGCCCGGGCTGGCCAACCACGAGCCGCAGCCCACCGCCCAGCGGTTCGTCGACCTGCTGTTCCCCGAGACCCGCCGGTAGCGCCGCCGTCCCGGATCCCGGGCCGGGTGCCCCGCGGTGCAGCCGGTGTCGCGGGCCTGGGGGAGGATGTCCCCGTGGCCAAGCACCGGGCTCCGGACTCGGACCCCACCGACTTCGACGCCGCCACGTCGGCGCTGGCGGACGTGACCGGCGACTACGTCGTCGACGTCGCGCACACCCGCATCGGCATCCGGGCGCGGCACGCGATGGTGACCACCGTGCGCGGCTCGTTCACCGACTTCGCCGGTGAGGCGCACCTGGACACCGCGGACCCGCCGGCCAGCAGGGTGACGCTGCGGATCGCCACCGCGAGCATCGACACCGGTACGCCGGACCGCGACGCGCACCTGCGCTCGCCGGACTTCCTGGACGTCGAGCGGTATCCGTTCATCGTCTTCACCTCGACCGCGGTCGAGCAGGTCGACGAGGACGTCTACCAGGTGACCGGCGACCTCACGATCCGCGACGAGACCCGGCCGGTCACCGTCGACTTCACCCTGACCGGCTCCGCGCGCGACCCCTTCGGCAACGTGCGGGTCGGCTTCGAGGGGGCGCTGGCGATCAAGCGCAGCGAGTGGGGCCTCACCTGGAACACCGCCCTCGACACCGGCGGTGTGCTGGTCAGCGACCGGATCCAGATCGAGTTCGACGTCTCGGCGATCCGGGCGGGCTGACCCTTCAGCGGTCCGGTGCCGGGCGGGGGAGACCGCGCAGCGCGGACACCACCGGTGCGGCCGTGGCCAGCCACGGGTCGAGGACGGCGGGGTCGTCCCAGGACCGGTCGAGGAGGTACAGCCCCCGCGTGGGGGTGGTCGCGCCCAGCTCGACCAGGACCGGCTTGAGCAGCAGGTCCGGGGCGTGCGCGTGGCCGGGGCCGGCCCCGAGCATGAGCGGCACGGCCACCACGCCGGCCAGGTCGCCGGTGCCGACCTGGTCGAGGAACAGCTTGAGCAGCCCGGTGTAGGTGCCCTTGTACGTGGGGCTGGCGACGACGGCCACCTCGGCCGCGCGCAGCGCGGTGACCGCCTCGTCGACGGCCGGGTCGCCCCGGCCCAGCAGCCCCGCGCCGAGGTCGACGACGTCGACCACCCGGTCGGCGGGGGCGCCGGTGAGGCGTTCCAGGACGGTCTCGGCGGCCGCGCGGGTGCGCGAGTGCGGCTTGGGGTTGCCCACGACGACGACGGTGCTCACGAGGTAATCCCTACCATCCCGATCGGGTTTGACGGATATGCGGCTCGCGTGCCAGTCTCCCCGGCAGGTCATGAGCGCCAGCGCGAAGCCCCGGCTCGCTGGCCGGCAACCCTCCTCCGCGGTGGGGTGCCCCGGGTGACGACCAGGCGCCCCGCCGGCCGGCGGGCGCGCAAGCGCGGACCCCGCTCGGGGTCCCGGCCCCGAGGGAGAACCGCGTGTCCACCGCACTGCTGCCCAGCCAGCCCGCCACCCGGCCGGCGGCCGCCGGTCCCGGTCCGCTGCTGCCGGTCGCCGGGGCCGGCACCGCCGTCCCGCTGGTGCCGGGCGGGAGCGCGCCCTACGCCAACCTCGACGTGGCCGCGAGCGCGCCCGCGCTCGTCGCGGTGGCCGAGCGGGTCGCCGAGGCGCTGCCGCTCTACGCCAGCGTGCACCGCGGGGCGGGCTACCTGTCCCAGGTGTCGACGGCGCTGTACGAGTCCGCGCGCGACCGGGTCGCCGCCTTCGTCGGCGCCCGCGCGGACGACGTCTGCGTGCTCACCCGGCACACCACCGACGCCCTGACCCTGCTGTCCCGCTGCGTGCCCGAGGGAGCCGCGGTGCTGGTGCTCGACTGCGAGCACCACGCCGACCTGCTGCCCTGGCTGGCCCGGGGCCGGGCGACGGTGCTGCCCACCGATGCCACCGTCGCCGGCACGCTGGCCGCACTCGCCGCCGAGCTGCGGCGCACCCCCTACGCGCTGCTCGCCGTCACCGGCGCCTCGAACGTCACCGGCGAGGCGCTGCCGTTGCAGGAGGTCGTCGCCCTCGCGCGGGCGGCGGGCACGCGGGTGGTCGTGGACGGCGCGCAGCTGGTGCCGCACCGCGCGTTCTCGCTGGCCGCCTCGGGTGCGGACTGGGTGGCCTTCTCGGGGCACAAGACCTACGCGCCGTACGGGACCGGGGCGCTGGTCGGCCGGCGCGACTGGCTGGACGAGGGCCCGGCGTACCTGCCCGGCGGCGGCGCGGTCGCCGACGTCACCGTCGAGGGCGCCCGCTGGGTGGCCGCACCGCACCGGCACGAGGGCGGCTCGCCCAACGTGCTCGGGGCGGTCGCGCTGGCCGCCGCCTGCGACGCGCTCGCCGGCCTGCCGGCCGGCGCCCTGGAGGCGCACGAGCGGGCGCTGCGCGAGCGGCTGGTCGCCGGGCTCACGGCGCTCCCCGCCGTCCGGGTGCTGCGGATCTGGGAGGACTCGGCCGAGCCCACCGGCGTCGTGGGGTTCACCGTCGACGGCGCCGACCCCGGGCTGGTCGCCGCGGTGCTCTCCGCCGAGCACGGCGTCGCGGTCCGCGACGGCCGCTTCTGCGCCCATCCGCTGCTGGCCCGGCTCGGCGTGCCCGGGGGAGCGCTGCGGGCCAGCGTCGGGGTGGGCAGCTCGGCCGCGGACGTGGACCGCCTGCTCGCCGGGCTGGCCGCCGTCCTCGCCGACGGGCCGGCGGTGCCCTACGCCGTCCGCGACGGGCGCTGGCAGCCCGCCGACGACCCGCGGCCGCTGGCCGGCCTGGCCGGGGCCGACCCCGCCGCCCTGGCCCGCGGCGCCGGCTGCGGAGCGCCGCCGCGGTGAGCCGGTCAGCCGGGCAGCAGCACGGTGCGCAGCTCGTGGGCGCCGTCGGGGCGGGTCGCCTCGTAGAACCACCGGGCCGAGCCGTCGGGCAGGGCCACGACGTCGGCGTAGCGCAGGCCCGACGGCGGGTGCGGGCTGGCGAGGAACGGCCCCACGGGCGCCGCGGCGAAGCGGCCCTCGCCGTCGTGCCGCGCCAGGCCGGTGCGCTCCTCCCAGTTCTCCTCCGCGGTGGCCCGGCCGTCGTACAGGGCCCAGGTGCGCGAGCCGTCGAGGACGACGACGGTGACGCGCACCCCGCGGGCGTCCCAGGTGCCCGGGGTGCCGGCCAGCGCGGTGCCCCGCCAGGTCCACGTGACGCCGTCCGGGCTGGTCGCGTGCTCGGTGGTCATGCGGTCGGTGGCGTCGGGGTCGTCGAGCGGGTGCACCGAGGCCCACAGGTGCCACTGCCCGCCGTCGTACCGGACCACCGGGTCCTTGACGCCGGCCGACGCGCTGCCGGGCAGCACGGTCCGCGGCTCGGCGGTGGCGAGCTCCTCGACGGCGCCGGCCTCCAGGAGGTCGACCCGCCAGTGCTTCGTGCCCGGCGTCGCGCAGCTGACGTAGAGCCGCCAGCGGCCTTCGGGCGTGTGCACCAGGGCCGGACGCTCCAGCGACTCCGCGCCGAACCGGTCCTTGCTCACCGCGACGACGGGCTCGAAGCGCACGCCGTCGGCCGAGCGGGCCACGACGTTGCCGAAGCCGCGGCCCTCGCCGACCGGCCGCCGCAGCCGGTAGGCCAGCCACCAGGTGCCGTCCACGTACGCCGCCGACGGCCCCCCGGCCCAGGAGCCCGGCCGCGGGTCCTCCGGCTCGAGCACCACCTGCGCGTCGGCCCAGAACCGGGCGGGATCGGGGAGCCGGGGCGGTGCTGCGGTCACGCGGGGACTCCGTTCGCCGAGCGTGCTGGGGGCGCCGGGACCGTCCGGGCGCTCGTCCGTGTCTACACCGCGGCGCGGGCCGCGGGACCAGGAGGGATCCGATGAGCGCGACGGCCGGCCGGCTGCCCCACTTCGTCATCGCCGGTGCACCCAAGGCGGGCACCACCGCGCTGCACGCGGCGCTGGCCACCCATCCCGGCCTCTACCTGTCGCCGGTGAAGGAGCCGAAGTACTACCTGACCGACGGCCGGCCGCCGCCCCGCAGCGGGCAGCGCGGCCCCGGTGACGCGCACAGCGCCCGCGAGTGGATCTGGCGGCGCGAGGAGTACCTGGCGCTGTTCGCCGCCGCCCCCGAGGATGCCGTCCGGGGGGAGAGCACGCCCTTCTACCTCTACGACCGGGCGGCGCAGGCCCGGCTGGCCGCCGACGTCCCCGGCGTCCGCGTGATCGCCGTGGTCCGCGACCCGGTCGACCGGGCCTGGTCCAACTGGGTGCACCTGCGCGCCGACGGCCTGGAGCCCGAGGCCGACTTCCTCCGGGCCGTCCGCGAGGAGGAGCGGCGGATCGCCGCCGGGTGGGCGCCCTTCTGGCACTACCGCGGGCTGTCCCGCTACGGCGAGCAGCTGCGCGACCTCTACACGCACCTCCCGCGCGAGCAGGTCTGCGTGCTGCGCTACCGCGAGCTGGTGGACACCCCGCGCCAGACCCTCGACCGGGTCAGCGCCTTCCTCGGCGTGGCCGCGGGCCTGGCGCACGCCGTGCCGCCGGAGAACGTCAAGCCCTACGTCGCCGACACCGCCCGCCACCGCGCCCTCGCCCACATCGCGCGGGCCGGGGCGGCGCTGGGCGCCTACGCGCCGCCGCAGGTCTGGCGGCAGGTCGGCCGGCCCCTGCTGGCCGCCCTGCACGCCGGCCGGACCGCGCGCCCGCCGCTGCCGGTGGAGGTCCGCCGCGAGGTGCTGGCGCCCCTGCTCGACGACATCGCGCTGCTGGAGGAGCTCACCGGCGAGTCCTTCGCCGACTGGCGGGCCGACACCGGGCGGGGCGACTTCCGCTCCCGCTCGGCAGCGCGGGGTGAGAACTAAATCGCACCAAGTCGATCGACATTGACGTCATTGGCTCCGGCCGGTTAACGTCCGCGTCGGCATCGAGCGTCAGCGACAAGCCCTGGCTTGCTGACCGGCAACCCTCCTCCGCGGTGGGGTGCTCCAGGTGAAGGCCCGGCGAGGCGGTCCCGCCCCGCAAGCGTGGTTCCCCGGCGGGTCCGGGGAGGTCCAGGAGGAACCGACGTGCACGACGGTCGAGACGCAGCGGCGCCCACGGTGCCGCGGCCGACCCTCCTGACCTTCTGCCGGCGTCACATCGACCTGCAGCTGGTCACCAGCGCCCTCTGTCCCGGCGCCTGACCCCTTCCCGGGCCGGCCCTCCCCGGCGCCCCGCCCGGTTCCCCCGCACCACCCGGCCCCGTCCCCGGTGCCGCACGCCCGCCGTGCGGCACCGGGTCGCGGCTGCCTGCCCACCCCGCTGTCGTGGTCCGCCCACGCACGTCTTCTGGAGAGCCCTCCCCGTGAGCACCGTCCGTCCCCGGCGCCTGCGCGCCGTTCCCACCCTCGCCGCCCCGGCGCTGGCCACCGCCCTCGTGCTGGCCGGCTGCGGCACCGGCAGCTCCGGCGGCGGCGCCGCGGCCGGCGGCGAGCCGCAGTCGGGCGGCACCCTGACCTTCGCCGTCGGATCGGACGCCGGCTGCGTCGACCCCCAGCAGGTCGGCAGCAACGACACCATCTACTCGGTCCGCCAGCTGGTGGACTCCCTCACCGACCAGGACCCCGAGACCGGCGAGATCGTGCCGTGGCTGGCCGAGAGCTGGGAGGTCAGCCCGGACGCGACGACGTTCACCTTCCACCTGCGGCCCGGCGTCACCTTCAGCGACGGCTCCCCGCTGACCGCGCAGGTGGTCAAGGACAACCTCGACGCGATCCCGGGCCTGGGCCCGCTGGCGGGCCTGGCCCGCGGCTACCTGGTCGGCTACACCGGGACGACGGTCGTCGACGACCTCACCGCGCAGATCACCTTCAGCGCGCCCAACGTGCAGTTCCTGCAGGCGACCTCCACGCACTCGCTCGGCCTGGTCTCCTCGGCCAGCGCCGCGCTGCCGCCCGAGCAGCGCTGCGCCGAGGGCATCGCCGGCTCCGGGCCCTTCGTGCTCGAGGACTACGTGCAGAACCAGTCGATCAGCCTGACCAAGCGGACCGGCTACGACTGGGGCTCCTCGCTGTGGGAGAAGGAGGGCGAGGCCTACCTCGACCGGCTGGTCTTCCAGATCGTGCCCGAGGCGGGTGTGCGGACCGGCAGCCTGCAGTCCGGCCAGGTCGACGCCATCGGCAGCGTCGGCCAGGCCGACGAGGCCGCCCTCGAGGGCGCCGGCATCGAGCTGCAGGCGCGGGCCAACCCCGGCGTCGTGTTCAACCTCGGCTTCAACAACTCCCTGCCGCTGCTGGCCGACCCCCGGGTGCGCTCGGCCATCTCGCTGGCCGTGGACCGGCAGGAGATCGTCGACGCGGTCTTCCCGAGCGGCACCGAGCCGGCCTCCAGCCCGCTGGCGCACACCACCCCCGGCTGGACCGACCTCTCCGACTCCCTCGCCACCGACCCCGAGGAGGCGCAGTCGCTGCTCGACGAGGCCGGCTGGGTGCCCGGTGCCGACGGCATCCGCGAGAAGGACGGCGCCCGGCTCAGCCTGGAGGTGCTCTGGGCGCCGGTCGCCGGCACCAACCAGCCGGCGCTGGAGCTGATCCAGCAGCAGCTGCGCGCGGTCGGGGTGGAGCTGACGCTGCGCGAGCAGCCGATCGCCCAGCTGCTGCCGCAGCTGCAGGCCGGGGACTTCCAGGCCGCCTGGGGCAACGTGACCCGCGCCGACGCCGACATCCTGCGGACCCAGTTCTCCTCGGCGCTGTCCAACACCTACCGCGTGCCGGCCGGCGAGCTGGACGAGGTGTTGCTGGAGCAGGCCGCCACCGTCGACCCCGCTCAGCGTGCCGAGCTCGTCGCGCGGGCCCAGCAGCTGCTGGTGGACGAGGCCTACCTGGTGCCGGTGGTCGAGCTGCAGACCACGCTCGGCGTGGCGCCCACGGTGCACGACCTGGCCTTCGACGCCTCCAGCCGGATCCAGCTGCACGACACCTGGAAGTCCTGATGGGCCGGTACGTGCTGCGCCGGCTGGCGCAGGCCGTGGTCGTCCTGTGGGCGGCCTACACCGTCTCCTTCCTGGTGCTCGACGCCCTGCCCGGGGACCCGGTGACGGCGATGGCCAGCGCCGGGATGGACGCCGGCACCGTCGACGAGGAGCAGCTGGCCCAGCTGCGCGCGGAGTACGGCTACGACGACCCGCTGCTGGTCCGCTACCTCACCCACCTCGGCGACGCGGTGACCGGCGACCTGGGCGACTCGGTCGGCACCGGCCGGCCGGTGGTCACCACGCTGGCCGACGCGCTGCCGCCGACGCTGCAGCTGACCGGTGCGGCGCTCACCCTCGCCGTCCTGCTCGGCGGGGGGCTGGCGCTGACCGCCACCTACACGCGGGCCCGCTGGCTGCGGCAGCTGCTGCTGTCGCTGCCGGGCCTCGGGGTCTCGGTGCCCACGTTCTGGGTGGGTCTGGTGCTGGTGCAGGTGCTGTCGTTCCAGCTCGGGCTCTTCCCGGCGTTCGGCAACGCCGGGCCGGCCAGCCTGGTGCTGCCGGCGGTGGCGCTGGCGATCCCGACCGGCGCGCTGGTCGCGCAGGTGCTGGCCAAGAGCCTGCTGACCACGCTGGACGAGCCCTACGTCCAGACGGCGCGGGCCAAGGGCGCCGGCCGGCTGCGGATCCACCTGTCCCACGCGCTGCGCAACGCCTCGCTGCCCGCGCTGACCGTCGTCGGCCTGCTGGCCGGCCAGCTGCTGGCCAACAGCGTCGTCATCGAGACGGTCTTCTCCCGCGACGGCCTGGGCCGGGTCACCGCGGCGGCCGTCGGCTCCCAGGACCTGCCGCTCGTGCAGGGCGTCGTCGTCCTCGGCGCGCTGGTGTTCGTGCTGGTCAACCTGGCCGTCGACCTCGTCTACCCACTGCTGGACCGGCGCATCGTCGTCGC
The DNA here is from genome assembly GCF_054050695.1 of Blastococcus sp. SYSU D00820. Lineage (NCBI taxonomy): Bacteria > Bacillati > Actinomycetota > Actinomycetes > Geodermatophilales > Geodermatophilaceae > Blastococcus > Blastococcus sp. SYSU D00820. The sequence continues at coordinate 182,917 of NZ_JBJGZW010000004.1, forward strand.
CGGCCCGAGGAGGAGTCCGGCATGACCGACGTCCTCGTCCCGAGCCTGGTCGCCCCGCCGGCGGCCGAGGCCCCGGCCCCGGCGCGGCCGGCGGCGGGAGCGGCCCGCCGGGGCACGCCGCGGCGGCTGCTGCGCTTCCTCGCCCGCCGGCCGGGCCTGGTGCTCTCCGGCGTGCTCGTGCTCCTGGTGGTCACCGCCGCCTTCGCACCCGCGCTGTTCACCTCCGCCGACCCCCTGGTCGGCGAGCCGGCGGACAACTTCGCCGCCCCCGGGGCCGCGCACTGGTTCGGCACCGACGAGCTGGGCCGCGACGTGTTCGCCCGCGTCGTCCACGGCGCGGCGCTGTCGCTCAAGGCCACGCTGATCGCGGTCGCGGTGGCCTTCGTCGTCGGCGGTGCCCTGGGCCTGGTCGCCGGCTTCGTCGGCCGCTGGGTCGAGGACGTGATCATGCGGGTCGTCGACGTCCTGCTGTCGATCCCGGCGCTGTTCCTCTCCCTGGCCCTGGTGACCGCCCTGGGCTACGGCACCGTCGAGGTCGCGATCGCCGTGGGCGTGGCCAGCGTCGCCGGGTTCGCCCGGGTGATGCGCGCCGAGGTGCTGCGGGTGCGCACCGCCGTCTACGTGGAGGCCGCGCGGTCGGCCGGGGTGCGCTGGTACGGCGTCCTCGGGCGGCACGTGCTGCCCAACTCGCTGGGCCCGGTGCTCGTGCTGGCCACCCTCGAGCTGGCCACCGCCGTGCTGGCGGTCTCCTCGCTGAGCTTCCTCGGCTACGGCGCGGCGCCCCCGGCGCCGGAGTGGGGCAACCTGATCTCCGAGGGCCGCAACTACCTGGGCAACGCCTGGTGGCTGTCCACGCTGCCCGGCCTGGTGCTGGCCGGCACCGTGCTGGCGATCAACCGGATCGCCCGGGCGCTGGACGGCGAGTGGGCGGCGACCCGGTGAGCGCGCCGCTGCTGGAGATCCGCGGGCTGACCGTCGCCTACGCCGGCCGCACCGGCCCGGTGGCCGCCGTCCGCGGGGTGGACCTCGACGTCGCCCCGGGCGAGGTCGTCGCGCTCGTCGGCGAGTCCGGCTCGGGCAAGAGCACCACCGCGCACGCCGTGGTGGGCCTGCTGCCGGCCGGCGGCCGGGTGGAGAGCGGGGAGATCCGCTTCGGCGGCCGTGACCTCGCCGGCGCGACGGAGCGGGAGCTGCGGGCCGTCCGCGGCGCCCGGATCGGCCTGGTGCCCCAGGACCCGACCGTGTCGCTCAACCCGACCAAGCGGATCGGCGCGCAGGTGGCCGAGGTGCTGCGGGTGCACGGCCTGGCCGGCCGGCGGCCGGCCGCGGCGCGCGCCGTGGAGCTGCTGGAGCTGGCCGGGCTGTCGGAGCCGGCGGTGCGGGCGCGGCAGTTCCCGCACGAGCTGTCCGGGGGCATGCGGCAGCGGGCGCTGATCGCCGTCGCCATCGCCGCCGGGCCGCAGCTGCTCATCGCCGACGAGCCGACCAGCGCGCTCGACGTGACCGTGCAGAAGCGGATCCTCGACCACCTGGACTCGCTGACCGCCGAGCTCGGCATGGCGGTCCTGCTGGTCACCCACGACCTCGGCGTGGCCGCGGACCGGGCCGACCGGGTCGCGGTGATGTCGGAGGGGCGGATCGTCGAGACCGGCCCCACGGCGCAGGTGCTCACCGCTCCGCGCGACCCCTACACCCGCCGGCTGCTGGCCAGCGCACCCAGCCTGGCCGCCGTCCGGTCCGCGCCGGTCGCGGTGGCCGACCGGGACGCGGAGCCGGCGAGCTCCGCGCGGCCGCTGGTGGTCGTCGAGGGCCTCGGCAAGGACTTCCCGCTGCCCCGGACCGCCGGCGGCGCCCGGGTGCTGTCCGCCGTCGCCGGCGTCGGGTTCACCGTCGAGCGCGGGCGCACCCTCGCGCTGGTCGGGGAGTCCGGCTCGGGCAAGTCCACGACCGCCCGGATGCTCCTCGGGCTGACCCGGCCCACGGCGGGGCGGGTGCTTTTCGACGGCGAGGACGTCACCGCCGCCCGCGGGGCGGACCTGCGCCGGCTGCGCCGCCGGGCCCAGCTGGTCTACCAGAACCCCTACGCGTCGCTGGACCCGCGGTTCTCCATCGAGGAGGTCGTCACCGAGCCGCTGCGCGCCTTCGGCGTCGGCGACCGGGCAGCGCGCACCGCCCGGGCCCGCGAGCTGCTGGAGCGGGTCTCGCTGCCCGCCACGGTGCTCGGCCGCCGGCCCGCCGAGCTCTCCGGCGGCCAGCGGCAGCGGGTGGCGATCGCCCGGGCGCTGGCGCTCTCCCCGGAGCTCGTCGTCTGCGACGAGCCGGTCTCGGCGCTGGACGTCTCGGTGCAGGCGCAGGTGCTCGACCTGCTCGCCGAGCTGCAGGCCGGCACCGGCGTGTCCTACCTGTTCATCTCCCACGACCTCGCGGTGGTGCGCCAGGTGGCGCACTCCGTGGTGGTCCTGCGGGCCGGCCGGGTCGTCGAGTCCGGCCCCACCGCCCGCCTGTTCGAGCAGCCCACCCACGAGTACACGCGCGAGCTGCTGGCCGCCATCCCCGGCGCCGGCGCCCCCGTCCCGACCCCCGGAGGTCCCCGATGACCGCGAGTCCCCTCACCACCGACACCGACACCGGCACCGGCACCGGCACCGGGAGCGACTTCGCCCGCGCCTGGGCGGAGTGGCACGAGCAGAAGGAGGCCGCCCTCACCGCGCCGCACGGCTTCCTCGCCGTCACCGCGCTGTCCTGGCTGGGCGGGACGCCGCAGCGGGTGCCCGGCGCCCCCGGGTCGTGGTCGGACGGGCTGCGCGGCGTCGTGGTCACCCTCGGCGCCGGCGAGGAGCTCCTCGTCGACGGCGAGCCGGTGCGGGGGGAGCACGTCTTCGGCGCGCTGGGGCTGCGGGAGAGCGTGCTGACCCGGTCCGGCGACACCGTCGTCGAGCTCGCCGAGCGCGGCGGCCGCCACGTCGTCCGCCCGCGCGATCCGCGCTCGCCGCTGCGGCTGGGCCACCCCGGGACGCCGGCCTACCCGGCCGACCCCCGGTGGGTCGTCGAGGGCCGGTTCGAGCCGTTCGACGTCCCGCGGCCGACCGCCGTGGACGGCGCGGTCGAGGGCGTGCGGCACGTCTACGACGCCCCCGGCGTGGTGCGGTTCGTGCTCGACGGGCAGGAGCACGCGCTGACCGCGTTCCCGGGGCACGAGCCCGGCGGCCTGCTCCTGCTGTTCTCCGACGCCACCTCCGGCGACACCACCTACGCCTTCCGTTCGCTGGCCGCCGGCCCGCCGGACGGCGCCGGCCGGCTGGTCCTCGACTTCAACCGGGCGGTCAACCTGCCCTGCGCCTACACCGACCTGGCCACCTGCCCGCTGCCGCCGGCCGGCAACCGCCTGCCGCTCGCCGTCGAGGCCGGCGAGCGCACCCCGCTGACCCGCGGCCTGGCCCGCGCGACCGAGAACGGAGCGGTCCTCGATGCCTGAGCACCTGCACCTGGCGGTGGCACTGGACGGCGCCGGCTGGCACCCGGCCGCCTGGCGCGAGCCCTGCGCCCGCCCGGCCGACCTGTTCACCGCCGGCTACTGGACCGACCTGGTGCGCGAGGCCGAGCGCGGCCTGCTGGACCTGGTGACGCTGGAGGACGGCTTCGCCCTGCAGTCCGACGACCCGTGGACCGCCGACGAGCGCACCGACCGGGTGCGCGGCCGGCTGGACGCCGTCCAGGTCGCCGCCCGCGTCGCGCCGCTGACCCGCGGCATCGGCCTGGTGCCGACGGCGGTGGTCACGCACACCGAGCCGTTCCACCTGTCCAAGGCCGTCGCCACCCTGGACTACGTGAGCACCGGCCGGGCCGGTGTGCGCGTGCGGGTGAGCACCGGTGCCGCCGAGTACGCCCACGTGGGCCGGCGCCCGGCGCCGGCGTTCGACCGCGACGCCTCCGACACCCCCGAGGTGCAGCAGGTGGTGCGCGAGCTGTTCGGCGAGGCCGGCGACTGGATCGAGGTGGTCCGCCGGCTCTGGGACAGCTGGGAGGACGACGCCGAGATCCGCGACGCGGCCACCGGCCGGTTCGTCGACCGCGACAAGCTCCACCCCATCGGCTTCGCGGGCCGGCACTTCTCCGTCCGCGGGCCCTCCATCACGCCGCGACCGCCGCAGGGCCAGCCGGTGGTGGCCGCGCTGGCGCACTCGACGGTGCCCTACGAGCTGGTCGCCGGGCACGCCGACGTCGGCTTCGTGACCCCGCGCGACGCCGCCGACGCCGCGGCGATCGTCGGGGAGGTCCGCGACCTGCAGCGGGCGGCCGGCCGGGCGGGGGAGACCGTGCACGTCTTCGGCGACCTGGTCGTCGTCCTCGACGACGACCCGGCCGCCGCGGCCGCCCGGCTGCGCCGGCTGGACGACGTCGCCGGCGCCGCCTACCGCAGCGACGCCCGTGTCTTCACCGGCTCGGCGGCCCAGCTGGCCGACCTGCTCACCGAGTGGGCCGCCGCCGGGCTGACCGGCTTCCGGCTGCGCCCGGCCACCCTGCCGCACGACCTGGCACAGGTGACCGGCCGGCTGGTGCCCGAGCTGCAGCGCCGCGGGCTGTTCCGCACCGCCTACGAGGCGCCCACCCTGCGCGGGCTGCTCGGCCTGCCCCGCCCGGCCAACCGCTACGCGACCGCGACCGCCTGAGGACCCCCATGACCAAGCAGATCCACCTCGCCGCGCACTTCCCCGGCGTCAACAACACCACCGTGTGGAGCGACCCCGCGGCCGGCAGCCACATCGAGTTCTCCTCCTTCGTGCAGATGGCGCAGACCGCCGAGCGGGGGAGGTTCGACTTCTTCTTCCTCGCCGAGGGCCTGCGGCTGCGCGAGCACAAGGGGCAGATCCACGACCTCGACGTCGTCGGCCGGCCGGACACCTTCACCGTGCTGGCCGCCCTCGCCGCGGTCACCGACCGGCTGGGCCTCACCGGCACGATCAACTCGACCTTCAACGAGCCCTACGAGGTGGCCCGCCAGTTCGCCACCCTCGACCACCTCTCCGCCGGCCGCGCCGCCTGGAACGTCGTCACCTCGTGGGACGCCTTCACCGGGGAGAACTTCCGGCGCGGCGGCTTCCTCGCCCAGGACCAGCGCTACGAGCGGGCACGCACGTTCCTGCAGACGGTGATGGAGCTGGCCGACTCCTGGCGCGGCGACGAGATCGTGGCCGATCAGGAGTCCGGGGTCTTCCTCCGCGACGCGCAGGCCGGCCGGTTCACCCACTCCGACGCCCACTTCGACATTGCCGGCCGGTTCGACGTGCCCCGCAGCCCGCAGGGCCGGCCGGTCGTGTTCCAGGCCGGGGACTCCGAGGAGGGCCGGGAGTTCGCCGCCTCCAGCGCCGACGCCATCTTCAGCCGGCACGGCACCCGCGAGGCCGGCCAGGCCTTCTACACCGACGTCAAGTCGCGGCTGGCCGCGTACGGCCGCACCCGCGACGAGCTGCTGATCCTCCCCGCGGCCACCTTCGTGCTCGGCGACACCGACGCCGAGGCTGCCGAGCTGGCCCATCACGTCCGGCTGCAGCAGGTCTCGGGGCAGACCGCGCTGCAGTGGCTGGAGGGGGTGTGGAACCGCGACCTGTCCGGCTACGACCCCGACGGCCCGCTGCCCGACGTCGAGCCTGTGGTCGGCGAGGAGGCGCTGGCCCAGGGCCGGGCGAGCGTGCGGATGTACCGCGACCCGCGGGCCACCGCCCGGGAGTGGCGGGAGCTGGCCGAGGCCAAGCGGCTGTCGATCCGCGAGCTGGTCGTCGAGGTCACCGGCCGGCAGACCTTCATCGGCAGCGCGGCCACGGTGGCGGCCACGATCGACGACCTCGTGCAGTCCGACGCCAGCGACGGCTTCATCCTCGTCCCGCACATCACCCCCGGCGGGCTGGACCCGTTCGTCGACACCGTCGTCCCGCTGCTGCAGGAGCGCGGGGTGTTCCGCACCGAGTACGAGGGCGAGACGCTGCGCGACCACCTGGGCCTGGCGCACCCGGCTCCGCGGGTGCCGGCGGCGAGCGCCCGGTGAAGCTGCTCGCCGCCGACCTGGTGCTCAACGCCCCCGACCCGGGAACCGGGCGGGTGCCCGATCCGCACGAGCGGCTCGCCGAGGCGGTGCGCGGTGCGGTCTGGGCCGAGCAGGCCGGCTTCGACGCCGTCGGCATCGGGGAGCGGCACGCCGCGCCGTTCCTCTCCTCCTCGCCCACGGTGCTGCTGGCCACCATCGCCGCGCAGACGGAGCGGGTGCGGCTGGTCAGCACGGTCACCGTGCTGCCGCTGCTGGACCCGGTCCGGGTGGCCGAGGACTACGCCACGATCGACTCCCTCTCCGGCGGCCGGGTCGACCTGGTCATCGGCAAGGGCAACGACCCCGTGCAGAACCGGCTGTTCGGCTACGACCTCGACGACCAGTGGCGGCTCAACCGCGAGAAGTACGAGCTGCTGCGCCGGCTGTGGCACGAGGAGGAGGTCACCTGGTCGGGCTCGGTGCGCCCGCCGCTGGAGCGGGCGACCACGCTGCCCCGGCCGCGGCAGCAGCCGATCCCGGTCTGGCACGGCAGCGCGTCGTCCACCGAGTCCACCGAGCTCGCCGCCCGCTTCGGCGAGCCGGTGTTCAGCGCCAACGCCTTCCACCCGACCAAGAAGTACACCGAGCTGGTGCGGCACTACCGGGAGCGGCTGGCCGCGCACGGGCACGACCCCGCCTGCGGCGTCGTCGGCGTCGGCTGCGGCGGGGTGTACGTCAGCGAGCGCAGCCAGGACGCCGTCGACGTGATGCGCCCGCGCTACGAGGCGTTCCTCGCCACCCCGGCCGCGCAGCACAACGCGCCGGAGTTCACCACCGTCGAGGACGCGATCGAGCGCGGGCCGCTGCTGGTCGGCAGCCCGCAGCAGATCGTGGAGAAGCTGGCCCGCTGGGACGAGGAGTTCGGCGGCGTCGAGGTGCTGCAGCTGGGCCTGCAGGGGATCGGCGTCCCCGCGGCCGAGCACCGGGCCACCCTCGAGCTGTTCCTCGACCGGGTGGCCCCGGTGCTGCGGGCGGAGCTGCCCAGCCGGGTCTGGCCCGACACGGAGGTGACCGGGTGAGCCGTTCCGCGCTGTGCGTCGTCGGGGCCGGCCCCACCGCGGTCAGCGTGCTCGAGCGGCTGCTGGCCAACGCGCCGGAGCTGGCCACCGGCGACCGGCTCACCGTGCACCTGGTGGATCCGTACCCGCCGGGCGGCGGCCGGGTGTGGCGGGCCGGGCAGCCGGACCTGCTCTGGGCCAACTCCCTGGCCGGCGACATCACGCTGCTGCCCGACCCCTCGGTCACCGCGGAGGGCCCGGTGGGGGAGGGCACCACCCTGCTGCAGTGGGCGCAGCGGACCGGTCGCCCGCTGACCGCGGGGTCCTTCCCGTCGCGGCCGGTGGTCAACGCCTACCTGAGCTGGGTGCTGGCCCGGGTGGTCGACGCGCTCGCCCCCTGGGCCGACGTGCGGGTGCACGCCACCACCGCGGTCGACGTCCGCAGCGGGGACGACGGCGCCGAGGTGCTGCTCGCCGACGGCGGCCGGCTCGCCGTCGACACGGTGGTGCTGGCCCAGGGGCACCTGCCCGCCCGCCCCACGGCCGCGGAGCGGGCGACCGCCGCGGCGGCGGCCCGGGCCGGGCTGCGGTACCTGCCGACCGGTTACACCGCCGACGTCGACCTCTCCGCGCTCGCGCCGGGGGAGGACGTGCTGGTGCGGGGCGCGGGCCTGGCGTTCGTCGACCTCGCCGTCCTGCTCACCTCCGGGCGCGGCGGCCGCTTCGAGCGGGGGGACGACGGCCGGCTGCGCTACCGGCCCTCGGGCCGCGAGCCGGTGCTGCACGTCGGCTCCCGGCGTGGCGTGCCCTACCGGTCCAAGCTCGGCTACGCCTGGGGCGGGCCGCCGGTGCCGCTGCGCTTCCTCACCCAGGACGCGCTGGAGGAGACCTTCGGGTCCACCCGCCGGCTGGATCTGCGTGCCGACCTCGGCCCCCTGCTGGCCCGGGAGCTGGCCTGGGCGCACTACACCGAGCTGTTCCGCGCGGCGCCCGAGCGGACCCGGCTGCCGTGGGCGGAGTTCGCCGAGCGGTTCCCGACCGCCGGCCCGGCCGAGGAACGCGCCCTGGTGGCCGAGGCGGTGCCCGACCCGGCCGACCGGTTCGACCTCGCCGCGCTCGACCGCCCCCTGGCCGGCCGGGTCTTCGCCGATGCGGACGCGCTGCAGGAGGCGGTGCGGGCCCACGTCCGCGCCGACCTCGCCCGCGCCGCGGATCCGCGGTCCAGCTGGGACGCCGCGGTCTTCGTCGCGCTGCTGCAGAGCTACGGCGCCGTGGCCGGCCTGCTCGCCGCCGGCCGGCTCACCGCCGAGGCCGAGAGCGAGCAGCTCCCCGGCTGGTTCCTGAACCTGTTCAGCTACCTCGCCAGCGGCCCGCCCGGCCCGCGCCTGGAGGAGCTGCTCGCGCTGTCGGAGACCGGGGTGCTGCGCTTCCTCGGCGCCGACGCGGCCGTCGTGCTCGACGAGGGGGCCGGCGTCTTCCGGGCCCGCTCGGCGGGCTGCTCCGGCGAGACGGTCGCCCGGGTGCTGGTCGAGGCCCGGCTGCCGGCCGCCGACGTCGCCGCCACGACCGATCCGCTGGTGCGGGGCCTGCTGGGCCGGGGCGCCGCCCGCGAGCGGGTGCTGGACGACCCGGCGGCCCCGGCGGGGGTGCGGCGGACCGGCCGGCTCGACGTCGACGGCGAGCTGCGGGTGCTGCGCCGCTCGGGCGTCGCCGATCCCCGGGTGTTCGCCCTCGGCGCCTGGACGTCGGGCCCGCCGGTGGCCGGCTTCTCCCGGCCGCGGACGAACGCGCCGCTGTTCCGCACCACCGACGCGCTGGCCCGCCGGGTGTGGCGGGTGCTGTCGGCCACGGGGGCGGAGCGGGTGACCGCGGAGGTGGCCTGACGGCCGCCTCGAGGTCGTCGGGCGGGACGGGCGGCATCGGCACCAGGGGCGGGTCGACGTCGCCGAGCCGGGTGGCGGCGACCCCGGCGAGCAGGCAGAGCAGGCAAGATGCTCCGATGCACTCCGACGGCTCCGGCACCACGACCTCTCCCGGTCTCCGGCTCCCGGCGCCCCGTCCCGCGGTCGAGCCGCAGCCGGCCGGCGCCTCCGCGGACCGGCTCCTCGTCCCCGGCGAGACCTGCTGGCGGGTCGAGCGGGCCGACCGGTTCGCCGTCTTCGTCGACGCCGCCGACTACTTCGCCACGCTGAAGCGGGCGCTGCTCGGGGCCCGCCGCCGGGTGCTGCTGATCGGCTGGGACTTCGACCCGCGCATCCGGATGGACCCGCGCAGCCCCGGCCGCGCCCGCGACGACCGGCTGGGGCGGGTGCTCGAGGCCGCCGTGCGCGCCAACCCGGAGCTGGAGATCGGCGTCCTCATGTGGGACATGGGCATGGCGGTCGGGCTCGGGCGCGGCCTGGTGCCCATCGTGCTGCTCGGCCGGCGCGCGCCCGACCGGCTGACCTTCACCGTCGACACCCACCATCCCGTCGGCGGCGCGCACCACCAGAAGATCGTGGTCATCGACGACTGCCTGGCCTTCGCCGGCGGCATCGATGTCACCGCCGACCGCTGGGACACCCCCGAGCACCCCGACTCCTCCCGGCGGCGCGCCCGCCCCGGATCGCGCCGCGACATGGGCCCCTGGCACGACGTCACGAGCCTGGTCGACGGCGCGGCGGCGCGGGCGATCGGCGACCTGGCCCGCGAGCGGTGGGAGAGCGCCAAGGGGGAGCGGCTGGAGCCGGTGTCCGGCGTGCAGCCCTGCTGGCCCGACGGCGTGGAGCCGCTGCTCACCGACGTGGACGTCGCCGTCTCCCGCACCCGCCCGGAGCACGGGGGCACCTCGCTGGTGCACGAGATCGAGCTGCTGTGGCTCGCGGTGATCGCCGGCGCCCGGCACAGCGTCTACATCGAGACCCAGTACTTCGCCAACCGCCGGGTGGCCGAGGCGATCGCCGCCCGGCTCCAGGAGCCCGACGGGCCGGAGTTCGTGGTCGTCAACCCGCACGAGGCGTGGGGCTGGCTGGAGGAGAAGGCGATGGGCAGCGCCCGGGCGGCGCTGCTGGACCTCGTGCGGGAGGCCGACCGGTACGACCGCTTCCGCCTCTACGTGCCGGTCACCGGGTCGCGGCGGCCGGTGTACGTGCACGCGAAGGTGACCGTCGTGGACGACCGGCTGCTGCGCATCGGCTCGTCCAACCTCAACAACCGGTCGATGGGGCTGGACACCGAGTGCGACCTGAGCATCGAGGTGGACGAGGACTCCCCGGAGCGGGAGACGCTCGCGGCCGCGGTGCTCGGCATGCGGCACCGGCTGCTCGGCGAGCACCTCGGCGTGCCGCCGGAGGAGGTGGCCGCCGCCGTCGAGCGGGCGGGCGGCTCGCTGGTCGCCGCGATCGAGGAGCTGCGCCGCCCCACCGGCCGGTCGCTGGTGCCCTTCGACCCGCCGGACCTCGGGCCGGTGGGCCGCACCCTCGCCGACACGCGGCTCCTGGACGCCGAGCGGACGCCGAACCGGTGGCAGCGGGTGCGCAGCGCCTTCGGCCGGCGGCGCCGGCACCGGCCCGTCGCCGGCTGACCCCGGCCGGCCACGGGCGGGTCAGAACCGGGCGGCGTCCAGCGCCTCGCGGGCCTCGGCAGCCAGCCGGCGGACCAGCTCGCCGGCCGGCACCGCCTCGGCCAGCCGGTGCGCCTGGCCGGCCCACAGGTGCATGCCCTCGGCGTTCCCGGCGGCGCGGGCCTGCGCGCGCAGCGGCGCGGTGAGGAAGTGCAGCTCGGGATAGGCGGCGGGGGCGTCGGCGGGCAGCTCCCGCACCGCGCGGTTGACCAGCGCGCGGGCGGCGCGGCCGGTGAAGACGCGGGTGACCGCGGTCGGCCGGTCCTCGGTCAGCGCGGCGGCGTGCGGCGGCGCGGTGCCGGCCTCGGGAGTGCGCAGGAACGCCGTCCCGAGCTGGGCCAGCGACGCCCCGGCGGCCAGCGCGGCGGCCACCCCGCGCCCGTCGGCGAGCCCGCCGGCGGCGACCAGCGGCCGGTCGGAGACCCGGCGGACCAGCGCCAGCAGCGGCAGCAGGCCCAGCTGCTCGGGCTCGTCGTCCCCGGTGCCGCCGCGGTGCCCGCCGGCCTCCCAGCCCTGCACCACCAGCGCGTCGGCGCCCGCCGCGGTGGCCGCGGCCGCGTCGGCGGGGGAGGTGACGGTGATCCAGACGGCGACCCCGGCGTCGTGCAGGGCGGCGACCGACTCCGCCGGCGGCAGCCCGAAGGCGAAGGAGACGACGGCCGGCCGCAGGCCGGCCAGGAGCGCGACCTTGGCCGCGTGGTCGTCGTCGGTCGACCGGGCGGCACCTGGCTCTGCCGTTATCCCCAACTGACGTGCGTGCCGGGCCAGTGCGGCGGCGTACGCCGGCACCCGCGCCACCTCCTGCTCCGACGCCGGGGTCGGGCAGAAGACGTTGACCAGGAACGGCGCGGCGGTGCGGTCGCGCAGCCGCCCGACCTCCTCGGCCACCGCCTCGACGGGCCGGTAGCCGGCGGCGAGGGAGCCGAGCCCGCCCGCGCCGCAGACGGCGGCGGCGAGGTCGACCGTCGACGGGCCGCCGGCCATCGGCGCGGCGACGACGCGGGCGGGCACGGGCGGCAGGGGGAGGGGCACGGGGCCACCCTGGCAGAGCCCGGCCCGGGTTTGCCGCCCCCCGGGGCCGGGGCACGGCGGTCGCCATGGACGCCGAGATCTCGCTGACCGTCGACGGCGCTCCCCGTCGCCTGACGGTCGACACGCGCACGACGCTGCTGGACGCGCTGCGCGAGCGGCTGGGCAACACCAGCCCGAAGAAGGGCTGCGACCACGGCCAGTGCGGCGCGTGCACCGTCCTGCTCGACGGGGAGCGGGCGCTGTCGTGCCTGGCCCTGGCGGTGGCCCACGACGGCGCCGCCGTGACCACGGCCGACGGCCTGGCCCCCGAGGGCGAGCTCCACCCCGTGCAGCAGGCCTTCCTCGACCGCGACGCCCTGCAGTGCGGGTACTGCACCCCCGGCCAGGTCTGCTCCGCGGTGGGCGTGCTGGAGGAGGTGCGGCGCGGCTGGCCCAGCACCGTCACCGCGGACCTCACCGCGGCCCCCGAGCTGTCGCACGACGAGGTGGCCGAGCGGATGAGCGGCAACCTCTGCCGCTGCGCGGCCTACGTCAACATCGTCCCGGCGGTGCAGCAGGCGGGCGGGGTCGCGCCGTGAAGCCGTTCGCCTTCGCCCGCCCGGCCGACGTCGCCGAGGCGGTGCGCACCGTGGCCGCCGAGCCGAACGCCGTCTTCCTCGGCGGCGGTACCAACCTCGTCGACCACCTGAAGCTGGGCGTCGCCCGGCCCGACCTCGTGGTCGACGTCCGGCGGCTGACCTCCCGGGAGATCACCGACCTCGACGACGGCGGGCTGCGGATCGGCGCGGCGGTCACCAACAGCGAGGTGGCCGCCGACCGGCGGGTCCGCGAGCGCTGGCCGGTGCTGGCGCAGGCGCTCCTCGCCGGTGCCAACGGGCAGCTGCGCAACCTGGCCACCACCGGCGGCAATCCGCTGCAGCGCACCCGCTGCGTCTACTTCCAGGACGTCACCACGCCCTGCAACAAGCGCGAGCCCGGCAGCGGCTGTTCGGCGGTCGGCGGCTACACCCGTTACCACGCCGTCCTCGGGGTGCCCTCGGCCCTGCCCGACCCCGCGGCGCCGGAGACCTGCATCGCGACCCATCCCTCGGACATGGCGGTCGCGCTGGCCGCCCTCGACGCGCGGGTGCACGTGCAGGGCCCGTCCGGCGCCCGGGTCGTGCCCTTCGCCGAGCTGCACCGGCTGCCCGGTGCCGACCCCTCCCGCGACACGGTCCTCGCGCACGGCGAGCTGATCACCGCCATCGACGTGCCCCCGCTGCCGGCCGGCGCCCGCTCGGCGTACCGCAAGGTCCGCGACCGGGCCTCCTACGCCTTCGCGCTGGTGTCGGTGGCGGCGGTGGTCGCGGGGGACGACGTCCGCATCGCCCTGGGCGGCATGGCGCACAAGCCGTGGCGGGCCACCCGCGCGGAGGAGCTGCTGCGCGGCGGCCCGCTGGGCGACGGCGCCGTCCGCCACGCGATGGAGGTGGAGCTCACCGCGGCCCAGCCGCAGCCGGGCATCGACGGCGGCAACGGCTTCAAGATCTCCCTGGCCACGCGCACCGCCGTCGCCGTCCTGCGCGACCTGACCCGGGAGGGCTGACATGACCGAGCTGCTGGAGCCCCGGGCCATCGGCCGGGCCGTGGTCCGCCGCGACGGGGAGCGCAAGGTGCGCGGCACCGCCGTCTACGCCTACGAGACGCCCGTGGAGCGGCCGGCCTACGCCCATCCCGTGCAGGCGACGATCGCCCGCGGCCGGGTGACCGGGATCGATGTCTCGGCCGCCGAGGCCCTGGACGGCGTGCTCGCCGTGCTCACCCACGAGAACGCCGAGCGGCTGGCCTCCACCGAGGACCGGGAGTTCGCCGTCCTCCAGTCCGACGAGGTCGCCTTCCGCGGCCAGCTGGTCGGCGTCGTGCTCGCCGAGACCAGCGAGCTGGCCCGCCAGGCCGCCGACCTGGTCGCGGTGACCTACGCCGAGGAGGAGCACGACAGCGCCCTGGCCGTCGACCACCCGGCGCTGTACAAGCCCGAGAAGGTCAACCCCGGGTTCGAGACCGACACCGCCGAGGGCGACGTCGCCGCCGCCATGGCCACCGCGCACGCGACGGTGGAGCAGACCTACTCGACGGCGATGGTCCACAACAACCCGCTGGAGCCGCACGCCTCGACCGCGCTCTGGGATCCCGCCGCCGAGGTGCCGCTCACCCTCTGGGACTCCACCCAGGGCGTGCACCCCGACCGGGCCGCCGTCTCGAAGGTGTTCGGCCTGGAGAAGGAGCAGGTGCGGGTGGTCTGCCCCTACGTGGGCGGGGGCTTCGGCTCCAAGGGCACGCCGCACGCCAACGTGATGCTCGTGGTGCTGGCGGCGCGGGCGCTGCCCGGCCGGCCGGTCAAGCTGGCGCTGACCCGGCAGCAGATGTTCTCCCTCGCCGGCTACCGGACGCCGACCATCCAGCGGATGCAGGTGGCCGCCGACCGCACCGGGCGGCTGTCGGCGATCGCGATCGACGTCGTCGAGCAGACCTCGCGGATCAAGGAGTTCGCCGAGCAGACCGGCGTGCCCACCCGGATGATGTACGCCGCGCCGAACCGGCGGACGACGCACCGGCTGGCGCCGCTCGACGTCCCGGTGCCGTCGTGGTTCCGGGCGCCGGGGGAGTGCCCCGGCATGTTCGGCCCCGAGGTGGCGCTCGACGAGCTGGCCGAGCAGCTGGGCATCGATCCGGTCGAGCTGCGGATCCGCAACGACCCGGAGGTGGACCCCGAGACCGGCAAGCCGTGGTCCAGCCGGCACCTGGTGGAGTGCCTGCGCGAGGGCGCGGCGCGGTTCGGCTGGGCCGACCGGCCCCCGGCCCGCCACCGGGACGGCGACTGGCTCGTCGGCACCGGTGTGGCGTCCTCGGTCTACCCGACGATGCGCCAGGCGACGTCGGACGCGGCGGTCCGCTTCGAGGCCGGCCGCTACGTCGTCGAGATCGGCGCGGCCGACCTCGGCACCGGCGCCTGGACGGTGCTGCCGCAGATCGCCGCCGACGCCCTGGACGTGCCGGTCGACGACGTGGAGGTGCGGATCGGCGACACCCGGTACCCGATCGCCTCCGTGGCCGGCGGTAGCTCGGGCACCAACACCTGGGGCTCGGCGATCACCGTCGCCGCCCGCGAGTTCCGCGGCAAGTACGGCGCCGACCCCCGCGACGGCGACGAGGTCACCGGCTCGGTGGACCAGGCCGCCCAGGACGACGAGCACGCCGCCTACGCCTTCGGCGCGCAGTTCGCCGAGGTCCGGGTGCACGCCGACACCGGCGAGATCCGGGTGCCCCGGCTCTACGGGGTCTTCGCCGCAGGCCGGATCGTCAATCCGCGCACCGCGCGCTCCCAGTTCATCGGCGGCATGACCATGGGGCTGTCGATGGCGCTGCACGAGAACAGCGTGTGGGACCCGCGGATCGGCCAGGTCGCCAACCACGACCTCGCCGAGTACCACATCACGGTCAACGCCGACGTCGGTGACGTGCAGGCGCACTGGCTCGACGAGCACGACCCGTACGTCAACGCGATGGGCAGCAAGGGCATCGGCGAGATCGGCATCACCGGCACCGCCGCGGCGGTGGTCAACGCGGTGCACCGGGCCACCGGCATCCGGGTCCGCGACCTGCCGGTGACCCTCGACAAGCTGCTGCCCGGCCTGGACTGAGGATCCCCGGTCCCGGGGGAGGTGCACCGGTGCGAGAACTGCTGGCCGTGGTGAACGGGGCCGCCGGCAGCGCGGACGACGAGTCGGTGCAGGCGGCCCTCGCGGGGTTGCGCGCCGGCGCCGACGTCCGCGTGGTCCGCACGGCCGACGAGGCGGACCTGGCCCGGGCCGTGGCCGGCCGTGGCGGACGCCGCCTGGTCGTCCTGGGCGGTGACGGGTCCGTGCACGCTGCGGTCCGGGCCCTCGACCGGGCCGGTCAGCTGGATCCAGGGGATCCGGTCGGCATCGTCCCGTGCGGAACCGGCAACGACCTGGCGCGCGCCCTCGACCTGCCCCTGGACCCGGTCGAGGGGGCGGAGGTGGTCCTGACCGGGACACCTCGGGCCGTGGACGTCGTGCGGGACGACGCCGGGGAGCCGGTGCTGAACGCCGTCCACGTCGGGATCGGCGCCCACGCCTACGACCGGGCGACCCGCTTCAAGAAGCTGCTCGGACCCGCGGCCTTCCCCCTCGGCGCCGCGCTCGCCGGCGTCACGACGACCTCCTGGGATCTCCGCGTCGAGGTCGACGGGGAGGTCGTCACGACCGCGGACGGCGGGTGGTGCGCCGACGGGAGAACCGGGGTCCTCCTCGTGGCCGTGTGCAACGGCCCCACGATCGGCGGCGGCCGGCCCCTGGCCCCCTCCGCGGTCCTCGACGACGGGCTGGCCGACGTCGTGGTCTGCGTCGCCACGGGCCCCGTGGCCCGAGCCGCCTTCGGCGTCGCGCTGGCGCGCGGACGGCACGCCGACCGTCGCGATGTCGTGATCACCCGCGGCCGGGAGGTGACCGTCTCCGGCGGTCCCGTGCAGCCCGACGCCGACGGGGAACTGCAGGCCGCTGTCACCGCACGGACCTGGCGGATGGAGCACCGGGCGTGGTCGGTGCTGGTCCCGTCCTGACGTGCGGGGCACGGCGCGCCGGCTCACCCCTGCCGGCGGGCCTCCTGGTCGGCGTAGGTGTCGAGCAGGTCGCGGGCGTGCCGGCCGGCGTCGCCCTCCTGGCCCAGCGCGCGCCGGAACGAGTCGAGCTTCGCCTCGCCGGCCGGGAACGGCGGCAGCAGCGGGACGTCGGCGTCGGTGAGGACCTCCAGCACCACCGGCCGGTCGGCGGCCAGCGCGCGGTCCCAGGCCGGGCCCAGGTCCGCCGGGTCCTCGACGCGGATGCCGGTCAGCCCCAGCAGCTCGGCGTAGCCGGCGAACGGGAACGCGGGCAGCGACTGGCTGTCGTCGAACCGGGGGTCGCCCTCCATCTCCCGCTGCTCCCAGGTCACCTCCGCCAGGTCGCGGTTGGCCAGCACGCAGACGACGAACCGGGGATCGGCCCACGACCGCCAGCGCGCGGCGACGGTGACCAGCTCGGCGTTGCCCAGCATCTGCATCGCGCCGTCACCGCTGAGCACGGTCACCGGCCGGCCGGGATCGGCCAGCTTGGCGGCCAGGCCGTAGGGCACCGCACAACCCATCGACGCCAGGGTGCTCGACAGGTGGGCCGGCACTCCCTCGGGCAGCCGCAGGTGGCGGGCGTACCAGTACGTGACCGAGCCGACGTCCACGGCGACCTGCGCGTCGGCCGGCAGCCGCGGGCTCAGCTCGGCCACCACGGCCTCGGGGTTCACCGGTGCGGCCGGCGTCCGCGCGCGCTCGGCCGACAGCTCGTGCCAGCCCCGCACCGCCGTCTCGACCTCGGTGCGCCACGCCGGGTCCGGCTGCGCGCCGTCGAGGAGCGGCAGCAGCGCCCGGAGGGTCTCCGCGGCGTCGCCGGGCAGCGCCACCTCGATCGGGTAGCGGTTCCCCAGGTGCCGGCCGTCGAGGTCGATCTGGACGGCGCGGGCCTGGCCGGGCGCGGGGTAGAACTCCGTCCACGGGTCGTCCGTGCCGACCATCAGCAGGGTGTCGCACCGCCCGAGCACCGCTCCCGACGCCGTCGTCCCGAGGTGGCCCATGACCCCGGCCGCGAGCGGGTGGCCCTCGTCGACGTACGGCTTGCCGAGCAGGCTGGTGGCCACGCCCGCGCCGAGCGCCTCCGCGACGGCGAGCACCTCGGCCCGGGCCGACCGCGCGCCCTGACCGACCAGCAGTGCCGGCCGCCGGCCGGCGCGCAGCAGGTCGGCGGCCGCGCGCAGGTCGTCGTCCCGCGGCAGCAGCCGGCCCGGCCGCCAGACCGGCGCGGTGACGACGACACCGTGCTCCTGGCCGAGGTCGGGCGCCGGCTGCTGCTGCACGTCGTGCGGCAGGACCACGACGGCGGGGGAGCGGGTGGCCAGGGCGGTGCGGAAGGCCCGGTCCAGCACGAGCGGCAGCTGCTCGGGCGTGGTCACCACCTGGGCGAACTGCGCGGCGACGTCCTTGACCAGGGAGAGCAGGTCGATCTCCTGCTGGTAGGCCGAGCCCAGCACCGACCGCTGCTGCTGGCCCATGACCGCCACCACCGGGACGCCGTCGAGCTTGGCGTCGTACAGGCCGGTGAGCAGGTGCACCGCGCCCGGCCCCTGCGTGGAGACGACCACGCCGACCCCGCCGGTGTACTTGGCGTGCCCGACGGCCATGAAAGCGGCCGCCTCCTCGTGCCGCGCCTGCACGAACGCCGGCTCCCCGGCCCGGCGCAGCGCTCCCATGAGGGCGTTGACGCCGTCCCCGGAGTAGCCGAACACCCGCGGCACGCCCCACTGCCGCAGTCGCTCGACCACGACGTCGGCGACCAGCCGCTCCGCCACCGCTCAGCCCCTCCGTGCCGCGTCGGCCGCCCGGCGGACCAGGTCGTCCCACACCGACCGGTCGTCGCGGTCGACCACCGGGAACCCGGCGCCGGGCTCGCCCTGCCAGTGCAGGTCGATGCCGGGGCTGTGCACGTCGGTGCCGTCGCCGAGGAAGAAGTGCGGGCTCCCCTCCACCTCGTCGGCGCGTGCCCGGTAGTCGGCCATCATCGGCCCGCGCGCGCGGCCGTCCTCCAGCGCGGCCTGCAGCTCACGGGCGTCGACGGCCGGGCACTCCCCGGCGACGTCGACGATCTCGTGCAGCAGGCTGATGCAGCGACTGTCCCGGAAGAAGGCCCGGCGCAGCGCCATGTCCAGTTCCTCGGCGGCCTCCGGGGACTGCCGCGCCGCGGCGTGCACCGCTTCGTTGGCCGGGAGGCTGGTGACCGGCCACTCCGACGGCTGCCCCTGCCACGGGGTGAAGCCGAAGTCCGGCTCGATGGTGCCCACCACCGGGATCTCCGGCTGCACCAGCCCCAGGGGGATGGCGAACCGGTTGACGTCCTCGAGCGCGAACAACCGGTGCGCGATCCGCACCTGTTCGTCGAGCCCCAGGCGTGTGCGGGCCTCGTAGAAGCGGTGCAGGGCGATGGTCGACCAGGCGCAGACGACGTCG
The DNA here is from genome assembly GCF_054050695.1 of Blastococcus sp. SYSU D00820. Classification (NCBI taxonomy): domain Bacteria; kingdom Bacillati; phylum Actinomycetota; class Actinomycetes; order Geodermatophilales; family Geodermatophilaceae; genus Blastococcus; species Blastococcus sp. SYSU D00820. Next base: position 201,720 of record NZ_JBJGZW010000004.1, read on the forward strand.
GTGTAGACGACGACGCAGCCGGCGGGCACGTCCACGGTCATGGCCGGGCCCCTACCCGGCACCGGTTGCGGCACGCATCGGCCGGCGGGTGTACCCCGGGAGCCGGCGGGTAGCGCGCCGGGCATGTCCTCTCCGACCACGCACGAGACGCTCGGTGACCTGGAGGTCGTCCACCTCTTCGACGACGCGATGCCCACGGGCGTCACGGTGTCCTCCGCCGGGCGGGTCTTCGTCTGCTATCCGAAGTGGGGCGACGAGGTCGGCTTCACGGTGGGGGAGATCCGGGACGGCGCCGTCGTCGCGTTTCCGTCCCAGGAGCACAACGACAACCGCTCCGACGCCGACCCCGAGCGCTTCGTCTCGGTGCAGAGCGTCGTCGTCGACCCGGCCGACCGGCTGTGGGTGCTGGACACCGGCAGCCCGATGTTCGCACCGACCGAGCACGGCGGGCCGAAGCTGGTCTGCGTCGACCTGGCCCGCGACGAGGTGGTGCAGACGATCCTGTTCCCGACCGACGTCGCCCTGCCGACGACGTACCTCAACGACGTCCGGTTCGACCTGCGCCGCGGCGGGGCGGGCGCGGCGTTCATCACCGACTCCTCCGACCAGGGGCCCAACGGGGTCATCGTCGTCGACCTGGCGTCCGGGGAGAGCTGGCGCCGGTTGCACGAGCACCCCAGCACCAAGGCGGTGCCGCCGCCGGACCTGCGCATGGTGGTGGAGGGACAGGAGTTCACCGAGCGGGCGGAGGACGGGTCGACGTCACCGATCTGCATGGGTGCCGACGGGATCGCGATCGCCACCGACGGCGGGCGGCTGTACTACTGCCCGATGGCCGGCCGCCGCTGGTACAGCGTGTCGGTCGACGCGCTGGTCGACCGTGGCCAGGACGACGACGCGGTGGCCGCCACCGTGGTCGACGAGGGCGACAAGGGCTGCGTCAGCGACGGCCTGGAGACCGACGACGCCGGTCGGCTCTACGTGACCGACGGCGAGCACGACGCGATCCACCGCCGACTGCCCGACGGCTCCTGGGAGACCGTCGTCTCCGATCCGCGGCTGCTGTGGCCGGACACCATGTCCGTCGCCGCCGACGGCCACCTGTACGTGACGGCCAACCAGCTGTACCGGCAGGGCAAGTACCGCGGCGGGCAGGATCAGCGCCGCCGGCCCTACGTGCTGTTCCGCACCCGGATCGACGCCGGGCCGGTCCGGCTGCGCTGACGGCTGCCACACTGCTCCGGTGCCGGACGTCGAGCTGCGGGAGATCCACCCGGCGGGGGACGAGGCCCTGGCCCGCGAGCTGCTCGCCCTGCAGCACGCCGCCTACGCGGTCGAGGCCGCCCTGATCGGCGACGACCGCATCCCGCCACTGGCCGAGGACCTCGACGGGCTGCGGGCCGCGCCGCTGCGCTGGCTCGGCGCCCGGTCCGGAGGCCGGCTGACCGGCGCGCTGGCCTGGTCCGAGGACGGCGGTGCGCTGGACCTCGAGCGCCTGGTGGTGGACCCGGGCCGGGCCCGGCAGGGGATCGGGCGGGCGCTGGTGACCGAGCTGCTCGGCCGCGGGGGGAGCCGGCCGGTCGTCGTCGCCACCGGGCGGGACAACACCCCGGCGCGGGCCCTCTACGAGGGGCTGGGCTTCGCCGTCACCGGTGAGCGCGAGGTGCTGACCGGGCTCTGGGTGACCTCGTATCGGCGCGGCTGATCCGACGCATCCAGCGGAACCATTCGCCAGCGGCCGGACCGCTGCCTAGCGTCGCCACAGGTGCGCGCTCCGTCGCGGAGGGCGCCGCGAGAGGACGCAGGTGAGGCGAGGATGAGCACCGCCAGCCCGACGGCGACGCTGCGCGGCGGACCGCCGCGGGCGGAGGAGGTCGGCGACGGCCTGTACGCCTACGTGCAGCCCGACGGCTCCTGGATGATCAACAACACGGGGTTCCTGGTCGGGCCGGACGGCGTGGTGAGCGTCGACGCGTGCTCCACGGAGGCGCGCACCCGCGCCTACCTGGACACCGTCCGGCAGATCACCGGCCGCGGCGTGCGGACGCTGGTCAACACCCACCACCACCCCGACCACACGGCCGGCAACGGGCTGCTGCCCGACGCGACGATCGTGGCGCACGAGGCCGCCCGCACCGAGATGATCGCGATGGGCCAGGCGCACCCGCCGGGCATCTGGAGCGACTTCGACGCCGGGACGCCGGGCTTCGCGCCGCCGTTCCTGACCTTCACCGAGGGCGTCACGCTGTGGGTCGGCGACCGGCGCTGCGAGGTCCGGCACGTCGGCGGGCCCGCGCACACCACGAACGACTCGGTGGTCTGGGTGCCGGACGCCTCGGTGCTTTACGCCGGCGACCTGGTGTTCAACGGCGGTACGCCGTTCCTGCTCAGCGGCTCGGTGGCCGGCGCGATCGAGGTGCTCGAGCGGTTCGTCGTCCCGCTGGGCGCGCGGACGATCGTCCCGGGGCACGGCCCGGTGTGCGGGCCCGAGGTCATCGACGAGGTGCTGGCCTACCTGCGGTTCGTCCTCGACGTCGCGCAGCGCGCCGCCGACGCCGGCCTGACCCCGCTGGACGCCGCCCGGGAGACCGACCTCGGCCGGTTCGCGGAGTGGACCGACGGGGAGCGCATCGTCGGCAACCTGCACCGGGCGATGGCCGAGCTGGCCGGGCTGCCGGCCGGCGGGGCGATCGACGGCTTCGCGGCGCTGCGCGACATGGTCGCCTACAACGGCGGCCGGCCGCTGACCTGCCTCGCCTGACCGCACACCTGCCGACGCGCACCGCGCCCCCGGGACGGTCATCCCGAGGCGCGGTGCGGCCGGTCAGCGGGGAAGTGGCGCCTCGCGGTCGTCGCCGGTGCGCTCGTCGCCGGTGAGGGCGTCACCGCGCTCCCGCGGCTCCGGGAGGACGGCGACCTCCTCGGCGTCGGTGCGCGCCGCCGCCCCCGGCAGGTCGGCCTCGTCGGTGACCGCCTCCCCGCGGGCGACCATCCCGGCGACGTCGGCCAGCGGGATCTCCTTGAGCAGGAGCGCCAGCACCAGGGCGATGGCGAAGGCCGGCAGCAGGTAGAGGAACACCGGTGAGAGCGCGTCGGCGTAGGCGTCGACGATCGCCGTCTTCAGCGGATCGCCGGCGGCCTGCACGGCCTGCGGCACCAGGCTGTCGGGCCCGGTGATCCCGGCCGAGACCGCCTGGGGAGCGTTCTCCGTGAGCGCGCCGGTGAGGTTCTCGGTCAGCCGGCTGGTGAAGATCGTGCCGAACACCGCGACGCCCAGGGTGGCGCCGACCTCGCGGAAGTAGTTGTTCGTGGCGGTGGCCGCCCCGAGGTCGCTCGGCGAGACGGCGTTCTGGGCGACCAGCACCACGATCTGCATGATCAGGCCGAGCCCGAGGCCCATGCAGAACAGCATCAGCCCGACGGTGACCAGCGAGGTCTCCCCGGACAGGGTCGACATCCACAGCATCGCCGCGGCGATGACCAGCACACCCGCGATCGGGTAGGCCTTGTAACGGCCGGTCCGCGTGGTCGCGATGCCCGAGCCGATGACCGTGATGAACAGGCCGGCCATCATCGGCAGCATCAGCAGGCCGGAGTTGGCCGCCGAGGTGCCCGAGGCCATCTGCAGGAACGTCGGCATGAAGGCGATCGCCGAGAACATGCCGAGGCCGACCGCGGCACCGAGCGCGGTGGTGACCACGAACGTGCGGTTGCGGAACAGGCTCATCGGGATGATCGGCTGCACCGCGCGCCGCTCGACGAGGACGAAGAGCACCGCCGACACGGCGAACAGCGCCATCAGCAGCAGGGTGGGGGCCGCCGTCCAGCCCTCGTCGCCGCCGAAGTCGGTGAAGAAGATCAGCGAGGCGGTCGCGATCGACAGCAGCACGACACCGGCGACGTCGACCGGCTCGGTGTTGCGCTTGCGCGGCAGGGTGAGGGCGAACCAGCCGATGACCAGGGCGGCGACGCCGACCGGCACGTTGATCCAGAAGCACCACTGCCAGCCCAGGCTCGCGTGGTCGGTGAAGAAGCCGCCGACCAGCGGGCCGGCGACGGCCGACAGGCCGAAGACCGCGCCCAGCGGGCCCATGTACTTGCCGCGCTCCCGGGCGGGGACGACGTCGGCGATGATCGCCTGCGACAGGATCATCATCCCGCCACCGCCGAGGCCCTGGACGCCGCGCCAGATCACGAACCAGGTGAAGTCCGGTGACAGCGCCGCGCCGACGCTGGCCGCGGTGAACAGCGCGATGGCCACCAGGAACAGCGTGCGGCGGCCCCACAGGTCGCCGAACTTGCCGTAGATCGGCATGACCAGGGTGCTGGCCAGCAGGTAGGCCGTGGTCACCCAGGCCATGTGCGAGACGCCGCCGAGGTCGCCCACGATCGTCGGCATCGCCGTGGAGATGATCGTCTGGTCGAGGCTGGCGACCAGCATCCCGGCGATCAGCGCCGAGAAGATGAGGTTGATCCGCCGGCGGGTGAGGACGATGGGGCCCTCGGCGGAGGTGCCCCTCGAGGGCACGGTCTGCGTGGTCACGCTGCTCCTGTCGGAGGTCGGGACGCCGGGGCGTCGGAGGCGCTGGGCGGCGGGGGAGCGAGGAGCGCGACGGCGGCGTCGCGCAGCCGGTGCAGGTGCACGGCGAACGGGGTGTCGTCGCCGGCCTCGAACCAGATGCCGCCGGCGGTGCGGGCGAGGGCCAGCGCGGTGGCGGCGACCGCGCGGGCACCGTCGTCGGCTCCGGGCAGCCCGCGGCGGGCCGCGATGAGGTCGGCGAGCTCGCGCTCGTGGGCGACGACGCGGGCGAGGTGCCGGGCCAGCAGCCGGGGCTCGCGCTCGGCGAGGGCCATGACGGTGCGCAGGCCCTCGCGGCCCTCGGCGGCCAGCTGCACCGACGGGTCGAGCAGGTCCAGCAGGTCGGCCAGCAGGTCGCCGGAGGGCCCGCCGGCGACGAACGCCGCCCGGCTCTCCGGCGTGCCCATCGGCGGTTCCTCGCCGAGGACGGCGCTCTCCTTGGACTCGAAGTAGTTGAAGAAGGTCCGCAGCGAGACGCCGGCCTCGGTGCAGATCCGCTCGACGGTGACGCCGTCGAGGCCGGCGGCCAGGACGAGCTCGCGGGCCGCGGTGGTCAGCCGGCGGCGGGTCTCGGCCTTCTTGGCCTCCCGCAGGCCGCCGGGAGCATCGGTTTGCACGTCGTGCATCTTTGCACGACGTGCACGACTGCGGGGGGTGACGCTCCGCACCCTCAGCCGGCGCGCACCGACCGCCAGACCAGCTCCGGCAGCGTCCGCTGCGCGCCCGCGAGGTCGATGCCGGGGCCGCCGGCCAGCCAGCGGCGGGCCAGCTCCGCGGGCGGCCCGACGACCAGCACCTCGAGGACGTCCGCCGGGGCGTCCACCACCCGCCCGGCGGCCACCTGGGCGGCGAACCAGGCGTGCAGCTCGCCGGTGCGCGGCGCCACCTCGGCGGCGATCCGCGGGGCGTGGGCCGGCAGGAAGGCCGCGTAGGACGAGGCGTGCACGAAGCGGGCCGCGTCGGGGTGCTCGCGGGTGTGCCGCAGGTAGGCGGCCACGACCGCCCGGACGCCGGTCGCCGCCGTGCGCGAGCGCCGCAGGTCGGCCAGGACGGCGTCCAGCAGCTCCCCGAGGCAGCGGGCGTAGAGCGCGGCGGCCAGCCCGCCCAGGCTGCCGAAGTGGTGGTAGAGGCTGCCCAGGCTCACCCCGCTGCGGTCGAGCACCGCCTGCACGGTGATCCCGTCGGTGCCGTCCTCGGCGTGCACGGCGAGCGCGGCGTCGAGCAGCCGGGCGCTGGTGGCCTGCCCGCGGGTCGTCGTCCTCACGCGGCCACCCCGGTGAGCCGGGCGGCCTCGGCCCAGAGGGCGTCGGCCAGGCCGGGGTCGTCCGCCGGTGCGCGCAGCGGCACCTCGGCGTCCTCCTCGACGTAGCGGCCGGTGCGCCCGGCCCACTCCGGGGCGGTCGCCAGCCGGGCCACCCGGCGGGCGCCGACGGCGGGGTCGTCCCAGCGCCGCTTGGCCAGCCGGAGCAGCAGGCCGACCGGGCCGCCGCGGTCGCCGAGCGCGGTGCGCAGCACCCCCGGGTGGACGGCGTTGACGGTCACGCCCCGCGGCTCCCAGCGGGCCGCCCACCGCGGCAGCAGGGCCAGGTTGCACAGCTTGGTGTCGGCATAGGTGCGCAGGGCCGAGAACCGCGCGCCGGCGCAGGTGACCCCCGGCTCGGCGCGGCCGGTGGCGTACAGCCCGGCGGTCACCTGCACCACCCGGGCGCCGGACTCCGCCAGCCGCTCCTCGAGCAGCCCGTTCAGCAGGAACGGGGCCAGGTGGTTGACCGCGAACGCGCGCTCCACGCCGTCCGCGGTGAGCTCCCGGCGGCTGGGCCAGACGCCGGCGTTGTGCACCAGGACGTCGATCCGCGGGCAGGCGGCCAGCAGCGCGCCGGCCGCCGACCGCATGCCGGCGGTCTCCGTCAGGTCGCCGGTCACCAGGCCGACGTCGGCGCCGGTCTCGGCCCGCAGCCGCTCGCGCGCCGCCGTCCCCCGGCCGGGGTCGCGGGCCAGGAGGACGACGGAGCAGCCGCCGGCCGCGAGTGCGGACGCGGTCGCCAGCCCGAGCCCCGAGGCTCCTCCGGTGACGACGACGGTCGGGGGCTCGGGTGTCGGCGGCATGGCACGGAACGTAGCGCGGTTCTAGAGAATCGTTCTAGTGGTCGGTGCGCGCGACGTGCTGCCGGGCCACCTCGGCCGGCGCTCGACCGGCGGGACCTTCGACTCTGGCGGTACCGCTCGCGGCCTCCTGAGCTGCCCCTCGGCGCTAGCGTCGCCGATCCCGGCCACCGGGGGTCCCGACGAAGGGAGCCTCGATGCCGGCAGCGCGCTCGATCTGCCTGTACACCCCGTCCACCGATCCCTCCGGCATGGGCCAGCACATGCTGGACCTGCTGGCCGAGTACACCGGCAGCGCCGAGGTGTCGCTCATGGTGCGGCCCACCCCCGGTGGCCGGCGGATGCTCGACCGGGCCGCCGCGCTGGGCGCCCGCCCGGTGCCGCTGCCCGGCCCGCGCGATCCGGCCTTCGCCCGGGTCGTGACCGGGGTGCTCGGCGAGACCCGGCCCGACGTCTTCCACGTGCACGTCGGCACCGGCTCCGAGGACTGGGACGGCGCCCGCCTGGCCCGCGCGGCCGGCTGCCCCGCCGTCGTGCAGACCCAGCACCTGCCCTACCTGCTCTCCTCGCCCCGCCGCCGCGCCGGGCTGTTCCACGGCATCGAGACCGTCGACCGGCTGATCGCCGTGTCGGAGGGAGTGCGGCGCACGTACGAGCGGATCGGGGTGCCGCCCGGCCGGATGACCGTCGTCCCCAACGGGGTGGCGGCGCTGCCCGACCGCCCGGACCGGCCGGCGGCCCGCCGCGCGCTGGGCCTGCCGCCGGACGTGCCGGTCGTGCTCACGGTCGGGCGGCTCACCCACATGAAGGGCCAGCAGACCCTGATCGAGGCCGCGCCGCTGCTGCGCGAGCGCCACCCCGGCGTGCAGATCGTGCTGCTCGGCGACGGGCCGCTGCGCGAGCGGCTGACCCGCCAGGCCGCCGGCCTGGGCCTCGCCGGCGTCGTCCGCCTCCCGGGCTGCCGCCCCGGCGCGCGGGCGCTGCTGACCGCGGCCGACGTCTTCGTGCTCCCGTCGCGGTGCGAGGGGATGCCGCTGGCCGCGCTCGAGGCCATGGAGGCGGGGCTGCCGGTCGTCGGCACGCGGGTGACCGGCACCGAGGAGGTCGTCCGGGACGGCGTCACCGGAGCGCTGGTGCCGCCGGGCGATCCGCGCGCGCTGGCGGCGGCCCTGTCCGCGCTGCTCGACGACCCGGTGCTGCGCCGCCGGCAGGGGGCGGCCGGGCACCGGGCCTGGCGGGACCACCACCGGCTCGGGCTGATGGCCGCGCGGACGGCGGCCGTCTACGAGCGGACGCTGACCTCGGCGGCCGGGGTGCCGCGGTGAGCCGGCTGCGGATCGGCTGCGTGGGCACGGGGTTCATCGCCGGCCGGCACCTGGCTGCGCTCGGCTCCTTCCCCGAGGTCGACGTGGTGGCGGTGGCCGACGTGGACGGCGAGCGCGCCGAGGTCGCCGCCGCGCGGGTGGGCGCGCGGGCCTACCGCGACCCGGCACGGCTGCTGGCCACCGAGGACCTGGACGCCGTCTGGCTGTGCGTGCCGCCCGGCGCGCACGGCCCCCTGGAGGCCGCCGCCCTCGACCGCGGCCTGCCGTTCTTCGTCGAGAAGCCCCTGGCCGCCGACCTGGCGACCGCCGAGTCGATCGCGGCCGGGGTCGACGCCGCCGGGCTGACCACCGCCGTGGGTTACCACTGGCGGCACCTGGACGTCGTCCGCCGGGCCACCGCGCTGCTGCACGAGCGGCCGCCGCGGCTGCTCACCGGCGGCTGGCTGGACGCCACCCCGCGGGCGCCGTGGTGGTCGCGCCGCGACGAGTCCGGCGGCCAGGTGGTGGAGCAGACCACCCACCTGTTCGACCTGGCGCGGCTGCTCGCGGGGGAGGTGACCGCCGTCTGCGCGGCCGAGGCGCCGGCCGGCGACGGCGCCGACGTGCCGGCCGCCGCGGCCGCCGTCCTGACCTTCGCCTCCGGCGCCGTGGGCAGCCTGTCCTCGGCGCGGGTGCTGGGCTGGCGGCACGCGGTGGGGCTGGAGGCGGTCGCGGACGGCTGCACGGTGGCGGTCACCGAGCGGGGGATCGCCGACCACCGGCTGCGGATCACCACCGCCGCCGGCGAGGAGGAGGTCGTCGACTCCGGCCAGGACCCGATCGCCGTCGAGGACCGCGAGTTCCTCGACGTCCTCCTCGGCCGGGCCGAACGCGTCACCGTGCCCTACGCCGAGGCGCTGCGCAGCCACGCGCTGGCCTGGGCGGCCGACCGGTCGGCCCGGGAGGGCGGGCCCGTGCGGCCGGCCGGCGCGGTTGCCCCGGCCGCGCCCGGGGCAGGAGCGGCCGGGTGACGACCCGTATCGGAGTGGTGGGAGCCGGGTTCATCGCCGGCCGGCACGTCGACTCGCTGAGCGGCATCGACGGGGTGACCGTGACCGGGGTGGCCGATCCGCAGCGGGAGCGCGCCGAGCGCCTCGCCGGGCGGGCCGGAGCCACCGCGTACGACGGCTGGGAGCAGCTGCTCGGCGCCGGCCCGCTCGACGCCCTGTACGTCTGCGTGCCGCCCGACGCGCACGGCGGCGTGGAGGACGCCGCGCTGGACCTGGGGCTGCCGCTGTTCGTCGAGAAGCCGCTGGCCGCCGACCTCGGCACCGCCGAGCGGCTGGCCGCCCGGATCGAGGCGGCCGGGCTGCTGACCGCGGTCGGCTACCACTGGCGCCACCTCGACACGGTGGACCGCGCGCGGGAGCTGCTGGCCGACCGGCCCGCCCGGCTCGTGCTCGGGGCCTGGCTCGACAAGGCGCCGAACGTGCCGTGGTGGGCGCGGCGGGACCGCTCGGGCGGGCAGACGGTCGAGCAGGCCACGCACCTGTTCGACACCGCGCGGGTGCTGGTCGGGGAGGTCGTCGAGGGCTGGGCGACCGGCAGCCGCTCACCCGACGGTCCCGGCGACATCCAGGACGCCTGCACCGCCGCCGTGCGCTTCGCCGGCGGGGCGGTCGGCTCGTTCGCCAACAGCTGCCTGGCCCCGCGCGGCGCCCGGATCGGCCTGGAGCTCGTCGCCCCCGGGCTGCGGCTGTGGCTGACCGAGCACCGGCTGGAGGTCACCGACGCCGACGGCGAGCGGGTGGTCGAGCGCGGGCACGACCCCATCGAGGCCGAGGACCGCGCCTTCGTCGCCGCCGTGCGCGGCGAGGGGGACGACGTGCGGGCGTCCTACGCCGAGGCCCTGCGCACCCACCGCCTGGTCACCGCGGTCGCCGCGGCGGCGGCCGGCGGCGGCACGGTGCAGCTGGGGAGCGGCGCGTGAGCCGGCGGATCCGCAGCATCGGGGTGGTCGCGCCGGGGGAGCCGGGCATCCTCGAGCTCGAGGAGCCCGAGCCCGGCCCCGGCCAGGCGTGGGTGCAGACGCTGTGGTCCGGCGTCAGCGCCGGCACCGAGGTCGCGCTGGTGCGGGGCACCGATCCCCACCACCAGCGGTCCTGGGACCGCGACCTGCGGGTCTTCGCCCCCGAGGGGCCCACCGCCGGCTATCCGGTCCCGAGCCTCGGCTACATGGAGGTGGGCCGGGTCACCGAGAGCCGCGTGCCCGGGCTGGCCGAGGGATCGGTGGTCGCCATGGCCTACGGCCACCGCACCGGCCGCTGCGCCGACCCGGTCGGCATGCCGGTGATCCCGGTGCCCGACGACCTCGACCCGCTGCTCGGCGTCTACCTCGCGCAGATGGGGCCGATCTGCGTCAACGGCCTGCTGCACGCCGCGGCGCTCGCCGAGGGCCCGGGCGCCGAGGTGGACGCCGGGGTCCGCGACCGGCACGTGCTCGTCATGGGCGCCGGGGTGATCGGCCTGCTGTCGGCGCTGCTGGCCCGCCGGCACGGCGCCGCCGACGTCGTGGTCGCCGAGCCCTCGCCCGCCCGGCGGGCGGTGGCCGGGGCGCTGGGCCTGGCGACCGTCGACGACGCCGACGGCGGCGCCTGGGCCCCGGTCAAGCGGCGGTGGCGGCACGGGGAGGGCGACGCCGGCGCCGACGTCGTCCTCCAGTGCCGCGGGCACGACGTCGCGCTGGCCACGGCCCTGCGGGCGCTGCGCCCGCAGGGCGCCGTCATCGACCTGGCCTTCTACCAGGGCGGCGCCCCGGCCGTGCGGCTCGGCGAGGAGTTCCACCACAACGGACTGGCGGTCGTCTGCGCGCAGATCGGCCGGGTGCCGCGGGGGATGGCCGAGGCCTGGCCGCGGACCGCGCTGGCCGCGGTGACCCTCGACCTGCTGCGCGCGCACGGCGACGACGTCCGCCGGCACCTGGTCACCGACGTCGTGCCGTTCGAGGAGGGGCCGGCACTGCTGGCCGAGCTGGCCGGCCGGCGCCGTCCCTCCCCGCCGCTGCAGGCGGTGCTGCGCTTCGACGCGCCCTGATCGGCGGGTTCCCGCGGCGTCAGCGGGCGACCGACCGGAACAGCGCGACCAGCCGGTCGGCGTGCGCGTCGAAGGTGTGCCGCTCCCGGGCGGCGAGGGCCGCCGCCGCGCCCTGGCGGTCGCGCAGCTCCCCGCCGAGCGCCTCGGCGACGTCGTCGGCCGACCGGTAGAACAGCCCGGTCCCCTCGGCGCGCAGCACCCGCTCGACCGACACCAGCGAGCCCGGGTGGGCCGGCTGCAGTAGCGGCAGCCCGGCGGCCAGGCAGACCGGCAGCCGGGCGGGGGAGTTCAGGTCGTCCCAGGTCGCCCGCCGCAGGTCGCCCCCGTTGTCGCTGGGGTAGCGGTGCAGCCAGCCGGCGTCGTACCGGGACAGCTCGGCCACCCAGTCCTCCGGGCCCACCGCCGGGTGCACGTGCACGAATTCCGGCGCGCGGGCCAGCGCCTCGTCCAGCCAGCCGGTCCAGGACCCCTTCGGGCCGGGCGCGCGGACCTGCCCGTGCAGATGGGTGTGCACCCCGCGGGCGGCCAGGTCCAGCACCCAGGCGAGGTCCAGCCCCGAGGGCCGGCCGACCACGGCGGTGTGCGGCTGCCCGTCGGCGGCGGAGAGCTTGCCCGACAGCGCCCCGGCCAGCCGGTCGCCCACCGGCAGGTCGCCGTCCAGGACGCCCAGCCGCGCCGGGTCCACCCGGCCGCGCAGCGCCAGGGCGAACCAGTCGCGCTCCTCGTCGGTGGCGAACAGGCAGGCGTCGGCGCCGGTGACCAGGTCGGCCAGCAGCGGCCACTCGCCGCGCACGATGCTGCGCTGCGGGGCCTCCTTGAAGTGCCAGACGAACGGCAGGTCGGGGAATGCGGTCCGGACGGCGTGCGCGAACGGCACCGCCCGCCAGTTCAGCTGGGCCCACACGACGTCCGGCGCGAGGGCGGCGACCTCCTCCCGCCAGCGGTCCCGGTCCAGATCGGGGACGTGCCCGAACGGCAGCGGGCCGACGGTGGCGTCGCCCAGCCCGTCGGCGGTCCACAGCCCGGTCAGCCGGTGGCCGCGCTCCAGCAGGGTCAGCACCCGCTCCGGGTTGAACGCCAGCTCGCCGACGACGAGCACCGACAGCCCGCCGGGGTCCGGGACGTACCGCCGTGACCGGTACCGCGCGTAGCGGGCCACCTCGTCGACGGCGCCGCCGTCGGTCGAGGCGAAGCGCAGCGGGGCGGCCACCCGGTAGCGGGTGCGGAAGACGTTGAGGCCGCCGTCGAAGGCCTCCCGGATCGCCCGCGAGCGCTGGCCGGGGTGGCGGGTCCAGGCGCAGGTGACCCGGCCGGTGTCCGCGGTGCGCCCGTGCGCGGCGACCCGGGACCACATCAGCCGCCCGAGGTCGTCGCTCTCCAGCTCGGCGCGCTCGGTCCACCGGTCCGCGGTGCGCCGGTGGGCCACCTGCACGAGCTGGTCGTAGGGGGTGCCCGCCGGTTCGGCCAGCCCGCTCCGGACCAGGACGACGCCGTCCTCGGCCAGGCCTCCGAGCAGCGCGGACAGGTGGTCGCCGTACCAGACGTCGTCGGCCGGCAGGTAGGCCACGACCGGGGCGGTGGTCGCGTCGAGGGCGGTGTTGAGCGCCGCACCGAGCCCGCGGTTCGCGGCGGACCGCAGCAGCCGGATCCGCGGATCGGCCAGCGCGGACACCACCGCGGCCACCGCCTCCGGATCGGGGGACCCGTCGTCGACGACGACGGCCTCCCAGTCCGGCCGGTCCTGGGCGAGCAGGCCGTCGAGCGCGCGGGGGAGGAAGGCGGCCTGGTCGTGGACGGGGACGAGGACGGCGACCGCCGCGGCGGTCACCCGACCGCGGCCGGCGTCCGGCCGAGCGCCCGCGCGTAGACGTCGGCCACGCGGGCGGCCAGGTGCGGCCAGGCGTATCCGCGGGCCCGCTCCCGGGCGCCGCGCGCCAGCCGCTCGCGCAGCGCGGGGTCGGCGACCAGCCGGTCCAGCGCGGCGGCCAGCGCGCCGACGTCCCCCGGCGGCACGAGCAGCCCGGTGCCGCCGTCGGCCACCACCTCCGGGATGCCCCCGACCGCGCTGGCGACGGCGGGCAGGCCGGCGGCCATCGCCTCGGTCAGCACCGAGCCCATCTCCTCGTAGGCCGACGGCAGCACGAGCACGTCGAGGGAGCCGAGCACCGCCGGGACGGCGGAGTGCTCCACGAACCCGGTGGCGGTGATCCGCTCCCGCGCGGGGCTCTCGGCGATCCGCTGCCCGACCAGCGCCCGGTCGGGCCCGTCGCCGACGACCACGAGCTGCGCCTCCTCCCGCATCCGGCCGAACGCCTCGACGAGCAGGTCGGCCCGCTTCTGCGGGGCGAGCCGGCCCACGTAGCCGATGCGGGGACGGCCCAGGCCGGGGAACAGGTCGGCACCGCCGGGGGCGAACAGCGCCGGGTCGAACCCGGACGGGATCGTGGTCACGCGCCCGGCCGGGACGCCGTCGGCGCGCACGGCGGCCGCCGCCCGGTCGGTGAGGACGACGACGGCGTCGGCGCGCCGCACGGCCGACCGCTCGATCCAGCCGCCCAGCGCCCGCAGCAGCCGCGTGCGCACCGAGCGGCCGGTCAGCGTGTGGCCGACGCTGCAGTGCAGCGTGACCACCAGCGGGCAGCCGTGCCGCCGGGCGGCCAGCCGGCCGAGGGGGAGGGTGGCGAGGTCCTCGCCCTGGTGGGCGTGGACGACGTCGACCGGGGACGCCGGCCGGCGCAGCACCGCCGGCAGGGCGGCCAGCGCCCACAGCTGCCGCAGCCGGGGGAGGGGCAGGCCGGTGCGGTGCACCATGGCCGCGTGGCCCAGTCGCGCGGTGCCCGCCCGGGCGGCCAGCCGGGAGGTCACCACCGTCTGGCGGTGGCCCTGGGCGTCGAGGCAGCGGGTGAGCGTGGCGGTGTGGTTCTGCATGCCGCCGATCGGGTCGAAGCGGGCGGCCCGGGAGGTGAGCTCCCCGGGGAGCGCGCCCGGGGTCGCCGCCGTCCCGGTCCGCGGCGCGGGCTCGAAGACGCTGCACAGCCGCAGCACGTGCACCGGCCGTCCTCCTCGTCGGATGTGGCCACGGCTGGGCCGGGGACCCGCAGTAGAGCACGGGTTACCGGCCTGCGCCGCTGGGCAGGAGGCCCGGCGTGACCGCTCCGCTGGCCGATCCCGCGGTGCGCCGGCTGGCGATCGTGCGGCTGCGCGTGGGCCTCGGCGACCTGCTGTGCTCGCTGCCGGCGCTGCGCCGGCTGCGCGCGGCGCGGCCGGACCTGACGGTCACCCTGGTCACCTGGGAGCGGATGGCGCCGGTGGTCGAGCGCATGGGCGACGCCGTCGACGAGCTGCTGCCCTTCCCCGGCGCGGCGGGGATCCCCGACGGGCCGGTCGACGAGGCCGGCCGGGCGCCGTTCCTGGCCGCGGCGGCCGAGCGGCGGTTCGACCTGGCCGTGCAGGCCTACGGGGACCGGCCGGCGGCCAACGCGGTCACCGCCGCCCTCGGTGCCCGGCTGACCGGCGGTTTCGCGCCCACCGGCTGGAACCCGCCGCCGGGCACGGAGGCGCTGCACCTGCGCTATCCGGTGCACCTGCACGAGGCCGAGCGGCACGTCCGGCTGCTCGAGCACCTGGGGCTGCCGGCCGGCGGTCCGCCCGAGATGACGTTCCCCGTCACCGCCGCCGACGAGGCCGAGCACGCGGCCACGCTGCGGGCAGCCGGCCTGGTGCCCGGCGGCTACGCGGTCCTGCACCCCGGCGCCTCCTCGCCGACCCGCCGCTGGCCGGCCGCCCGCTACGCCGCGGTCGGCGACGCCCTGGCCGCCGACGGACTGGCCGTCGTCGTCACCGGCGTGCCGGGCGAGCGGGCGATCAGCGCGGCGGTGGTCGCGGCCATGCGCGCCCCGGCCGTCGACCTCACCGGCGCGACGAGCCTGGGCGGGCTGGCCGCGCTGCTGCGCGACGCCGCGGTGCTGGTCGGCAACGACACCGGCTCGGCACACCTGGCCGCCGCCGTCGGCGGCCGCGGCGTGACCGTGTTCCTGCCCGGCGACCCGGTCCGCTGGGCGCACCGCGGGCCCCGGGCGCGGGCGCTGGTGGCCGACGTGCCCTGCGCGCCGTGCCCCCACCTGGTGTGCCCGATCGACTTCCGCTGCGCCGACTCCGTCCGGGTGCCCGACGTCGTGGCCGCCGCGCGGGACCTCGCGGCGGCCGCCCGGTGAGCGGTCGGCGGCCGCGGGTCGCGTTCGTCTGCGACTCCGACGCCTGGGGCGGCGCCGAGGTCTACCTCACCCACCTGCTGCGGCGCGCCGAGGGGCTCGGCTGGACGGCCTCGCTGGTGGTGGCCGAGCCGGTCGCCGAGCGGTTCCGCCCGGTGGTGCCTCCGGAGCGGCTGGCGGTCGTCCCGCCGGCCCGCCACGCGGCCCAGGCGCCGGCGGTGCGCCGCGCCCTCGCCGCGACCGGGCCGGACGTCGTGGTCGTCAACCTGGTCGACCCCGGCTCCAACGCCGCCGCCGCGACCGCCGCCCAGCAGGTGGCCCCCGCGGTGGGCGTGCTGCACCTGCCCGGCGACGCGGGCACCGGGGTCGCGCGGCAGCGGCTGGCCGGCGTCTACGCGCGGATGGCCGCCGTCCTCACGCCCGCGGCCGGCGCGCGGGACCAGCTCGTCGCCGACCTCGGGGTGCCGGCGGAGCGGGTGACCGTCGTCCCCAACGGCGTCGACGTCCCGCCGGCCGCGTCCGGCCCGGCGGGCCACGCGGTGCCGCGGATCGGCGCGCTGGGCCGGCTGACCGCGCAGAAGGGCTTCGACGTCCTCCTCGAGGTGGTGCGGAGGCTGGCCGGCGACGGGGTCGCGCTCGAGGTGGTCGTCGGCGGCGCGGGCCGCGACGAGCAGCCGCTCCGGGCGGCGGCGGTCGGGCTGCCGGTGGCCTTCGCCGGGTTCGTGACCGACGTCCCGGGCTTCCTGGCCGGGCTGGACGTCTTCTGCCTGCCCTCCCGGCACGAGGCCCTGCCGCTGGCGCTGCTGGAGGCCATGGCGGCGGGGCTGCCGTGCGTGGCCACCGACGTGGGCGACGTCGCGGTGGCGGTGGGGGACGACGCCGTCGTCGTCCCGCCGGAGGACCCGGCCGCGCTCGCCGCGGCGCTACGCGACCTGCTCGCCGAGCCCGGCCGCCGGGTCGAGCTCGGCCGGCGGGCCCGCCGCCGCGCCGAACGCGCCCTCGACGCGGACCTCATGGCCGCGCGCACCTACGCCGTCCTCGACCGGGTCCGCCGGCGCGACTGAGCCGCCGGCGCCGCGCAGGCGCAGCAGCCGCCGCGGGCCGCCGACCGGCAGCGTCCAGCGCGCGCCGAGGTGGGCGTCCAGGCCCGGCTCCAGCCGGGAGAGGCCCGCGCCCGGATAGGGGGTGAGCTCGCCGAACCAGATCTCGCCCCGGTGCAGGTAGAGGTCGACGCGCAGCATGTCGTATCCCGCGGCGATCCGCGTCACCGCGCGCAGGAGGTCGTCCAGCCGCTCCGGCGGCGGCACGTCGTCGCCGGCGGGATAGCCCCACGTCCACGGCAGGGGCGCCCAGTCCGGGGTGTACAGGCGGGCCCGGTGACCGTCGGTCCGGCCGGTGTGCACCCCGATGACCCGCGGGACGCCGTCGGTGACGACCACCTTGACGTCGGCGGGCACCGTGCCCGGCTCGCCGACGAACTCCTCGACCAGCAGCCCCGCGCGCGCCCGCCGGTAGGCCCACTCCTCGCTCTTGCGCCAGTACCGCTCGGCCGTCCAGCCCGCGGTGCGGGCGGCGAGGTCCGCGACGTCGGCCGGGCCCTCGCCGATCAGCACCCGCATGCAGCTGTGGTTGGGCTTGAGCACCCACGGTCCGCGCAGGTCGACGCCGGCCAGCGCCGTGACGTCGGTGCCCGACCACAGCGTCCGCGGGATCCGCACCAGGTCGCCGGCCCGCGCCCGGGCGTGCTCCTTCATCGCGAGCTTGTCGCAGGTGTGCGCCAGCAGGTCCCGCCGGTCGTGCGCGATCCGCCACTGGAGCTTCTCGGTGAACGAGGCGTGCCCGCGCAGCCGTGGCCAGGCGCCGTGCGCCCGCCGGTACAGCCAGGCGCGGCGCGGCCCCGGGGGCAGCAGCCGGTGCCGGGGCACGAGCGTGACCGGGTCCCTCGACATCCGCCTCCCTCCCTCGACCGCGAGGCCGCCCGGTACCCCGGCCTCCCGGCGGGGAACCGGGAGGTGACCGAGCCCTCGCCCGGCTAGCCTCGCCGCCGTGGCGGCCCGCGAGCTGGTGGTGCTCGGCACGGCGAGCCAGGCGCCGACGCGCACGCGCAACCACAACGGCTATCTGCTGCGCTGGGACGGCGAGGGCCTGCTGTTCGACCCCGGCGAGGGCACCCAGCGGCAGCTCCTGCTCGCCGGCGTGCCGAGCAGCGCGATCACGCGCATCTGCCTCACCCACTTTCACGGCGACCACTGCCTGGGCCTGCCCGGCGTGGTGCAGCGGATGTCGCTGGATCGCGTCGCCCACCCGGTCGTGGCGCACTATCCGGCGTCGGGGCAGGTCTTCTTCGACCGGCTGCGCGCCGCGTCGGTCTTCACCGACGTCACCGACCTGCGCCCCGAGCCGGTGGCGGCCGAGGGCCCGCTCGGGCGGGTCGGGACGGCGACGCTGGGAACCCGCCGGCTGGACCACCGCATCGACTGCGTCGGCTACCGGCTGGTCGAGCCCGACGGCCGGCGCATGCTCCCCGACGCGCTGGCCGCCCGCGGCATCGCCGGGCCCGACGTCGGGCGGCTGCAGCGCGAGGGCCGGCTGGTCACCGCCGGCGGCACCGTGGGGCTCGACGAGGTGAGTGCGCCCCGGCCCGGCCAGCGGTTCGCCTTCGTCATGGACACCCGGCTGTGCGACGCCGTCCCGGCGCTGGCCGACGGCGCCGACCTGCTGGTCATCGAGGCGACGTTCCTGCACGAGGACGCCGAGCTGGCCACCGCCTACGGCCACCTGACCGCCCGCCAGGCCGCGACCGTCGCCGCGGAGGCCGGCGTCCGGCGGCTGGTGCTCACCCACTTCTCCCAGCGCTATCCCGATCCCCGGCGGTTCGCCGACGAGGCCGCCGCGGTCTTCGACGGGGATCTGGTCGTCGCCGCCGACCTGCAGACCGTTCCGCTGCCGCCCCGCAGGTGAGCCGGTGGTTCGGCGGGGGGCGCGTCGGGCAGGGTGGACGGCGGCAGCGACCCGCGCCGGGCAGCGGCGCGGACGGCAGGAGGGGACAGCATGGACACCGCCGCGACCGACATCTCCACGACGCCGGAGTGGGAGGCACTCGCCCGGCACCACCGGAAGGTCGAGGGCACGACGCTGCGCGAGCTCTTCGCCGCCGATCCCGACCGCGGCCGCCGGCTCACCGCCCAGGCCGCCGACCTGCACCTGGACTACTCCAAGCACCGGGTCACCGACGAGACGCTGCGGCTGCTGGTCGCGCTCGCCGAGCGGGCCGGGCTGCGCGGGCGCATCGACGCGATGTTCGCCGGCGAGCACATCAACGTCACCGAGGACCGCGCCGTCCTGCACGTCGCCCTGCGCGCCCCCGCCTCGACCGAGCGCGTGGTCGACGGCCAGGACGTCACCGCCGACGTCCAGGAGGTGCTGGAGCGCATGGCCGGCTTCGCCGAGCGCGTCCGCTCGGGGGAGTGGCGGGGGGCGACCGGCCGGCCGATCCGCGCGGTGGTCAACATCGGCATCGGCGGCTCCGACCTCGGCCCCGCCATGGCCTACACCGCGCTGCGCGCCTTCTCCGACCGCGGCATCGCCTTCCGCTTCGTCTCCAACATCGACCCGACCGACTTCGCCGAGGCCACCCGCGACCTGGACCCGGCCGAGACGCTGTTCGTGGTCAGCTCCAAGACGTTCACCACGCTGGAGACGCTGACCAACGCCTCGGTCGCCCGCAGCTGGCTGGTCGAGGGCCTCGGCGGCGACGAGTCCGCCGTCGCCCGGCACTTCGTCGCGGTGTCGACCAACACCGACGCCGTCCGCGAGTTCGGCATCGACCCCGACAACATGTTCGGGTTCTGGGACTGGGTGGGCGGCCGCTACTCGTTCACCTCGGCCATCGGCCTGTCCCTGATGGTCGCCATCGGCCCGGAGGCCTACCGGGAGATGCTCGCCGGGTTCGCCGCGGTCGACGAGCACTTCCGCACCGCGCCGTTCGAGGCCAACCTGCCGGTGCTCCAGGGGCTGCTGAACGTCTGGTACACCGACTTCTTCGGCGCCCAGACCCACGCCGTGCTGCCCTACAGCCAGTACCTGTCCCGGCTGCCGGCCTATCTGCAGCAGCTCACGATGGAGAGCAACGGCAAGTCGGTGCGCTGGGACGGGCAGCCGGTGACCGTCGCCACCGGCGAGGTCTACTGGGGCGAGCCGGGCACCAACGGCCAGCACGCCTTCCACCAGCTGCTGCACCAGGGGACGACGCTGGTGCCGGCCGACTTCATCGGCTTCGGCCGGCCGAACCACGACATCGGCGAGATGCACGACCTGCTGATGGCCAACCTGTTCGCGCAGAGCGCGGTGCTCGCCTTCGGCCGGACCGCCGAGGAGGTCGCCGCCGACGGGACGCCGGCCGACGTCGTCCCGCACAAGGTGATGCCCGGCAACCGGCCGAGCTCGGTGATCCTCGCGCCGCAGCTGACCCCGTCGACGCTCGGCCAGCTGGTCGCGCTCTACGAGCACACCGTGTTCGTGCAGGGCGTGGTCTGGCAGATCGACTCCTTCGACCAGTGGGGCGTGGAGCTCGGCAAGGTGATGGCCCGCCAGCTCGCCCCCGCGCTGACCTCCGAGGAGCCCGGCGAGCTGGACCAGGACGGCTCCACCACCGCCCTCGTCGAGCTGTACCGGCGGATGCGGGGACGCGCCGTCTGACCAGGGGCGATCCGCGTCGACATGTCGTCAAGACGTCATGACGTATCGTCGACGACGCCCGGCCCACGACGCGAGGAGTCTCCCGGTGCGCATCGGCATCCTGACCGGCGGCGGCGACTGCCCCGGCCTCAACGCGGTCATCCGCTCGGTGGTCCGCACGGCCACCAACCACTACGGCAGCGAGGTGGTCGGTTTCCGCGACGGCTGGCGCGGGCTGCTGGAGGACCGCTCCACCCCGCTGGACATCGCGGCGGTCGACGGCCTGCTGACCCGCGGCGGGACGACGCTGGGCTCGGCCCGCGTGGCCCCGGCCCGGCTCGAGGCGGGGCTGGACGACATGAAGGGGGTGCTGGCCACCCACGGGATCGACGTCCTCATCCCGATCGGCGGTGAGGGCACGCTGACCGCGGCGCACCTGCTGTCGGAGGCCGGCGTGCCGGTGGTCGGCATCCCCAAGACCATCGACAACGACATCGACGGCACCGACCTGACCTTCGGCTTCGACACCGCCGTCAGCATCGCGACCGAGCTGATCGACCGGCTGCACACCACGGCCGAGTCGCACCAGCGGGTGCTGCTGGTCGAGGTGATGGGCCGGCACGCCGGCTGGATCGCGCTGCACGCGGGGCTGGCCGCCGGCGCCCACCTCACCCTGGTGCCCGAGGAGCCGTTCGACGTCGACGAGGTCGTCCGGCTGGTCTGCGAGCGGTTCGCCCGCGGCGACTCGCACGTCATCGGCGTGGTCGCCGAGGGTGCGCAGCCCCTGCCGGGGCAGATGTCGTTCCGCGAGGGCGGCATCGACGAGTTCGGCCACCGCCGGTTCACCGGCGTCGCCCAGCAGCTGGGCGAGGAGCTGGAGCGGCGCACCGGCAAGGAGGTGCGCGCGACCGTCCTCGGCCACGTGCAGCGCGGCGGCACGCCGACCTCCTTCGACCGGGTGCTGGCCACCCGCTTCGGGCTGCACGCCACGATCGCCGCGCACGAGGGGCAGGTCGGCCAGATGGTCGCGCTGCGCGGCACGGAGATCGAGCTGGTGCCGCTGAAGCAGGCCGTCGCCCGGCTGAAGACCGTGACGCCGTCGCGGCTGGCGGAGCTCGGCGCCTTCACCGGCTGACCCGGCCTCCCGGGACGCGGCCGCGCCGTCGGAGGCGGAGGATCGGGGAGGAGGGGGGCGGCCCGCCTCCGAGCGATCCCCCGGAGGCGCCCTCGTGACACGGTCGGCCAGTGACGTCCCCGCGCCCTCGGGCGAGGAGCGCTACGAACCCGACCCGCGGCGCTGGCGCGCGCTCTCGGTGACGCTCGTCGCCGGGTTCATGAGCCTGCTCGACGTCAGCATCGTGTCGGTGGCCCTGCCGTCGATGCAGGAGGGCCTGGCCGCCTCGCCGGCCGGGGTGCAGTGGGTGGTCTCCGGCTACGCGCTCACCTTCGGCCTCGCCCTGGTGCCGGCCGGGCGGCTCGGCGACGCCCTCGGCCGGCGCCGGCTGTTCCTCGTCGGGCTGGCCGGGTTCGTGCTCTTCAGCGCCGCCGCCGGTGCCGCACCGACCGTGGGGCTGCTGATCGCCGCCCGGCTCGGGCAGGGCCTGGCCGCCGGCTGCCTGGCGCCGCAGAACTCCGCGCTCATCCAGCAGCTGTTCCGCGGCGGCGAGCGCGGCCGGGCCTTCGGGCTGTTCGGCGCCACCGTCGGCATCTCCACGGCCGCGGGCCCGGTGGTCGGCGGGCTGATCCTGGCCCTGGCCCAGGGCCCCGACGGCTGGCGCTGGATCTTCTACGTCAACGTCCCCATCGGCGTGGTCGCCTTCGTGCTGGCGCTGCGGCTGCTGCCCACGGGCGGCTCGGGGGGCCGCGGGCACGTCGACGTCGTGGGCGTCGCCCTGCTCGGGGCCGGCTCCCTCGCGCTGCTGTTCCCGCTGGTGCAGGCCGAGTCCGGCGGGCTGGCCTCGCTGTGGTGGCTCTTCCCGGTCGGCGTCGCGGTGCTCGTGGCGTTCTTCCGGTGGGAGCGCCGGGTGGTGCGCCACGGCGGCGAGCCGGTCTTCGACCCGCGGCTGGTCACCGAGACCCGCGGCTACGCCGCCGGCGCGGCGCTGGGCACCGTCTACTTCCTCGGCTTCAGCGGCATCTGGCTGGTGTTCGCGCTGTTCTTCCAGACCGGCCTGGGCTACACGCCGCTGCAGTCGGGCCTGTCGGTCACCCCCTTCGCGCTGGGTTCGGCGACGGCGGCCGTCGTCGCCGGGCGGCTCGTGGAGCGCTACGGCCGCGCGCTGACCGTGTTCGGCCTGGCCGGCGTGATCGTCGGGCTCACCGCGGCCGCCGTCGTCCTGCTGCTGGTGCCGGCGGAGAGCGCCGGCTGGGCGATCGCGCCGGCCCTGCTGGTCGGCGGCATCGGCGGCGGCTTCGTCATCTCGCCGAACATCACGATGACGCTGCGCAACGTGCCGGTGCGGATGGCCGGGTCGGCCGGTGGCGGGCTGCAGACCGCGCAGCGGTTCGGTGCCGCGATCGGCACGGCCGCGCTGCCCGGGCTGTTCTACGTCGTCCTGGGCGCCACCGGGCAGGACCACCAGGTGGCGGCCGCGGCGGGGCTCGCCGTGGCGGTCGCCGGCGCGGCGGCGGCGCTGGTGCTCGGCGTCCTCGACTGGCGGCGGGACCGCCGCGAGCAGTGGGAGGAGGAGCACCGGCTGGCCAGGAGGGACCTCGACCGGCACGAGGTCCACGCGCACGGAGCGACCGCGGCGCACTTCTGACGGCAGGCCGGGGTGTGCCCCCGGCGCGTCGCGGGCACCGGTGAGCCATGGCGAAGAACAACGACCAGGACGCCCAGCGCGCCGCCGTCCGTCAGGCGAAGAAGGACGGCGTGTCGCCCAGCGCGGCCGGGGCGACGACCGGCGCGAGCAAGCAGACCCACCACGTCCGGCACGGCGACGACCGGCACGAGCACTCCAGCGCCCAGGGCAAGAGCAAGACCTGACCGCCCGGCGGGCGGAGGACCGGCGGCGTCGGTAGCGTCGCCGGCGGCCCGCTGCCCGCCGACCCCGGGAGTCCACCCTGCCCGCGACCACCGTGCCCGGTGCCGCCTCGACGCCGGAACTGCGCGCCCATCTCGCCGGCCCCCCGGTGGGGGAGGGCCCCTGGCCCGGGGTCGTGGTGGTGCACGAGGCCTTCGGCCTCACCGACGACACCCGCCAGCAGGCCGACCGGCTGGCCGCC
Organism: Blastococcus sp. SYSU D00820; assembly: GCF_054050695.1. Classification (NCBI taxonomy): domain Bacteria; kingdom Bacillati; phylum Actinomycetota; class Actinomycetes; order Geodermatophilales; family Geodermatophilaceae; genus Blastococcus; species Blastococcus sp. SYSU D00820. Next base: position 224,912 of record NZ_JBJGZW010000004.1, read on the forward strand.
GCGGGCTACCTCGCGGTGGCCCCCGACCTGTTCAGCGCCGGCGGGGTGCTGCGCTGCCTGCGCTCGACGTTCCGGGCGCTGAGCCGCGGCGAGGGCCCGGCCTTCGGCGACCTCGAGGCCACCCGCGCGTGGCTGGCCGCCCGTCCGGACTGCACCGGGCGGGTCGGCATCCTCGGGTTCTGCATGGGCGGCGGGTTCGCGCTCATGACCGCGCCCCGCGGGTTCGACGCCGCGGCGCCGAACTACGCCTTCCTGCCGAAGGACCCCGAGGAGGCGCTGCGCGGCGCCTGCCCGGTCGTGGCCAGCTACGGCCGCCGCGACGTCATGCTGCGCGGTGCGGCCGAGCGGCTGGAGCGGGTGCTCACGCAGCTCGACGTGCCGCACGACGTGAAGGAGTACCCGGACGCCGGGCACTCGTTCCTGAACCGGCACAGCGCCGGCCCGTTCGGGGTGATCGAGCGGGTGGCCGGGTTCAGCTACCACGAGCCCTCGGCCGAGGACGCGTGGGCGCGGATCCTGCGGTTCCTGGACCGGCACCTGCGCGCGCCGGCGCCCCGCGCACACGATCAGGGTCCCTGATCCCGCGGGGTCCTCCCCGGCCGCGCGCCGTCGGGGAGGACCCGGCACGACCAGGAACCCTGATCATGTGCGGGCCGGCGCGAGCGCTCAGCGGCCGGCGCGCTCCTGCCACTGCCGCACCCAGGCGCGGCCGTAGTCGTTGCCGTGCGGGGTGCGCAGCACCGTGTGGATGTGGAACGGCTTCGGGGTGTCGTAGTCGAGGAACACCCCGCAGTGGTGGTCGAGCTCGGCGACGACCACCGGCGACTGCACCCGGTAGTAGAAGACGTCGCCGGGCCGGTGGCCGCCGATCCAGCAGAACCACGTCCGGTCCAGGTGCGCCTCGATCTCCCGCATCCGCGCTGCACGCGGGCCCTCGGGCAGCAGGCGCACGAACGTGGCGACGACGTCGAGCACCGCCTGCCGGGCCTCCGCCGACAGCTCGGCGACCGGCACCCCCTCGAACGGGATCACCCGGTTGTCCTGGAACGCCCCGGCCAGGTGCCGCTCGTCGCCGGGGTGCACCCGGCCCGGGGGCATGGCCGGGTCGACCATCTGCGCGTAGAGCGTCGCCCGCGCGCGCTGGTCGCCGGTCAGCGCAGCCATGACGGCCAGCCCGGCGTCGATCCGGTCGGCGAACAGCCCGGACAGGCCGGCGTGCGGGCCCTCGTCGATCTCGTCGGGCTCGGCGCCGAGGAACACGGGGGAGACGACCATGCGGCCCTCGACCACCAGGCAGTTGACGGCGGCGTGGTGGCCGTAGAGCTGCCAGCCCCAGGGCGCGCGCAGGTCCGGCGTGCCGTAGACGGCGACGTTGTAGCTCCACTCGCCCAGCACGGTGGGGAGGTCGACGACGTCCCCGAGGAAGCCGTTGACCAGCATCATCGCGTGCACCGCGGCGAAGCCCTCGGGCGACAGGGACGCGCGGACCAGGTCGAGGGCCAGCGACCGCACCTCCTCGGGCTGGAACTCCAGGCGCAGGCCGGTGTCGAACTGCAGGAACTCGGGGTTGGCCCAGGTCTGCCACTCGACGGCGTCGACGTCGAAGCGCACGCGCTCGCGGTCGCTGTCGCTCAGCGCGGCGAGGAACGCCTCGGCGGCGTCGACCATCGCGGCGACCGGCGCCTCCTCACCCGGCTCGGCCGGGGTGAGCGGGTACAGGCCCTCGCGCAGCGTGCCGTCCTCGGTGACGCCGCGGAACTGGTTGCGGTACAGCGGCGTCCAGCCCTCGACCAGCCCACCGGTGAAGGTGCCGGGCCGCTTGGCGAACTCGCCGTAGGTGTAGGCGTCCATCCCGCGGATCTCGGCCACCCGCGGGTGGTCGTGCGGGAACAGGTACTGGCGGAACTCACCGGCCATGACGCGCCTCGTTCCCGACGACGGGATTGGTCAGGACGCCGAGCCGGTCGACCTCGACCTCGACGACGTCGCCGGGCCGCAGCAGCCACGCGGGCGTGCGGGCGTACCCGACGCCGGACGGCGTGCCGGTGGCCAGCAGGTCGCCGGGGCGCAGGGTGAAGGTGCGCGAGATCAGCGCGAGCGTGTCGCCGACGGTGTAGACCATCTGGTCGGTGGTGCCGTCCTGGACGGTCTCGCCGTTGACGCGGGTCTGCACCCGCAGCCCGTCGCGCAGGTCGCCGACCTCGGCGGCCGGCACGATCGGCCCGAGCGGGCCGGAGGCGTCGCCGTTCTTGCCGAGGATCCACTGGCTGGTGAGCTTCTGCGCCCGCCGGGAGGTGAGGTCGTTGAACGTGGAGTACCCGACGACGCCGGCCAGGGCCTCCTCCGGGGTGGCGTCGACCAGCGTCGACCCGACGTAGGCCATCACCTCGCCCTCCCAGTCGATCCCGTCCTCGTCGGCGGGCACCGGCACCTCGGCCCCGCCCACGGTCAGCGACTGGGTCCAGCGGGCGAACAGCGTCGGGTAGGGCGGGACGCCCTCGCCGGAGTAGGACCCCTCGGCCACGTGCTTGAGGTAGTTCAGCCCGATGCAGATGACCCGGGCCCCGGGCAGCACCGGCGGCACGAACTGCAGGCCCTCGGCCGGGAGGGTCGCGCCGGCCGGCTCGGCGGCCAGGTGCGCCGCCGCGTCGGCCCAGAACTCCTCCAGGCCGGCGACCACCGTCACCGAGCCGCCGTCCTCGGCGAGCGCGGCGACCTCGACCCCGGCGGCACCGGGCCGCCGGATCCCCACGAACCTCATCCCGGGATCTCCTCTCAGGCCAGACCGTTGCGGCGGGCGACCTCGCCCAGCCAGGCCAGGCTCGGCTTCGGCGTGCGGGTGAAGGTCTCCCGGTCCACCGCGACCAGGCCGAAGGTCGGCCGGTAGCCGAGCATCCACTCGAAGTTGTCCAGCAGGCTCCAGTGCAGGTAGCCCCGGACGTCGGCGCCGGCATCGATCGCCGCGGCCAGGCCGGTGAGCGCGTCCGTGGTGAACCGGATCCGCTGCTCGTCGTCGGCGGTGGCGATGCCGTTCTCGGTGACCAGCAGCGGCACGCCGGGCAGCACCTCGGCGGCGCGGGTGACCGCCGCGCCCAGCGCCTGCGGCCGGTACTCCATGCCGTGGGCGAGGGTCTGCAGCTCCGGCGCCGGGGCGATCAGCCCGTCGGGGCCGAACCGGGCGCAGGTGTAGATCTGCAGGCCGACGAAGTCGTCGCCGGCCGCGGCCCGGAGGAACTGGTCCTCGAACGCGGCGCGCTCCTCGGCCATGCGCTCCTCGCCGCCGGGCTCGGCGATGTGCTCCCGGCCGACCAGCGTCATGCCGGCCCGCGCGACGTTCCCGCGCAGCACGTCCATCGCCCGCCCGTGCAGGCCGAGCAGCGCGTCGGCCACGGCCTGGTCGGGGCGGGGCAGGCCCTTGATCTCCTCGCCGCGCATGGCCATCGCGCCCATGACCGGCTGGGCGGCCATGAGGTTGGGCTCGTTGACCGTGCAGACGTACTCGGCGTCGGCGAGCGCGGGAAGGGCGAACTCGGCGAAGCGGGCGAGCCGGTCGCCGGCCTTCTGGCCGGTCCAGCCGCCGTCGTGCATCAGCCAGCGGGGCATCGTGAAGTGCACGAGTGTGACGACCGGGGCCAGGCCGCGATCGCGGGCGCCGTCCAGCACGCGCCGGTAGTGGTCCAGGGCCGCGCGGGAGAACTCGCCCTCCTCGGGCTCGATCCGGCTCCACTCGAGGCTGAACCGGTAGGCGTTCAGCCCCGCGCCGGCCACCAGGTCCAGGTCCTCGGGCCAGCGGTGGTAGGAGTCGCAGGCGTCGCCGCTGGGCTCGGCGAACGGCGTGTGCGGCGCGTGCTCCATCTCCCAGTGGTCGTTGTTGACGTTGCCGCCCTCGATCTGGTGGGCGGCGGTGGCCGCGCCCCAGAGGAAGCCGTCGGGGAAGGAAGCGGTCATCGCGTGGTCTCTCCGGAGGTCGGGGCCGTGGTGGCGGGCTGGGGGGTGCGGCCGGTGACGCGGGCGAGCACCGCGGCCGGCTCGGGCGCGGCGTCGCCGCGCCAGGCGACGTGCTGGTCGGGCCGGACGAGCACCAGGCCGGCGCCCAGCAGCACCCGCAGGGCGGGCAGGTCGGTCAGGTCGACGACGGTCAGCGGGACGCCGAGCTCGGCGGCGGCCGCGGCCAGGCCGTCGGTCGCGGCGTCGGCGGAGATCCGCAGCAGCGTGAGGTCGCGCCCGAGCAGGTCGTAGAGCGAGCGGTCCCCGGCCAGCCAGGCGTGCGGGAGCCGGGCCCCGGGGTGCGCCGAGGGCGTGTAGACCTGCAGCTCGGGAGCCGGGTGCCCGCGGCCGTCGGGGACGACGACGGGGGAGTCCGGGTAGTCGTAGCCGAGCACCAGGCCCAGGCTGTGGAACTCCGGGTCCTTGACCTGCAGCGCCTCGGCGATCCGGGCGCGCAGCGCGGCGCCGGCCGGGCCGTCGTCGTGCAGGTCGGCGTCGGCGAAGGCCGGCGCGAGGAAGGCCTCCTGGCTGCCGGCGGCGGCGATCGTCCGCTCGGCGACCGGGCGGCGCTCGGCCTCGTAGCTGTCCAGCAGCGCCTCCGGCGCCCAGCCCTCGAGCACCGCGGCGAGCTTCCAGGCGATGTTCACCGCGTCGCCGACGCAGGTGTTGAAGCCGTGCCCGCCCCACGGCGGGTTCAGGTGGGCGGCGTCGCCGACGAGGAACACCCGCTCGCCGCGGTAGCGGTCGACCAGCAGCATCCGCGCCTGCCACGGGTCGGTGGCCAGCACCTCGACGTCGATGTCCGCGCCGACCATCGCCTGCACCAGCGCCACCGGGTCGACGTCGTCGGCGACGGTGTCGACGCCCTGGACGATCGCCCACCAGGTGCCGTCGAGGTCCAGCCGGCCCATGAGGCCGCCGCGCTCGGTGCCGATGACCCAGTAGTGCACGCCGAGCGCGCACAGGGGGCGCTCCTCGAGCGCGCGGGAGCGGAAGGTGACGCTGAGGTTGGGCAGCGCGCCGGAGGAGCCCTCGTACCGGGCGCCGATGGCCCGCCGGGAGATGCCGGCGCTGCCGTCGGCGCCGAGCAGCCAGTCGGCGGTGACCTCGGTGGTGGCGCCGTCCGGGCCCTCGACGGTGGCGCGGACCTCGTCCGGGCCGTCGGTGATCGCGGTGACCCGCGAGCCGATCAGCAGGGTGACGGCGGGCAGCTCGGCGGCGGCGTCGCGCAGCAGCTGCTCGACGTCGGACTGCGGCGCCTGCTGGCCGGCCTCCGCGGCGATCTCCTGCGGCTGCGTCCAGAGGCCGAAGGCGTTGCGGAAGCGGGTGAGCTCGTGCCCGAACAGGCCGGTGCAGAAGACGACGTCCTGCGCGTGCGACACCGGCAGCGGGGCGATCGCGCGCAGCCGGTCGGCCAGGCCCCAGCGGCGCAGGTGCTCCATCGTCCGCACGCTGGTGGTCTTCGCGCGGGGGCGGAGCGGGTCCAGCGTGGTGCGGGGCTCGACGACGAGGACCGGGATGCCGCGCCGGCCCAGCTCGATCGCCGCGGCCAGGCCGCTCGGGCCGCCACCGGCGACGAGCACCGGCACCCGGGCGGGAACGGCAGGTGCACTCACGGGGGTTCTCCTTCAGCAGGCCATCCGGACGCGCGCGATCGCGCGGCGACGGGTGGGAGGTGCGGTGCGACCGGACGGCGGGTCGGCGGACGCCGGGCGTCGGGATCGACGTCTGCGAGCATCCGTGGCGGCCGTCACGCCGACCTAGGCCGTTGCCATTGAGCGGCAGACGGGCCTATGCGGTTCCGTAACCGTCGAGCAGCTGCACGGTGAGGAAGGCCAGCGTGCGCTCGACGGCGTCCGCGGCCGCCTCCGGAGCGCCCAGCCACATGTGGTCGGCGCCGTCGTAGGCGTGCAGCTCGACGGCGGCTCCGGCGTCGGCCAGCGCGGCGGCCAGCCGCTCGCTCTGCACGCACGGCACGAACCGGTCGGCCCGGCCGTGCAGCAGCAGCACCGGCGGCGCCCCGCCCGAGACGTGGGTGACCGGGCTGGCCTGCGCCGCCCGCTCGGGCACGGCCGGCGCCGGGGCCCCGAGCAGCTGGGCCTCGCGGGTGGTGGGGTCGGCCGGGTCGGCGCCGGTGTCGGGAGCGACGGCGGCGACGTCGCTGGGCGCGTACCAGGCGACGACGGCGGCGACCGCGCTCGACGGCCCGGTCACCCCGACCTCGCCGGCCAGCTCCGGGCGGTCGCCGGTGAGGCCGAGCAGCTCGGCCAGGTGCCCGCCGGCCGACTCGCCCCACGCGGCGATCCGGCCGGGGTCGACGCCGAGGTCGCCGGCGCGCGCCCGCAGCCAGCGGACCGCGGCCTTCGCGTCGTGCAGCTGCACCGGCCACTGCGCCTCGCCGGTGAGCCGGTAGTCGGCGCTGGCGACCGCGATGCCGGCCGCGGCGAGCCGCTCGAACGGGCTGGGGGACTGCCCGGCGTAGGCCGGTCCCGCGGCGTGCCGGCTGCCCAGCCGCCAGCCGCCGCCGTGCAGGAACAGCGCGACCGGGTGCGGGCCGTCGCCGGCCGGCAGGTACAGGTCGAGCTCCAGCGGGCGGATGCCCGGCACGGCGGCGTACGGCACGCCGGTCAGCCGGGTGGTGCCATCGGGGCCGGGCGCGGCCGGCGGCAGCGGAGCGGCGTGTGCCGGCGGGGGGAGCGGCAGGGCGGGGGTGGGCACGGCGGGTCCTCTCACGGAGCCGGGGGGGGGGGGGGGGGGGGGGGGGGGGCGGGGGGGGGGGGGGGGGGGGGGGGGGGGGGGGGGGGGGGGGGGGG
>NZ_JBJGZW010000005.1:0-195042 GCF_054050695.1 Blastococcus sp. SYSU D00820
CCCCCCCCCCCCCCCCCCCCCGCCCCCCCCCCCCCCCCCCCCCCCCCCCCCCCCCCCCCCCCCCCCCCCCCCCCCCCCCCCCCCCCCCCCCCCCCCCCCCCCCCCCCCGGCGGGGGGTGGGCGCGCCTCAGATGTTCGCGCCGTCCGCGGGCGGCCCGTCCGGCAGCGGCGCGGCGAAACCGGTGCCGGCGGCCGGCCCGGTCGACGCGCCCACCGTGTAGGAGGTCATCGACAGCGATCCGTAGGAGTAGCCGTCGACGAGCACGTCGGTGTCCGCGCCGGTCGCCCCGGCCAGGCCCGCGACGTAGAGCAGCGGCAGGAAGTGGTCCGGCGTCGGGACGGCGAGGTCGAAGTCGCGGTGCCCGTCCAGCCGGGCCACCGACGCGGGGTCGTCGAGCATCAGCTCCTTGGCCCGCTCGTCGAACCGCTGCGCCCAGTCGAACCCGGCGTCGGGCAGCGCGCGGCTGACGCCGCCGAGGTTGTGCACCACGTTGCCGCTGCCGATCACCAGCACGCCGTCCTCGCGCAGCGGGGCCAGCGCCGCCCCGAGCTGGAGGTGGTAGTCGAAGGGCTTGAGCGCGTTGATCGACAGCTGCACGACGGGGATGTCGGCGTCCGGGAAGGCGTGCCGCAGCACCGACCAGGCACCGTGGTCGATCCCCCAGCTGTCGAGGTCGGCGCCCAGCCAGGTGGGCTTCACGATGTCGGCGACCTCCTCGTACAGGGAGGGCAGACCGGGGGCCTCGTACCGGACGTCGAACAGCTCGCGCGGAAAGCCGAAGAAGTCGTGGATGGTCCGTGGCTGCGGCATCGCCGTCAGGGCCGTGGCGTGCACGTACCAGTGCGCGGAGACCACCAGGATGGCGCGCGGGCGGGGCACCGAGGCACCGAACGCGCGCCAGGCCTCGGTGTACCGGTTGCGCTCGAGGGCGTTCATCGGGTTGCCGTGTCCGAAGAACGCGGCCGGCATCAGCGTCATGGGGCCTCCCCCCGTGCTCGTCGTCCTTCCCCGGATCCTTCCCCCCGGGACGCCGCGGGGCGACCGAGAGCACCGGAGCCGGCGTTGCTGGTGGGCGGCACCCGGCGCAGCGCCGGGGGCAGCCAGCGGGCACCGGGGCCCGCGGCGCCGGCGACGTCGCCGGGGTTGGACAGGGCGCAGCGGGACAGCGACAGGCAGCCGCAGCCGATGCACGACGACAGCCCGTCGCGCAGCCGCTCGAGGGCGGCGATCTGCTCGTCCAGCCGGTCCCGCCATGCCTCGGACAGCTGCGCCCAGTCCTGCGCGGACGGCGTCCGGCCCTCCGGCAGCGTGTCCAGCGCCGCCCGGATCTCGGGCAGCGAGAGCCCGACGTTCTGCGCCGCCCGCACGAAGGCCAGCCGCCGCAGCACCGACCGCGGGAAGCGGCGGGCCCCGCCGGGGGTCCGCGTGCAGTGCACCAGCCCCTGCGCCTCGTAGTAGCGCAGCGCCGACACCGCGACGCCGGACCGGGCGGCGACCTCGCCGATCGTCATGAGCTCCACGGCGCCCACCCTCTTGACCTCAAGTCCACTCGAGGCAAGACGGTACGGCCATGGACACCCCCACCGCACTGGTCACCGGCGCCTCCCGCGGCCTCGGCCGGGCGCTGGCCACGGCGCTCAACGGCCGCGGATGGCGCCTGGTCGTCGACGGCCGGGACCCCGCCCGGCTGGCGGCCGCCGTCGCCGCACTGCCCTTCCCCGACCTGGTCACCGCCGTGCCGGGCGACGTCGCCGACCCCGCCCACCGCGCCGCGCTCGCCGCCGCCGTCCCCGGCCGGCTCGACGCGCTCGTGAACAACGCCTCCGAGCTGGGCCCGAGCCCGCTGCCCCCGCTCGCCGACCTCCCCCCGGCCGCGCTCGAGCGGCTCCTGCTGGTCAACACCGTCGCCCCGCTGGCCCTGGTCCAGGCCGTGCTGCCGGCCCTGCGCCGCGCCGGCGGCCGGGTGCTCGACATCAGCAGCGACGCCGCCGCCGAGGCCTATCCCGGCTGGGGCGGCTACGGCGCGTCGAAGGCCGCGCTCGACCTGCTCAGCGCCGTCCTGGGGCAGGAGGAGCCGGAGCTGCGGGTGTACGCGGTCGACCCCGGCGACATGCGCACCGACATGCACCAGGCCGCCTTCCCCGGTGAGGACATCGGCGACCGGCCGGCGCCGGACACCGTCGTCCCGGCGCTGCTGCGGTTGCTGGAGGAGGACCTGCCCGGTGGCCGGTACCGCGCGGCCGACCTCGTGCCGGCGGGAGCGGTCCGGTGACCGCGTTCGTCCTCCCGCCGGACGCCGAGGCGACGGCGCCGCCCGAGCAGCGCGGACTGCCCCGCGACGGCGTCCGGCTGATGACCGTCCGGCCCGGCGGCATCGCGCACCGCGTCTTCCGCGACCTCCCCGACGCGCTGGAGCCGGGTGACCTCGTGGTGGTCAACACCTCCGCGACGCTGCCGGCGCGGCTGGACGTCCTCCGCCTGGACGGCCGCAGGGTGCCGCTGCACGTCTCCACGACGCTGGACGACGGCGACTGGGTGGTGGAGCTGCGCCGTCCCGGCAACACCGGGCCCGACCTCGGCGTCGAGCCCGGCTCGGTGGTGGGCCTGCCCGGAGGCGCCGTCCTGCGGCTGCTCGCCGGGTACCCGGATCCCGCCCGGGCGTCCCGGCTGTGGCGGGCCCGCCCCGATCCGCCGACCGACCTGCCGGCCCTGCTCGCCGCCTCCGGCCGGCCGATCGGCTACCGCTACCTGCGGGGCGAGGTCGCGCTGGCCGACGCCCAGAACGTGTACGCCACCGAGCCGGGCAGCGCGGAGAACGCCAGCGCCGGCCGGCCGTTCACCGACCGGCTGCTGGTGCGGCTGATGGCCCGCGGCGTCGCCGTCGTCCCGCTGGTGCTGCACGCCGGCGTCTCCAGTCCCGAGCTGCACGAGCCGCCGGCGCCCGAGCGCTTCGCCGTGCCGGAGGCGACCGCACGGCTGGTCACCTCCACCCGCGACGCCGGACGCCGGGTGGTCGCGGTGGGCACCACCGTCACCCGGGCGCTGGAGGCGGCCACCGGCGAGGACGGCGGAACCCGCCCGGCCGCGGGCTGGACCGACCTCGTCCTCGGCCCCGACCGCCCGGCCCGCGTGGTGACCGGCCTGCTCACCGGCCTGCACGCGCCCGAGGCCTCGCACCTGCGGCTGCTCGAGGCGGTCGCCGGGCCCGCGCTCGTCGAGCGGGCGTACGCCGCCGCAGTCGCCGAGCGCTACCTCTGGCACGAGTACGGCGACACGATGCTGTTCCTGCCCTGAGCGTCCGGTGGCATCCGGCGTCGCCGCCGGGCAGGCTGGTCGCACGGAGGCCCCGGGCACGCCCGGGACGGGCCAGGACGGCCCCCACCGCTCCGGACCCGGGCCCGGCGCCCGGTGGAGGCGGACATGCCAGGCACGTGGCTGCTCGGGACCCGACCCGACGAGGCTGGGCACGACGGGGACGGCGACCGCGCCCGGGCCGTGCTGCTCGGGCTGCACGCCGGCGGGGACAGCGGCGGTCCGGATCCGCTGGACGAGCTCGAGCGGCTGGCCGACACCGACGGCGTCGACGTCGTCGGGCGGCTGGTGCAGGCCCGCCAGCACCCCGATCCGGCCACCTACCTGGGCGCCGGCAAGGTCGAGGAGCTGGCCGGGCTGGTCCGGGAGAGCGACGCGTCGCTCGTCATCGCCGACGGCGAGCTCTCCCCCGGCCAGGTGCGCAACCTGGAGGACCGGCTGGGCGCCCGGGTGGTCGACCGGACCGCGCTGATCCTCGACATCTTCGCCCAGCACGCGCGCAGCAGTGAGGGCAAGGCGCAGGTGGAGCTCGCCCAGCTGGCCTACCGGCTGCCCCGGTTGCGCGGGCAGGGCACCTCGATGTCGCGCATCGGCGGCGGTCGCCAGGCCGGCGGCACCGGCGCCGGCGTCCGCGGCCCCGGCGAGATGCGGCTGGAGACCGAGCGGCGGCACCTGCGCCGGCGCATGGCGTCGCTGCGCCGGCAGGTGCAGGAGACCGCGCGGCGGCGCGAGCGCACCCGCGGCCGGCGGCGCGGCAACCGGGTGCCCTCGGTCGCGCTGACCGGCTACACCAACGCCGGCAAGTCGGCGCTGCTCAACCGGCTCACCGGGGCCGACGTCCTCGTCGAGGACGCGCTGTTCGCCACGCTCGACCCGACCGTCCGCCGGGCCCGCACCCCCGACGGCCGCGAGTACACCCTCACCGACACGGTCGGCTTCGTGCGGCACCTGCCGCACCAGCTGGTCGACGCGTTCCGGTCCACGCTGGAGGAGGTCGTCCAGGCCGACCTCGTGCTGCACGTCGTGGACGCCGGCGCGGCCGACGCGATGGCGCAGGTCACCACCGTCCGGGGCGTGCTGTACGAGATCGGTGCGCGCGACACCCGCGAGCTGCTGGCCCTCAACAAGGTCGACGTCGCACCGCCGGAGTGGCTGGCCGGGCTGCGGGCGGCCTATCCCGACGCGGTGCCGGTCTCCGCCCTCACCGGAGAGGGGATCGACGACCTCCGCGCGGCCGTCCAGGCCGCGCTCGGCGCCTGAGCTCAGCGCATGCGCCCGGCGGTGTCCTCCAGCAGCACCTGGCGCTCGACCGGATCGCGCCGCGGGCAGGAGGTGCACATCGGCTCGGCCGGCAGCCGGTAGAGCAGGCAGCACGAGGCCCGCCGGGTGAACCGGACCGGCGGCGCGCCCACGTCGACGTACCGCGGCCCCGGCAGCGGCGGGCCCACCGCGGCGGCCAGCGGCGCGGCCACCGCGGTTGCCGCCGCGACGTCCCCGACCGCCCGGCCGAGGGCGAGCAGCCGGTTGGCCAGGGAGTCGGTGGCGATCGCCCACAGCGGCCGCTCCCGGGTGCCGCCGGCCTCGGCCACCGCGGCGACGACCGCGGCCAGCGTCGTCCGCAGGTCGGCGGCGAGGTCGCCGCGGTCGGGCGCCGCCGACTCCGCCGCCACCGGCGTGCTGCCGGCCAGCAGGGCGAGGGAGAGGTCGTCGAGCCGCGCGGACAGCGGCCGGCCGGTCACCAGCCCGGCCAGCGGCGGGGTGAGCAGCACCGCCGACGCCGAGTACCACCACACCGTCGCGAGCACCCGCCGGTCGCCGGTGCGGTAGCGGACGGCGAGGTCGGCCAGGCGCTGCGCCGTCCACCCCGGGTCGGCCAGGGACGTCGCCGGGACGACGACGGCCGACGGCGGCACCCGCAGGCCCAGCGCCGCGGCGCCCGGCACGCGCCCCGCCACCGCCGCCTGGGGGCTCGCCGGACCGGTCACCCCGGGATTCTCGCCGACCGTCGGAAGACCGGGCAGACGGGGAGGGCGCGGGGGCCATACGGTGTGGTGCGGAGCACTGGACATCGGGAGGGACACCGCATGAGCGAGTCGACCGGGGTGGAGGGCCGCCGGTTCCCGGCGCCGGAGGCGCTGGCCGCGCAGGCCAACGTCGGCCCCGAGGTGTACGAGGAGGCCGGCCGCGACCGGCTGGCCTTCTGGGAGTCCGCCGCCCGCCGGCTGAGCTGGGCCCAGGAGTGGGACCAGGTCCTCGACTGGAGCAACCCGCCGTTCGCGAAGTGGTTCGTCGGCGGGAAGCTCAACGTCGCCTACAACTGCCTGGACCGGCACGTCGAGGCCGGCCACGGCGACCAGGTCGCCTACCACTGGGAGGGCGAGCCGGGCGACACCCGCACGCTCACCTACGCCGAGCTCACCCAGGAGGTCTGCCGGGCGGCGAACGCGCTGCTCGAGCTCGGGGTGCAGGCCGGCGACCGGGTGGCCATCTACATGCCGATGATCCCCGAGACGGTCATCGCGATGCTCGCCTGCGCCCGGATCGGCGCGGTGCACATGGTCGTGTTCGGCGGCTTCTCCGCCGACGCGCTGGCCAGCCGGATCACCGACGCCGGCGCCGTCCTCGTCATCACCGCCGACGGCGGCTACCGCCGGGGCGCGCCCAGCGCGCTGAAGCCGGCCGTCGACGACGCGCTGACCCGCACCGAGGGCGTGCGCAACGTGCTGGTGGTCAAGCGCACCGAGCAGGACGTCGAGTGGACCGAGGGCCGCGACCTGTGGTGGCACGACGTCGTGGCCGAGCAGTCGCCGGAGCACACGCCCGAGGCGTTCGACGCCGAGCACCCGCTCTACATCATGTACACGTCGGGCACGACGGCGAAGCCCAAGGGGATCCTGCACACCTCCGGCGGCTACCTGACCCAGGTCGCCTACACGCACTGGGCCACGTTCGACCTCAAGCCCGACACCGACGTCTACTGGACCGCCGCCGACGTCGGCTGGGTCACCGGCCACAGCTACATCGTCTACGGCCCGCTGGCCAACCGGGCCACCTCGGTCATGTACGAGGGCACCCCCGAGACGCCGCACCGCGGCCGCTGGTGGGAGATCGTCGCCAAGTACCGGGTGTCGATCCTCTACACCGCGCCGACGGTGATCCGGACCTTCATGAAGTGGGGCGAGGACGTCCCCCAGGGCCACGACCTGTCCAGCCTGCGGGTGCTCGGCTCGGTCGGTGAGCCGATCAACCCCGAGGCCTGGCTCTGGTACCACGAGCACATCGGCGGCGGGCGCTGCCCGATCGTCGACACCTGGTGGCAGACCGAGACCGGCGCGCACATGATCACGCCGCTGCCCGGCGTCACCGACCTCAAGCCCGGCAGCGCGCAGACGCCATTCCCCGGCATCTCGGCCAAGGTCGTCGACGACGAGGGCAACGAGCTGCCCGACGACACCACGGGCCTGCTGGTGCTCACCGAGCCGTGGCCCTCGATGCTGCGCACCATCTGGGGCGACGACGACCGCTACGTCGACACCTACTGGTCGCGGTTCGGGAACAACGTCTACTTCGCCGGCGACGGCGCCAAGAAGGACCCCGACGGCGACATCTGGCTGCTGGGCCGGGTGGACGACGTCATGAACGTCTCCGGGCACCGCATCTCCACCACCGAGGTGGAGTCCTCGCTGGTGGCGCACCCGACGGTGGCCGAGGCCGCGGTCGTGGGCGCCAGCGACCCGACCACCGGGCAGGGCATCGTCGCCTTCGTCATCCTGCGCGGCAGCGCCGAGCACCAGGGGGAAGGGGCCTCCGGCGACGACCTGGTGCAGACGCTGCGCAACCACGTGGCCCGCGACATCGGCCCGATCGCCAAGCCGCGGCAGATCATGGTCGTGCAGGAGCTGCCCAAGACCCGCTCCGGCAAGATCATGCGCCGGCTGCTGCGCGACGTGGCGGAGAACCGCGAGCTGGGCGACGTCACCACGCTGACCGACGACTCGGTCATGAACCTGATCAAGGAGAAGCTGCCCGCCAGCCCCTCCGACGACTGAGGCGGAGGCCGGGAGCGCAGGTTTCCTGCGCTCCCGGCCTCCGCTCACCCGACCGGGGCGCGCGCTCCGGGCCGGCATCCGGCACGATCATGGGGTCCGCACCGTCGAACTGGAGGAAGCCCCCGTGGCCCACAGCGCATCGTCGTCCCCGTCGCAGGGCCGGCCCGCCGGCGCGGAGGAGCCCTCCATCGGCACGCTCGTGCAGAGCGCGATGGCCGACGTCTCCACGCTCATCCGCAGCGAGATCGAGCTGGCCAAGGCCGAGATCGGCCGCTCGGCGAAGAAGGCCGGCGTGAGCGTCGCGCTGTTCGCCGTCGCCGGCGTGCTGCTGGCCTTCGCCGGCATCTACCTGTTCGTCACCCTGGCCGAGTTCCTCACCTGGCTCGGCCTCCCCCGCTGGGTGTCCTACCTGATCGTCACGGTCGGACTCGCCCTCATCGCCGGGCTCGCCGCACTGATCGGCCTCCGGATGATCAAGCGGATCGACAAGCCCGAGCGCACCCTCGAGTCGCTGCGCGAGCTGCCCGACGTCATGCACCGCGAGGCCCCCGGCGCCCGGCGCCGAGACCTGCCCACCATCAGCAACGGCAAGGTGGAGCGGCGCTCCCCCGACACCTACCTGGTCTGACCGGTCCCCTCCCCCGGTGACCTCGCCCGAGGAGGGGCGGCCCGACGCCACCAGCGTCCTGCTGCCGGGCCCCTGGCAGCACCGGGACCTGTCGGCCAACGGCGTCCGGCTGCACGTCGCCGAGGCCGGTGAGGGCCCGCTGGTGCTGCTGCTGCACGGGTTCCCGCAGTACTGGTGGACCTGGCGCGCGCAGCTGCCCGCGCTGGCCGCGGCCGGCCTGCACGCCGTCGCACCCGACCTGCGCGGCTACGGCGCCAGTGACAAGCCCCCGCGCGGCTACGACCTGCCGACGGCGGCCGCGGACATGGCGGCGCTCGTGCGCGCGCTGGGCGAGCGCGACGCCGTGGTCGTCGGGCACGACTGGGGTGGGCTGGTGGCCTGGACGATGGCCGCCCTGCACCCGCGCAGCGTCCGCCGGCTGGTGGTGCTGTCGATGGCCCACCCCCGGCTGCTGCGGGCCGGCATGCGCGATCCGCGGCAGCGGCGCGCCTGGCGGCACTTCCTGGGCGCGCAGATCCCGCGGCTGCCCGAGCGCCGGCTCACCCGGGCCGACGACGACCCCGTCGCCGACCTCATGCGGCGCTGGGCGGGCCCGGACTGGACGCACACCGCCGGATTCGCCGAGGCCGTGGACCGGTACCGGTCGGCCGCCCGCATCCCGCAGGCCGCCTACGGCTCGATGGAGTACTTCCGGTGGGCCGGCCGCTCCCAGCTGCGCCCCGACGGGCTGCGGTACGCCCGCCGGATGTCCGCGCCGATCACCGCCCCCACCCTGCAGCTGCACGGCGAGCTCGACGCCTGCGTGCTGCCCTCCACCGCCGAGGGCTCGGGGCGCTACGTCGCCGGCGCCTACGAGTGGCGGTCCCTGCCCGGCGTGGGCCACTTCCCCCAGGAGGAGACCCCCGACGAGGTCAACGCCGCCCTGACGCGGTGGGCCACGGCCTGACCGCCGTTCGCGCGCGAATGGCGGTCCCGCGCCGAGCCTGCGAGGCGTGGGGGGCGACGGCGGCCCCGTCGCAGGGTCCCGCGCCGAGCCTGCGAGGCGTGGGGGGCGACGGCGGCCCCGTCGCAGGGTCCCGCGCCGAGCCTGCGAGGCGTGGGGGGCGACGGGGTCCTTTATTCGCAGGCGCCCGTGGCCACCGGGTCGGTCGCCGTCTGGCCGGCCGTCGCCGCCCGCGAGACCTGCTCGTAGGTCAGCGCGTAGCCGGTGAGCGGGTCGTCGACCGACGAGGCGAAGACCACTCCGAGCACGTGGCCGTTGCGGTCGAACAGCGGCCCCCCGGAGTTGCCGGAGCGCACCTCGCCGCGCAGCACGTAGACGTCGCGCAGCACGGTCTGGTGGTTGCGGAAGTCCGGCCCACTGATCTCCGTGCGGTCGCGCACCCGCGCCGGGCCCACGAACAGCCCGCCGCCGCCGGGATAGCCCATGACGATCGCGTCGGCGCCCTGGCCGACCGGGTCGGCGGCGAAGGTCAGCGGCACCTGCGGCAGGTCGGGCACGGCGAGGACGGCGACGTCGGTCTCCTCGTCGACGTACACCGGGATGGCCTCGTACTCCTCGCCCTCGGCGAGCACCACCGGGTCCACGACGCCCGCCAGCACGTGGGCGTTGGTCATGACCCGCTCGGGCGCGTAGACGAATCCCGAGCCGTCGATCTGCCGCGAGCACGAGGGCGCCACGCCGCTGACCTTGACCACCGAGCCGCGGACCTGGTCGACCACCGGACTGCCGGCCAGCGCCGGGTCCGGCGCCGGCACCTCGGGCACCTGGGTGGGGGTGAGCGGGTCCAGCACGTCGGGCAGGCCGCGCCGGGCGATGGCCTCCCGCAGCGAGTCGTACACCGCCCGGACGACGTCGGGAACGCTGCGGTCGACCGCCTGCACCAGCGCGGACTGCCGCACCTGGCTGGCCACCTGCGGGAACGGCGCGCTGGCCAGCGGGGTGGCGACCATCCACGCGACGAGCAGCACCGCGACGGCGGACAGGCCGGCACCGGCGATCGAGTCGACGACCTTGGCCGGCTCCCAGGTGACCCGCGAGCGCACCGCCCGGCCGACCGCGCCCGCCAGCAGCTGGCCGAGGAGCGCCCCGGCGAGGACGACGACCAGCGCCGTGAACACCTGGGCCACCGGGCTCTCGACGCTGTCGACGACCGGGCCGGACAGCTGGGCGCCGAGCACCGCACCACCGAAGAAGCCCAGGAAGGACGCGGCCGAGGCCAGCAGCCCCTGGCGGAAGCCGGAGAAGGCGAACGCCAGGGCGAGGGCGATGAGGGCCAGGTCGACGAAGGACATCGTCAGCCGGCGACCGTCATCGTGCCGACCTGCTGCAACTGCACGTGGAAGCTGCACTCGAAGGGGTGGTCGCCGGTCGCGGTGACCTCGAACTCGATGGTCTGGCTCTCGCCCGGGGAGAGGACCGGGATCTGCTCGGGGATCTCCTCCGGGCCCTGACCGGGGGTGAACCGGAAGTTGTGCGTCATCTGCTCGGCGACGTTGCGCACCGTCAGCCGCACCCGCCCGGGGGCGACGGTGAACGAGTCGGGCACGAAGACGTAGTCGTCGGGGGTCTCGATGGTGACCTCCTGCACGCCCTCGGCGTCGGTGGTCACCGTGCCCAGCGACGGGTCGGCCGAGGCCTGCGCCCCGGTGTCGCCGCCCACCTGGTCGGCGTCCTCCCCGCAGCCGGCGAGCACGCCGCCGGCCAGCAGGCAGCCGGCGAGCAGCGCCGCACCCCGCCGGTGCACCCGCCGTCGCCCGCTCGTCGTCGCCGCTGCGGTCATCGCCCGGGAACCGTACGCGTCCCGGGGCCGTCCGGCGCGCGGTCGGCGACGGTCGGCGCGGCGGCGTCCTCCTCGCCCCCGGCGTCGACCGAGCCCGGCAGCGGCCCCGGCCGGCGGGCGCCCTCGGAGCGCCGCGCCATCTCGGCGATGTCGCGCGGCAGGGGCCGGACGTCGTCGCGGTTCCACGGCCGGGCGAGCCCGGCGGCCTCGAGGACGGCGTCCAGGAGCCCGGCGGTGAACCCCCACACGTACATCCCGGCCACCTCGAAGGCCGGCCCCAGGTAGCCCGAGGGGTGGCGGCTGCGGAAGCGGTTGGCCGGGTCGACGAGGTCGGCCAGCGGCACCCGGGCCACGCGGGCGACCTCGCGCGGGTCGCCGACGAGCACGTCGCGCGGGTCGTCCCACCAGGCGACGACGGGGACGACGACGTTGTCCGACGGGCCGAGGAACAGCTCGGGCAGCGTGGTCAGCACCCGCACCCCGTCGGGGTCGATGCCGGCCTCCTCCTGCGCCTCGCGCAGCGCCGTGCCGACCGGGTAGTCGTCGCCGGGGTCGGCGCCGCCGCCGGGGAAGGCCGGCTGCCCGGCGTGGGTGCGCAGGTGCGCGGACTTCTCGATGAGCAGCACGTCGGCGCCGTGCGGCCCCTCGCCGAACAGGATCAGCACCGCCGAGCGGCGGGCGGTGGCGGTGCGCTGCTGCATGCGGTGCCGCAGCGGGAGCTCCCCGGCGGAGGCGACCAGCCGCTGCAGGTAGGCCGGGAGCTCGCCGCCGGAGGGCGGCAGCACCGGTGCGGTGCTCACAGCGTCACCCCCAGGTGCTCGGCCACCAGGTCGCGGAACTCCTGCACCGAGTCGACGGGCCCGGCCTGGACATAGGCGATGCCGCCCTCGGCGTCGAGCAGGTAGGTGTAGGGCAGGCCGACCAGCCCGAGCTCGGCCATCAGCGCGCCGTCCTCGTCGAACGCGGCCGGGAAGGTGGCCCCGGCCTCCTCGGCGAAGGCGTCGGCCTGCGGCGCGCCGTCCCGGCTGATGACGCCGACGACGCCCAGCCGGTCGCCGGCGACGTCGGCCAGCTCCTGCACCAGCGGCAGCTCCTCGCGGCACGGCCCGCACCAGCTGGCCCACAGGTTGACCACCGTGGGCACGCCGGGGGCGCGGGCGAGGTCGAGGGTGCCCCCGCCCGGGCAGGGCAGGGTCATCGCGGGCAGCGTCTCGGCGCCGTCCGCGGGCCGGTCCGGCTGCTCGGGGCAGGCCCCGAGCGCGGTGTCCTCGGGAAAGCCCTCGGCCGTCGGCGCGGCCGACGGGCCGGCGGTGCCGCCGTCCCCGGTGCCCGTGCACCCGGCGAGGACCACGGCGAGCACGACGGCGGCGAGCAGGGCCGCCGCCCGGCGGGCGGTGCTCACTCGGTGTCCGAGGCGGCCGGGGTCTTGACCAGCTTCAGCGCCGCCTCCGGATCGGTCGGCCCGATCCCGTACGACGGGCACCAGCGGGCCAGGCCGCACGCACCGCAGGCGGCCTTCTTCGCGTGGCAGACCCGCCGGCCGTGGAAGATCACGCGGTGGCTGAACATGGTCCACTCCCGCTTGGGGATCAGCTCGGCGATCTCCGCCTCGACCTTGACCGGGTCCTCCTCCGCGGTCCAGCCGAAGCGGCGGACCAGCCGGCCGAAGTGGGTGTCGACGGTCAGCCCGGGCACGTCGAAGGCGTTGCCCAGGACGACGTTGGCGGTCTTGCGGCCCACGCCCGGGAGCGTGACGAGGTCGGCCAGCCGGCCGGGGACCTCGCCGTCGAACCGCTCGACCAGCGCCTGGGACAGCCCGAGGACGGAGTTGGCCTTGGCCCGGAAGAAGCCGGTGGGCTTGAGGATCGCCTCGAGCTCCTCCCGGTCGGCGCCGGCGAGGGCGAACGCGTCGGGATAGCGGGCGAACAGGCCCGGGGTCACCTTGTTGACCATCTTGTCGGTGGTCTGGGCCGACAACACCGTGGCGACCAGCAGCTCGAAGGCGTTGGTGAAGTCGAGCTCGCAGTGCGCGTCGGGATGGATCTCCGCCAGCTCGCGGGCCATGCGGCGGGCGCGGCGGGTACGCGCGAGCGGCGTCTCGTCGGGGTCGAACGGCACACCGCCGCGGGCGGCGGTCCGCCGGGCCGGTGCCGGGCGGGGCGGGACGGGACGCGCGTACACCGGCGAGGACACGCGATCGAGGGTAGGCGGAGCGGCTGACGGTGCCGGGGCCGTGTCATCATCGCGGCGGACCGCTCCGTCCTCCGGTGCACTGCGGGCGGGCCGCTGCGGGTATGTCCGCGACCGGCGTCGGACGGTGGGCGATGGCGCCCGCCGCCGGCGGACGCCCTGCCGATCGCCCTCGAGACGGGCCGAGACGAACACGAGGAGGTTGCGGTGGTCGCCCTCATCGTCATCCTGTTCCCCCCGCTGCTCATCGCCTTCCTGCTGGTCATGGAGCGGGTCGAGGAGCCGCTGCGCCGGCCGACCAGCGGTCGCGAGGTCGCCGAGTTCATCGACACCGCCTCCCCCGGCGAGGTCGACACGCTGGCCCGCTCGGGGATCCGCCGGGCCATGACGCGCTGGCGTCGACGCCGCCGGTCGCGGGTGCAGAAGGCCACGCCGCCGGTGGTCTGAGGGGTCGCCGACGACCCGCCGTCCTCACCCTTCGGGGTCGGCCGCCGTCCCACCGATCGGGTGATCGTGGGCACAGCCCCCTAGACTCACCGATGATCGACTCCCGGCGGACGCCGTGCTGGAGTCGCCGTGGGTGATCGGTGCGATACCGAGAATGGTCGAGAGGACGCGTAGTGGACGAGGTGCTGGCCCAGTCCGGGCTCTTCCAGGGGCTGTCGGAAGAAGCCGTGGCCCCGGTCGCCAGCCGGCTGGAGACGCTGTCCCTGCCGCGGGGGCGGGTGGTCTTCAACGAGGGTGAGCCCGGCGACAGCCTGTACATCGTCATGTCGGGCAAGATCAAGCTGTCCAAGCGCTCCCCCGACGGCCGCGAGAACGTGCTGGCCGTCATGGGCCCGTCCGACCAGTTCGGCGAGCTGTCGGTGTTCGACCCCGGCCCGCGCACGGCGACCGCCACCGCGGTGACCGACGTGAAGCTGGCGAAGATGCCGCAGACGGTGCTGCGCCCGTGGATCGAGAGCCACCCGGAGATCGGCGAGAAGCTGCTCCAGGTGCTGGCCCGGCGGCTGCGTCGCACGAACGACTCCGTCGCCGACCTGATCTTCACCGACGTCCCCGGCCGCGTGGCCAAGGCGCTGCTGCAGATGGCCGACCGGTTCGGCAGCCGGGAGAGCGACGGCCTGCGGGTCAAGCACGACCTCACGCAGGAGGAGCTGGCCCAGCTGGTCGGCGCCTCGCGCGAGACGGTCAACAAGGCACTGGCCGACTTCGTGCACCGCGGCTGGATCCAGCTGCAGGGCAAGTCGGTCGTCGTCCTCGACGAGGAGCGCCTGCGCCGTCGCGCGCGCTGAGCCGAGTTCCCCGACACGAACACCGTGCGCCGGGTGCCCGGTCCCGACGAGGACCGGGCACCCGGCGCACAGTGCTTGCTGCCCATGGCCGGTCGGAGGGCCGAGGGCAGCTCAGCCCGAACCGGGGACGGCACCTGGCCGCGGTGTGCCGGTCGTCCGAGCGCGGGGCCCGGAGGGCTCCCGGTCGGAGGGCCGAGGGGAGCTCAGCGCGAACCGGGGACGGCACCTGGCCGCGGTGTGATCCGGAGGATCACGATGGAAGCGGCACGACCAGGCGGATCCGGGTGCCGTCGGGCAGCACCGCGTCGCGGCCCTCGGGGGTCTCCTCGAAGGTCGGGCTGATCGGGTACAGCTGCTCGGGCGGCGAGCCGGCCAGCGCCGCCGCGACGTCGGCGAAGGGCTCGAGCTGGGTCAGCGTGTGGATCGTCGGCGGCAGCATCGGCCGGGTGCCGGCGGACAGCTCGTGCAGCGCCGCGGTCGGCGTCAGCCAGCTGGCCTCGTCGGCCTCGCCGGAGACGTGCCGGGCTTCCTGCCCCGGGGGCAGCGCGGCGGCGAAGAACTTGGTGTCGTAGCGCCGCGGCTCCACCGGCGGGGTCACCCAGTGCGCGAAGGGCCGCAGCAGGTCCGAGCGGACCGCCAGGCCGCGGCCGGCCAGCAGCTCGGCGAGCGAGAGCTCGCGGGTCAGCAGCGCCTGCCGCTGCGCCTCCCACTCGTCGCCGGAGACGTCGAGCACGCCGGCCGGACCGTCGGCCGGTCCGGCCAGCAGGACGCCGGCCTCCTCGAACGTCTCGCGGACGGCGGCGCACACCAGCTCGCGGGCGATCCGCTCGCTGCAGCGGAAGGCGACCGCCCACTCGGCCGGCGACGGGCCGGCCCAGGCGATCTCGGTGTCGCCGTCGCGCGGGTCGACACCGCCGCCGGGATAGGCGGTCATCCCGCCGGCGAAGGGCATGCCGCGGGTGCGGCGGAGGAGGTAGACCTCCAGGCCCGGGTGCCCGTCGCGCAGCAGCAGCACGGTGGCCGCCTGGCGCGGCTCGGTCACGCCCGGAGCTCCACCGTCAGCTCGACCTCGACCGGGGCACCGAGGGGCAGCTCCGCGACGCCGATCGCCGAGCGGGCGTGCTGGCCGGCCGGCCCGAACACCTTGCCCAGCAGCTCGCTGGCGCCGTTGACCACCCGCGGCTGGCCGGTGAAGCCCTCGGCGCTGGCCACGTAGCCGACCACCCGGACCACGCGGGCGACGGAGTCCAGGCCGACCAGCTCGTCGATCGCCGCGAGCGCGTTGAGCGCGCACAGCTTCGCGTCGTGGGCGGCGTCCTCGACGTCCACCGAGCCGCCCACCTTGCCGGTGCGGCGCAGGCCGCCGTCGACGAAGGGCAGCTGCCCGGAGGTGAAGACGAACTGGCCGCTGCGCACCGCCGGCACGTACGAGGCGACCGGCGCGGCCACGGGCGGCAGCCGGATGCCGAGCTCGGCCAGGCGGGCGGTCCAGCTCTGCGTCTCGGGGACGGTCACGACGGCGGCCTCAGCTCGCGGGGCGCTTGAGGTAGGCGACCAGCTGCTCGGCGCCACCGGGCCCGGGCAGGACGGTCACCAGCTCCCAGCCGTCGACGCCCCAGGAGTCGAGGATCGCCTTGGTGTTGTGGATGAGCAGCGGGATGGTCGCGTACTCCCACTTCTGCCGGACCGGTTGGCTCATGGCGCCGACGCTAGCGCAGCCCCGCGACCCCGTCCCCGGGACCGCCGCGCCCCTGCGAGCCGGTCTCCCTGCAGGGCCCCAGCGCGAGCCCGCGAGTGCTGGGCGGGCAGGGAGGTCCTTCTGCCTTCTAGGCTGGCGGGGGTGAGTACCGAACCCTTCCCCGTGCGCTGTCACGTCGTGACCGGCAAGGGCGGTACCGGCAAGACCACGGTCGCCGCCGCGCTCGCCCTCGCGCTGGCCGCCGACGGGCGCTCCGTGCTGCTCGTGGAGACCGAGGGCCGGCAGGGCATCGCCCAGCTCTTCGACACCCCGCCGCTGCCCTACGAAGAGCGCCGGGTCGCCGTCACGCGCGGCGGCGGCGAGGTCCGCGCCCTCGCGATCGACGTCGAGGAGGCGCTGCTCGAGTACCTCGAGATGTTCTACAACCTGCGCCGGGCCGGCCGGGCGCTGCGCAAGATGGGCGCCATCGACTTCGCCACCACGATCGCGCCGGGCCTCCGCGACGTGCTGCTCACGGGGAAGATCAAGGAGGCGGTCACCCGCCGCAAGGACGGCCAGCGCGTGTACGACGCGGTCGTCGTCGACGCCCCGCCCACGGGCCGGATCACCCGGTTCCTCGGGGTCACCGGGGAGATGGCCGAGCTCACCCGCTCCGGCCCCATCAAGACCCAGAGCGACGGCGTCATGGCCGTGCTCAAGTCGCCGCAGACGGCGGTGCACCTGGTCACCCTGCTCGAGGACATGCCGGTCCAGGAGACCGCCGACGCGATCGACGAGCTCACCGCGGCCGGGCTGCCGGTCGGCTCGGTCATCGTCAACATGGCCACCGAGCCGCTGCTGCCGCCCGAGGGGCTCACCCGGGCGGCCGCCGGCGAGCTCACCGGCGCCGACCTGGCGCCGGCGCTGGCCACCGTCTCCCTGCCGGACGGCGCCACGCTGGCCGACGCCCTGGCCGCCGAGGCGGTCGAGCACGCGCAGCGCTGGGCCGCCCAGGACGAGCTCCGCGACGACATCGACGCGCTGGGCCGGCCGACGGTCGAGCTGCCGATGCTCACCGGGCCGATCGACCTGTCCTGCCTGTTCGAGCTGGCCGAGCGCCTGGAGGAGCACGTGCGCAGCGAGGTCGCAGCGTGAGCGCGGACCCCACCGACGCCGGGGAGACCGCGGCGCCCGCCGAGCAGCCGCGGCGGGGTGCCCCGCGGCCGGCCACCGTCCGCCCGGCGCTGCCGATGGACCTCGCCGCGCTGATCGCCGACCCCGAGACCCGCATCGTGGTGTGCTGCGGCGCCGGGGGCGTGGGCAAGACGACGACGTCGGCGGCACTGGCCCTGGCCGCTGCCGACGCCGGCCGCAGCGTCGTCGTCCTCACCATCGACCCGGCCCGCCGGCTGGCCCAGTCACTGGGCCTGGTGGAGCTGGACAACGAGCCGCGGCGGGTCGACGTCCCGGGGGCGCCGGGCGAGCTGCACGCGATGATGCTGGACATGAAGCGGACGTTCGACGACGTCGTCGCCGCGCACTCGACCCCGGAGCGGGCCGAGCAGATCCTGGCCAACCCCTTCTACCAGTCGCTGTCCTCGTCCTTCGCCGGCACGCAGGAGTACATGGCGATGGAGAAGCTGGGTCAGCTGCGGGCCAGCGAGCAATGGGACCTGATCATCGTCGACACCCCGCCGTCGCGGTCGGCACTGGACTTCCTCGACGCCCCCAACCGGATGGGCCGCTTCCTCGACGGCACCATGATCCGGCTGCTCACCGCCCCGGCGCGGGCCGGCGGGCGGGCCGGGATGCGGCTGGTCGGCGCCGGGTTCCTCGTCTTCAGCCGGATCATCAGCAAGATCCTCGGCGGCCAGCTGCTGCGCGACATCTCCGCCTTCGTGGCCGCGCTCGACACCATGTTCGGCGGCTTCCGCGAGCGGGCGACCGCGACCTACGAGCTGCTGCGCCGCCCGGGCACCTGGTTCGTCGTGGTCGCCACCCCGGAGCCGGACGCGCTGCGCGAGGCCAGCTACTTCGTCGACCGGCTGTCGGCCGAGGGGATGCCGCTGGCCGGCCTGGTGCTCAACCGCGCCCACCCGCCGGCCAGCAGCGTGCTGTCGGCCACCCGTGCCGAGGCCGCCGCCGAGGCGGTCGCCGAGGCCGGCGGCCCGCAGGCCGAGCTGGCCGCCGGGGCGCTGCGGGTGCACGCCGAGCGGATGCAGCAGGCCACCCGCGAGCAGCGGCTGGCCGACCGGTTCACCAGCGCCCACCCGGAGGTCGCCGTCCGGGTCGTGCCGGCGGCCGCGGGCGACGTGCACGACGTCGACGGACTGCGGCTCATGGCCGCCGAGCTGACCGGCCCGGACGGCGACACGCCGACCGGGATCCCCCGGACCCGGGTGCTGCCCGCGCGCCGCGCCTGATCAGGCGTCCGACACGCCGCCGGCACGTACATTCGGTAGCGATGTCGACCTCTGCTGCACCCTCGCGCGCGTCCGTCCTGGCCAAGCTGGCCGGGTCGATCGTCCTGGCCGGCGCCCTGCTGGCCGGCATGCTGCTGCCCTGGATCGGCGGCACCGGTCTGGTGGCGCGCAACTCCGCGTCGCTGCTCGACGCCCTGCCGGTCGAGCTGACCGACGCGACCCCGGCCGGCAACAGCCGCGTGCTCGCCGCCGACGGTTCCCTGATCACCGAGTTCTTCAAGAACAACCGCACGGTGGTCACCGCCGACCAGATCTCGCCGATCATGAAGCAGGCCCTGGTCGACATCGAGGACTCGCGCTTCTACTCGCACAACGGCCTGGACGTGCAGGGCACCCTGCGCGCGCTGGCGACCAACGTGGCCGCCGGCAGCGTGCGGGAGGGCGGCTCGACGCTGACCCAGCAGCTGGTCAAGCAGACCCTGCTGGAGACCGCCGACACCGCGGAGGAGCGGGCGGCCGCCATCGAGCAGGAGGGGTCGGCCGGCCTGTCGCGGAAGCTGCGCGAGGCGCGGCTGGCACTGGCCCTGGAGGAGACCTACTCCAAGGACGAGATCCTCACCCGCTACCTGAACATCGTGTACTTCGGGCACGGCGCCTACGGCATCCAGGCCGCCGCCCAGACGTACTTCAGCGTGAACGCCGCGGACCTCACGCTGCCGCAGGCGGCGATGCTCGCGGGTCTGGTGCAGAGCCCGGCCAACGACGACCCGATCACCAACCCGGAGAACGCCCAGGTCCGCCGTGACCAGGTGCTCAAGCGGATGCTGGACCTCGGGCACATCGAGCAGGCCGACCACGACGCGATCGCCGGCACGCCGGTCGCCGTCGTCCCCGGCCAGGCGCCGCCGAACGGGTGCATCGACGCCGCCATCGGCGGCTTCTTCTGCGCCTACCTCGAGCAGTACCTGATCAACACCCTCGGCCTGACCCGCACCGAGCTGGAGAGCGGCGGCCTGACCATCCAGACCACGCTGCGGCCGGACATGCAGGCCGCCGGCGACCAGGCGGTGCTGAACACGCTGCCCATGGGCGACCCGCTGGCCGGCATGTACACGGCGGTGGAGCCGGGCACCGGGCACGTGCTGGCGATGAGCGTCAACCGGCGCTTCGGCTGTGCCGAGCCCGACTGCGAGTCCGTCGTCCTCAACACCGCCTACAGCCAGGGCTCGGGCTCGACCTACAAGGTCTTCACCGCCGCGGCCGCGCTGGAGCAGGGCTACTCGCAGTACTACACGATCACCACCAGCGACCCGTACGTCTCCCGGGTCTACAAGAACGGCTCCCGGCCGTACTCGGTGGGCAACGCGGGCAACTACCCGTCGACCCTGGACATGGAGCGCGCGCTCTACATGTCCTCGAACACCTACTTCCTCGCCCTCGAGGACGCCCTCGGCAGCGTGGAGGCGCCGGTGCGGATCGCCGAGCGCATGGGCATGAACTTCACCGTCGACTCGGCCGACACGATCATCGCCGAGAACCGGGGGTCGTTCACCCTCGGCGCCGAGCCGACCAGCCCGCTGGACCTCGCCAGCGCCTACAGCACGCTGGCCGCCAACGGCACCCAGTGCGACCCGACCCCGGTGACCGCGATCCTCGACCGCGACGGCCAGCCCCTGATGCGCGACGGCGAGCCGGTCGTGTCGGGCGACTCGTGCACGCCCAACGCGATCCCCTCCGGCGTGGCCACCACGATGAACCAGATGCTCCGCAAGGACGTCGAGCCGGGCCACAGCGGCCAGACGGGGTCGCGCGCCTACGTGCCCGGTCACCAGATCGCCGGCAAGACCGGGACCTCGCAGAGCAACTTCTCGGTGGCGTTCGTGGGCTACACCCCGCAGTACACGGCCAGCGTGATGGTGCTCAACCCGAAGCAGAACCAGAACGTCGGCGGCTTCGGCGGCGGCAAGGGCGCCACCATCTGGCACGACGCGATGGCGCCCATCCTCGGCGGCCAGCCCGCCGTGCCGTTCCCCCCGGCCGACCCCGTCACCCAGAACGGCAACACCCGGCAGGTGCCCGGCTGCTCGTCGATCAGCGGCTGCCAGGCGGCCCTCAGCGGCGCCGGGTTCGACTACGACGTCGTCGAGGTCGACAGCGACCAGCCCGAGGGCGCCGTGCTCGGCACCGACCCCGCGGCCGGCACCCGGGCCACCCCCGACCAGGTCGTCACCATCCAGGTGAGCAACGGCTCGGCCTACGTGCCGGCGCCGGACCCGGCCGCGGGCGACGGGGGCACCCCGCCCCCGGCCGACCAGGGCGGCGGTCAGGACGGCGGTCAGGACGGCGGTCAGGACGGCGGCGGTGACGGCGGCGGGGACGACGGCGGCGGCGATCCGGGGAACGGCGGCGGGGGCGGCCCCGGCAACGGCGGCTGATCCCCCGGGCGCCCGAGCCCCTAGCCGAGCTGGCGGCGGACCTCGGCGGCGATCCGGGAGCCCTCGGCGCGGCCGGCGACGGCGCCCTGCGCGGCGCCCATGACCTTGCCCATGTCCTTCATGCCGGCGGCGCCGGTGCGCGTGATGACGTCGGCGACCAGCGCGGCGAGGTCGGCGTCGCCGAGCTGGGCGGGCAGGTAGCCGGCGAGCACGCCCTCCTCGGCCCGCTCGCGCTCGGCCTGCTCGGCCCGCCCGGCGGTGGCGAAGGCCTCCGCGGCCTCGCGGCGCTTCTTGGCCTCCCGGCGGACGACGGCCTGCACCTCCTCACCGGAGAGCTCGCGCGCCTGCTTGCCGGCGACCTCCTCGGCGCTGATGGCGGCCAGCGCCATCCGCAGGGTCGCGGTGCGCAGCTCGTCGCGGGCCTTCATGGCCGAGGTCAGGTCGGCGCGCAGCCGGTCCTTGAGGTTCTGCTCTGCGGGCTCGGGCACTCCCCCAGCCTGACACGGCGCCGTCCCGCCCGGCGCCCGTACCCTCGACAACCGTGCGCTGGTACACCGCTCTCCCCACCGCGGCGATCGCCTCCGGCGCGGCCACCGTGGCCTACGCCGGCCTCTACGAGCGGACCCGCTGGACGCTGCGCCGCTTCGACGTGCCCGTGCTGGCCCCGGGGTCCGCGCCGCTGACGGTGCTGCACGTCTCCGACATCCACATGACCGCGGGGCAGCGCTCCAAGCAGCTGTGGCTGGCCGGTCTCGCCGACCTGCGGCCCGACCTGGTGGTCGACACCGGCGACAACCTGGC
Organism: Blastococcus sp. SYSU D00820; assembly: GCF_054050695.1. Classification (NCBI taxonomy): domain Bacteria; kingdom Bacillati; phylum Actinomycetota; class Actinomycetes; order Geodermatophilales; family Geodermatophilaceae; genus Blastococcus; species Blastococcus sp. SYSU D00820. Next base: position 21,596 of record NZ_JBJGZW010000005.1, read on the forward strand.
CGGCTTCGACGCGGTCGGCCCGACGCTGTCGGCGCTGGACCGGCTGCTGGACCGCCCGGGGGCGTTCGTCACCTCCAGCAACGACTACTACGCGCCGCGGCCGAAGAACCCGCTGAAATACTTCAAGAAGGACCACAAGCGGGTGCACGGCCTCGAGCTGCCGTGGCGCGACCTCCGGGACGGCTTCACCCGCCGGGGCTGGCTGGACCTCACCAACCGCACCGGCGAGCTGACCGTCGACGGACGGCGGATCGTCTTCGCCGGCCTCGACGACCCCCACCTGAAGCGCGACCGCTACGACCGCGTGGCCGGTCCCGCCGACCCCACCGCCGACCTCCGGATCGGCGTGGTGCACGCCCCCGAGCCGCGGGTGCTCGACCGGTTCGCCGCCGACGGCTACGACCTGCTGCTGTGCGGCCACACCCACGGGGGGCAGCTGCGCGTTCCGGGCTTCGGCGCACTCGTGACCAACTGCGGGATCGACCGGGACCGCGTCCGCTGGCTGCACCGCTGGGCGCCGCCGTCGGCGGAGCGGCCGAACGGCACCTGGCTGCACGTCTCGGCGGGCCTGGGCACCAGCCCGTACGCGCCGGTGCGCTTCGCCTGCCCGCCGGAGGCGACCCTGCTCACCCTCACCGCGCGCCCGGCGTGAGGGCTCCCCGGCCCGCCGACAGGGCCGCCGGAGCGGGGCGCTAGACTCGTCTGGCACGCCGGGGTGTGGCGCAGCTTGGTAGCGCGCGTCGTTCGGGACGACGAGGCCGCAGGTTCAAATCCTGTCACCCCGACCACCACTCAGGGGCCGCCGGAAGGCGGCCCCTGAGTCGTTCCGGGGTCCGCGCGGCGTGCCCGGGGTTGGCGACCCCCGCCCGGGGGCACCGCTCCCCCCGATGACCGAGTGGCTGTTCCTCCTCGCCGCGGTGGTGCTCACCGCACTCACCGGCTTCTTCGTCGCGGCCGAGTTCTCCCTGACGACCGTCGACCGCGGCCGGGCCGAGGAGGCGGCCGCGGCGGGTGACCGGCGGGCGGAGTCCGTGGTCGGTGCCCTGCGCGGGCTGTCGACCCAGCTCTCGGCGGCCCAGCTGGGCATCACGCTCACCACGCTCGTCGTCGGCTACCTCGCCGAGCCGGCGCTGGGGCACCTGCTGGAGCGGCCGCTGGCCGCCCTCGGCCTGTCCGGCGGTGCGGTGACCGCGGTGTCCTACGGCCTGGCCCTGGCCCTGGCGACCGTGCTGCAGATGCTGCTGGGTGAGCTGGGCCCCAAGAACCTGGCGATCGCCAACCCGCTGCGGGTGGCCGCGTTCGTCGCCCCCGGCATGCGGCTGTTCACGCGGGCCACCCGGTTCGTGGTGGAGACGCTGCAGCGGCTGGCCAACGCGATCGTCCGGCGGCTGGGCTTCGAGCCGCGGGAGGAGCTGGACAGCGCCCGCGGCGCCGACGAGCTGGCCGCGGTCGCCCGCCGGTCGGCCGAGGAGGGCGATCTCTCCGCCGTCGCCGCCCGGCTGTTCACCCGCTCGCTGAGCCTGCGCCAGAAGTACGCGACCGACGTGATGACGCCGCGGACCCGGCTGTGGACGCTGCGCGCCAGCGCCCCCGCCAGCGAGGTGATCCGGGCGGCGATCGAGTCGGGCAACTCCCGCTTCCCCGTCTACGGCTCCGACCTGGACGAGGTGACCGGCATCGTGCACGTCAAGCACGCGGTCGCCGTCCCGGAGGCCGAGCGGGACGTGCGCACCGCCGGGGAGCTGGCCGTGCCGGTGCTCGCCGTCCCCTCCTCCCTGCAGCTGGAGCGGCTCATGGACCTGCTCCGGGAGCAGGGCCTGCAGATCGCGCTCGTCGTCGACGAGTGGGGCGCCACGCACGGCGTGGTGACCCTGGAGGATATCGTCGAGGAGCTGGTCGGCGAGATCACCGACGAGACCGACCGCCCGCTGCGCACGCTGCGCCGCGTCAGCGAGGACAGCTGGCTGCTGTCGGGCCTGCTGCGCCCGGACGAGGTGCTCGACCGCACCGGCCTGGCCGTGCCCGAGGGACGCTACGAGACGCTGGCCGGCTTCCTCACCGAGCGGCTGCAGCGACTGCCGGCGGTCGGTGACTGCATCGAGGTCGACGGCGCCCGGCTGACCGTCGAGGCCCTGGACGGACGGCGGGTCTCCCGGGTGCGCGCCGAACGGTTGCCCGAGCCCGCCGCCGAGGACGAGGAGGTGGCGGCGTGAGCGACGCGGTGAGCCTGCTGGTGCTGGTCGGACTGCTGCTGGGCAACGCCTTCTTCGTCGCGGCGGAGTTCGCGCTGGTCTCCGCCCGCGTGGACCAGATCGAGCCGCGCGCCGAGGCCGGGTCCGCGCGGGCGGTGAAGACGCTGGCCGCGATGCGGGGCGTCTCCCAGCAGATGGCCGGTGCCCAGCTGGGCATCACGCTGTGCTCGCTGGGCCTCGGCGCCGTCGGTGAGCCCGCCGTCGCGCACCTGATCGAGCGGCCCATGGCGGCGCTCGGCGTCCCCGAGGGGCTGCTGCACCCGATCGCGCTCGTGATCGCGCTGAGCCTGGTGACCGTGCTGCACATGGTGCTCGGCGAGATGGTGCCGAAGAACATCACCATCGCCGGGCCGGACCGGGCGGCGCTGGCCCTCGGCCCGCCGCTGGCGATGTTCACCCGGCTGCTCAAGCCGGTCATCTGGGCCTTCAACACGACCGCCAACGGGTTCGTGCGGCTGTTCGGCGTCCAGCCCACCGACGAGATCGCGGCGAGCTTCGACGAGCAGGAGATCCGCTCGATGATCGCCCAGTCGCGGCGCGAGGGGCTGCTGGGCAGCGAGGTCAGCGAGCTGGCCGCCGGCGCCCTGACCTTCGAGCAGCACGCCGTCGAGGACGTGCTGCTGCCGATGGACCGCGTGGTCACCGTGCCCCGCGCGACCACGCCGCGGGAGCTGGAGCGGATCGTCGCCGAGCACGGCTTCAGCCGCTACCCGATGTGCGCGGAGGACGGCGCGCTGGTCGGCTTCGTGCACGTCAAGGACGTCCTGGGCGTCGAGGAGCGGGACCGGCCGATCCCGGAGGAGCACGTCGTCCCGCTGGTGCGGCTGGCGCCCGGCTCCCCGCTGCCGGAGGTGCTGGCCGAGATGCGCACGCAGGGCGCGCACCTGGGCGTGGTGAACGGCCAGGACGGTCCGGCCGGCGTCGTGGCCCTGGAGGACGTGCTGGAGCTGCTCATCGGCGACGTGCGCGACGCCGCGGTCGAGCTGTCCGGGGCGGCGGACGGCGCCCGGACCGGTGCGGGGGCGGGGGCCGGCGCCGGGGGAAGATGACCCGGTGAGCGCCGAGCCGTCGTCCGTCCCGTCCGCCGCGGCACTCCCGCCCGAGGTCACCGCCCGCTGGCAGGCGCGGTTCCGCGCGCCGCGGGTGAGCCTGCCCGACTGGGCGCTGGAGGCGCCGCACCGCTGCCTCTACGCCTCCGACGTCTCCGGGGTCGTCGAGCAGTACGCGTGGGACCGCACGACCGACGCGCACCGCCAGGTCACCGACCGCGCCAACGGCACGCTGATCGCCACGGTCTCCCCCGACGGCGAGACGATCTGGTGGTTCGCCGACACCGACGGCGACGAGTTCGGCGTCTGGATGGTGCAGCCCTTCGCCGGCGGCGAGGACCGCGTCGCCGTCCCGGAGATCGGCCCGGCCTATCCGGCCGGTCTGGAGATCGGCCGGACGCTGGTCGCCATCGGCCGCTCGACCGACGACGGCAGCGAGCTGTGGCTCGCCCCGGACGGCGGGACGCCGCGGGTGGTCTACCGGCACGCCGACCCGGCCTCCGTCGACGCCCTCACCCTGGACGACGAGCTGCTGGTCATCTCGCACTCCGAGCACGGCGACCCGCGCTACCCCGCGCTGCGGGTGCTGCGGACCTCCACCACCACCGAGGACGCGCCCGCGGTGGTCGCCGAGAAGTGGGACGGCGAGGGCCGCGGCCTGCACGCGCTGGAGTTCGCCCCGCTGCCCGGCGACCGGCGGCTGCTGGTCGGCCACGAGCGCCGCGGCCGCGAGGAACTGCTGGTCTGGGACGTCGCCGCCGACACCGAGACCGAGATCGTGCTGGACCTCCCCGGCGACGTCACCGCCGGCTGGTATCCCGACGGCTCGGCACTGCTGGTCGGCCACGACCACGCCGCCCGCAGCGAGCTCTACCGCTACGACCTCGGCACCGGCGCGCTCGAGCAGCTGGACACCCCGAGGGGCGTGGTCCGCGGGGCCACGGCCCGGCCCGACGGCACCGTCGAGCTGGCGTGGTCGTCGTCCGAGCTGCCCCCGGTGATCCGGCGGGCCGACGGCCCCGTGGTGCTCGCCGCCCCGGGCGAGGAGCCGCCGGCGGCCCATCCGGTCGAGGACCGCTGGGTCCCCGGTCCGGGCGGCGACGTGCACGCCCTCGTCGTCCGCCCGGCGGGGCCGGCGCCGTACGCGACGGCCTTCCTGGTGCACGGCGGCCCCGAGGCGGCCGACGACGACTCCTACCGCGCGCGCCGGGCGGCCTACGTGGACGCCGGCTACGCCGTCGTCCACGTGAACTACCGCGGGTCCACCGGCTACGGCAGCGCCTGGCGCGACGCCCTCACCGGGCGGCCGGGGCCGACCGAGCTCGAGGACGTCGCAGCCGTCTACGACGCTCTGGTCGAGGAGGGCTTCCTCGACCCCTCCCGCGCGCTGCTGACCGGCGGCTCGTGGGGCGGGTTCCTGACGCTGCTGGGCCTGGGCACCCAGCCGGAGCGCTGGGCGGCCGGGATCGCCGAGGTGCCGGTGGCCGACTACCTGGCCGCCTACGAGGACGAGATGGAGGGCCTGCGGGCCTACGACCGCGCGCTGTTCGGCGGCTCGCCGGACGAGGTGCGCGACCGGTACGTGCGCTCCTCGCCGATCACCTACGTGCAGGACGTGGCCGCGCCGGTGCTCGTCGTGGCCGGGGCCAACGATCCGCGCTGCCCGATCCGGCAGATCGACAACTACCTGGCCGAGCTCGACCGGCTGGGCAAGCCGCACGAGGTGTACCGGTTCGACGCCGGGCACGGGTCGCTGGTGATCGAGGAGACCATCCGGCAGGTCGAGCTGGCCCTGGACTTCGCGCTGCGGCACGTCCGGCCGTGAGTGGAGTGCGGGAGCGCAGGAAACCTGCGCTCCCGCACTCCGCTCAGCGACGCGCGATGAGCTCCGCGATCTGCACGGTGTTGAGCGCCGCGCCCTTGCGCAGGTTGTCGTTGCTGACGAACAGCGCCAGGCCGCGGCCGTCGTCGACACCCGGGTCCTGCCGGATGCGGCCGACGTAGCTGGGGTCGCGCCCGGCCGCCTGCTGCGGGTTCGGGACGTCGGTCAGCTCCACCCCGGGCGCGCCGGTGAGCAGCTCGGTGGCCCGCGCGACCGACAGCGGCCGGGCGAACTCGACGTTCAGCGACAGCGAGTGCCCGGTGAACACCGGCACGCGCACGCAGGTGCCGGAGACGCGCAGGTCGGGGATGCCGAGGATCTTGCGGCTCTCGTTGCGGAGCTTCTGCTCCTCGTCGGTCTCGAACGAGCCGTCGTCGACCACGGTGCCGGCCATGGGCAGCACGTTGAACGCGATCGGCCGCATGTACTTCTGCGGCTCGGGGAAGGACACCGCGCTGCCGTCGTGGGTCAGCTCGGCGGCCTTGTCGACCACGGCCTTGACCTGCCCGTCGAGCTCCTCGACGCCGGCCACGCCGCTGCCGGAGACGGCCTGGTAGGTGCTGGCCACGATCCGCACCAGCTGGGCCTCGGCGTGCAGGGGCTGCAGCACCGGCATCGCGGCCATGGTGGTGCAGTTCGGGTTGGCGATGATGCCCTTGCGCATCTCGGCCAGGGCGTGCGGGTTGACCTCGGCGACGATCAGCGGGACGTCGGGGTCGCGCCGCCACGCCGAGCTGTTGTCGATGACGGTGACGCCGGCCTCGGCGAACCGCGGCGCCTGGGCCCGGGAGGTCGTGGCGCCGGCGGAGAACAGCGCGACGTCCAGACCGGTCGGGTCGGCGGTCGCGGCGTCCTCGACGGTGATCTCGCCGTCACCCCAGGGCAGGGTGCTGCCGGCGGAGCGGGCCGAGGCGAAGAACCGCAGCTCGCCGATGGGGAACTGCCGCTCGGCGAGGATCGCGCGCATCACGCCGCCGACCTGGCCGGTGGCCCCGACGACGCCGACCCGCAGGCCGTCGCTGGAGAAGGTGCTCATCGTCCGGTCCCTCCGTAGACCACGGCCTCGGCCTCGTCGGTGCCGAGGTCGAACGCGTCGTGCACCGCGCGGACGGCGAGGTCGACGTCGGTGTCGCGGCAGACCACGGAGATGCGGATCTCCGAGGTGCTGATCAGCTCCAGGTTGACCCCGGCGTCGGCCAGCGCGCCGAAGAAGCGCGCGGAGACGCCCGGGTGCGAGCGCATGCCGGCGCCCACCAGGCTCACCTTGCCGATGTGCTGGTCGAAGCGGACGTCGGTGTAGCCGACGGTGTGCTTGACCCGCTCCAGCGCGGCGAGCGCGGCGGGGCCGTCGCTCTTGGGCAGCGTGAAGGAGATGTCGGCGAGCTTGCTGGCCTCGGCCGACACGTTCTGCACGATCATGTCGATGTTGATCTCGGCGTCGGCGAGCACGCGGAACAGCTGGGCGGCCTCGCCCGGCCGGTCCGGGACGCCGTAGACGGTGATCTTGCCCTCGCTCCGGTCGTGCGCGACGCCGGTGATGATCGCCTGTTCCACGGCAAGGTCCTCCATCGAGCCGGTCACGATCGTGCCGGGGAGCTGTGAGTAGGAGCTGCGCACGTGCACCGGGATGCCGTACCGGCGGGCGTACTCGACGCAGCGGAGCATGAGCACCTTGGCGCCGGAGGCAGCCAGCTCGAGCATCTCCTCGTAGGTGACGGTGTCCAGGCGCCGGGCGTTCGGGACGATCCGCGGGTCGGCGGTGAAGACGCCGTCCACGTCGGTGTAGATCTCGCAGACGTCGGCCTGCAGCGCCGCGGCCACGGCGACGGCGGTGGTGTCCGAGCCGCCGCGGCCCAGGGTGGTGATGTCCTTGGTGTCCTGGCTGACGCCCTGGAAGCCGGCGACGATGACGATCGAGCCCTCGTCCAGCGCCGACCGCAGCCGGCCCGGCGTGACGTCGATGATCCGCGCCTTGCCGTGGCTGGAGGTCGTGATCACGCCGGCCTGCGAGCCGGTGAACGAGCGCGCCTCATAGCCGTGCGTGGAGATGGCGATGGCCAGCAGCGCCATCGAGATGCGCTCACCGGCGGTGAGCAGCATGTCCAGCTCGCGACCGGGCGGGTCGTCGGTGATCTGCGCGGCCTGGTCGAGCAGTTCGTCGGTGGTGTCGCCCATGGCCGACACCACGACGACGACGTCGTGGCCGTCCTTCTTGGCGGCCACGATCCGCTCGGCGACACGCTTCATGTGCGCTGCGGAGGCGACGGACGAGCCGCCGTACTTCTGGACGACGAGGGCCACGGGTCCACAGGCTACCGACGTCCGCGCGGAGACCGTGCTTGCGTCCCCTGACCGGCCAGGATGTGATCACCCGGTGGACGATCCCGAGCGGTGGCTGCTGACCGGCGAGGAGCGCGGCAACCCCGCGACCGCGCTCCCGGCCTGGACGGCGGGCAACCTCGCGATCCCCCTGCTGCACGGGTCGGAGTACTTCGACCGGCTGGTCGAGGCGGTGGAGGCGCTCGACGAGGGCGACCACCTGTTCTTCACCGACTGGAGGGGCGATCCCGACCAGCGGCTGCGCGCCGAGGGGCCGACGGTGGCCCAGCTGTTCACCGAGGCGGTCCGGCGCGGCGTCACCGTGCGCGGCCTGGTGTGGCGCTCGCACATGGACCGGGCCTCGTTCAGCAAGGACGAGAACCGTGCGCTCGACCGGGAGATCGAGCACGGCGGCGGAGAGGTGATCCTCGACCAGCGGGTACGCCGGCTGGGCAGCCACCACCAGAAGTTCGTCGTCCTCCGGCACGACCAGGACGCCACGAAGGACGTCGCGTTCGTGGGCGGCATCGACCTGTGCCACAGCCGGCGGGACGACGCCGAGCACCGCGGCGATCCGCAGGCGGTGGCGATGGCCTCGGCGTACGGGCCGACGCCGCCCTGGCACGACGTGCAGCTGATGCTGCGCGGGCCGGCGGTGCACGTGCTGGACACCGTGTTCCGGGAGCGGTGGGACGACCCGAACAGCCCCGACACCGACCACCCGATCGCCTGGGTGCGGGACCGGCTGCGGCACGCCCGGCTGGACGGCGACCCGCTGCCCCCGCAGCTGCCCCCGCCACCGGAGATGGGGCCGGCGTACGTGCAGAACCTGCGCACCTATCCGGCGATCCGGCCGCCCTACCGGTTCGCGCCGCAGGGCGAGCGCTCGGTGGCCCGGGGGTACTCGAAGGCGATCAAGCGGGCCCGGCGGCTGGTCTACCTCGAGGACCAGTACATGTGGTCGGCCGAGGTGGCCCGGCTGTTCGCCGACGCGCTGCGGGACAACCCGGACCTGCACCTGGTGGTCGTGGTGCCGCGGGTGCCCGACCAGGAGGGCGCGTTCGCCGAGCGGCCGCAGCTGGTCGGTCGCTGGCAGGCGATCGAGATGTGCCGGCAGGCCGGCACCGACCGGGTGCACGTGTTCGACATCGAGAACCACGAGGGGACGCCGATCTACGTGCACGCCAAGGTCTGCGTCGTCGACGACGTGTGGGCCAGCGTGGGCAGCGACAACTTCAACCGGCGCTCGTGGACCCACGACAGCGAGCTCTCCAGCGCCGTCCTCGACACCACCCGCGATCCGCGGGAGCCGCGCGACCCGACCGGCAGCGGGGACGGCGCGCGCACCTTCGCCCGGGACCTGCGGCTGCGCCTGGCCCGCGAGCACACCGACCGCGCCGAGGACGGCAGCGAGGACGACGACCTGCTCGACCCGGCGCGGTTCGTGGCGACCCTGGAGGCCGCGGCCGACGCCCTGGACGCCTGGCACGCCGGCGGCTGCCAGGGGCCGCGCCCGCGGGGCCGGCTGCGCCACCACGAGGCCGAGCGGCTGTCCCTGACGACCCGCCTCTGGGCCACCCCGGTGTACCGGCTGCTCGACGATCCCGACGGCCGTCCGCTGAAGCTGCGGCTGCGCGGGGACTTCTGACCCGTCGCGTCAGCCGTCGCGCGGCTCGCCCGCGAGCGCGTCGAGCAGGGCATCCAGGCGCTCGTCGTCGGACTGCGCGAGCGCGGCGAGCTCCCGGTCGAGCTCGGCGTCGGCCAGGCCCAGCGAGTCCACGTGCGCGCTGAAGCGCTGCATGGTCCCGGGCCCGAACGCGGCGTCCACCTGGTCCTGGAGGTAGATCACCGCGGGGTCGACCTGGGCGGAACCCATCGCGGCCTCGACGGCCAGCCAGGCACGCACCAGGTCGGCGTGCCTGCGGTGCCGGGACCGTCGGGCGTTGCGCGCGAGCTCCTCCTCGAACTCCGGCGTCCCAGGCTCGGACGCCGTCCAGAAGTAGGGGCCGGCGTCCGGGTCGAGGTGCGGCAGCGGGTCCGGGCACGGGTGGTGGGTCGTCAGGTGCAGCCGGCCGTCCTCCTCGAGGAGGAAGCGGTGCGGGGTCCGGTCGACGCCCACGAGCGCTGCGTCCAGGCTGAGCAGGAGGGCCTCGTAGGCGCGCCCGGCCGGGTCGCCGCCGGGCCACCAGCGCCGGACGGTCTCGGCGTCGTGCGCCAGCGCCGCCGCCCACTCCTCCCCGTCGAGCTCGAGCCGGTACGGCGGGTCGACCGGCTGCCCGCGGTGGGCGCTGACCAGCCACTCGACCGGTGCCGGGCTCCACTCGTCGACCGGCTGCCCGGACACCGGCCCGGTGACCACCGTGCCCGTCCGGCGCAGGTCGGCCAGGAACCGGTCCAGGTCGTATCCGCGGGGCCCCCTCTCGTGCGGCGCGTCTCCCATGGCCCCGATGCTGCCCGATGCGCGCCCCGGTGCCCCCGGCACCACGGCTCCGGAGCCGGCACCTTCCTCCCGGGAACCTCGTGCTCTGCCCACCCCTGGGGGCAGAGCACGAAGGACAGCCCGACAGTGCTGCCTCCCGGGCGCTCGTGCACTGCCCACCCCTGGGGGCAGAGCACGAAGGAGAACGTCACAGTGTTGCCTCCCGGACGCTCGTGCTCTGCCCGCCCCAGGGGGCAGAGCACGAAGGAGAACCCCACAGTGTTGCCTCCCGGACGCTCGTGCACTGCCCACCCCTGAGGGCAGAGCACGAAGGAGAACCCCACAGTGTTGCCTCCCGGACGCTCGTGCACTGCCCACCCCTGGGGGCAGAGCACGAGGTTCCACAGGGGAAGTCGTCCCCTCCGGACCTCGCCGGCCGACCGGCACGCTCGGTCGCGTGAGCGAGCTCGACCTGCCCGGCGTCCTCCGCCGGATCCGCCGGGCCGCCGACCTCTCCCAGCGGGAGCTCGCGGAGCGCCTGGGGGTGTCCAAGTCCGGCGTGGCGGCGGCGGAGTCGGGGACGCGCGGGATGGACGCCCGCGCGCTCGGCCGGGCCGCCGCGCTGGCCGGGCTGCGGCTGGCGCTGCTCGACGCGCAGGGCACCGAGGTGCCGGTCATGGACGGGAACGCCGTCCGGGACATGGGCGACCGCCGGTTCCCCGCCCACCTCGACACCCGGTACGGCGACGAGCACTGGTGGCACGACGACCACCACTACGGCCGGCCGCGGCCCTGGTACACCTTCGACCGCGCGCGGGAGGTCCGCGACGCCGGACGCCGGCACGCGGGCACCCCGGCCGACCACCAGCTCCCCCGCCCCGGCGACTCGCCGTGGGACAGGGCCGCGGCCCGCCGGGAAGCGCAGTGGCGGGCGCGGGACGAGGAGCTCCGCCGGCGCTTCGAGGCCGGCGAGTTCGCCGCCCTCGACCTGGGCCCGGCCTGCACCTGCCCGCCGTCCTGCGACGACCTCCTGGCCGCGACCGGGGAGCTCGACCACGCCGCCGACTGCGTGTGTGGCTGCGACGTCAGCTGACGCGCTGCTACCGTGGTCCCGTGCGCGGCAGCCTCCTGCTTACCCGCCGCGGCGAGGCCCTCTCCTAGGTCGGCCCCCTCGCCGCGGAGAACTGCCGTGGCCTGGTGCGTCCCCGGCGCCTGCTGACCGCCCCATCCGGAGCTGAGTCCAGCCCGCGCCAGAGGAGCGAGATCCCCCGTGAGCAGCAACGCCACCCACCCGCACGTCCGCAACCCGCAGCAGCCCTCGCCGATGCCGATCGGCCGCTACGCGCCGTTCACCCCGGTCGAGCTGCCCGACCGCACCTGGCCGGACAAGGTCACCACCGTGGCCCCGCGCTGGTGCGCCGTCGACCTGCGGGACGGCAACCAGGCCCTGATCGACCCCATGTCCCCGGACCGCAAGCGCCGCATGTTCGAGCTGCTGGTCCGCATGGGCTACAAGGAGATCGAGGTCGGCTTCCCCGCCGCCAGCCAGACCGACTTCGACTTCATCCGCCAGCTGATCGAGGAGGACGTCGTCCCGGACGACGTCACGATCCAGGTGCTGACCCAGGCCCGCGACGAGCTGATCGAGCGCACCTACGAGTCGCTGCGCGGGGCCCGGCAGGCGATCGTGCACCTGTACAACTCGACCAGCACGCTGCAGCGGCGGGTGGTCTTCAACTCCGACCGCGCCGGCATCGTCGACATCGCCGTCCACGGGGCCCAGCTGGTCCGCAAGCTGGCCGAGCAGATGGGCGACACCGAGATCCGGTTCGAGTACTCGCCGGAGTCCTTCACCGGCACCGAGCTGGACTTCGCCGTCGAGGTCTGCAACGCCGTCACCGACGTCTGGGAGCCCACGGTCGACCGGCCGACCATCCTCAACCTGCCGGCGACGGTGGAGATGGCCGAGCCGACCGTCTACGCCGACCAGATCGAGTGGATGCACCGCAACCTGGGCCGCCGCGACGCGGTGGTGCTGAGCCTGCACCCGCACAACGACCGCGGCACCGCCGTGGCCGCCGCCGAGCTGGGCTACCGCGCCGGCGCCGACCGCATCGAGGGCTGCCTGTTCGGCAACGGCGAGCGCACCGGCAACGTCGACCTGGTCACCCTGGGCCTGAACCTGTTCAGCCAGGGCATCGACCCGCAGATCGACTTCTCCGACATCGACGAGATCCGCCGCACCGTCGAGTACTGCAACCAGCTGGGCGTGCACGAGCGGCACCCCTACGGCGGCGACCTGGTCTACACCGCCTTCTCCGGCTCCCACCAGGACGCGATCAACAAGGGCTTCAAGGCGCTGGAGGCCGACGCCCAGGCGGCCGGCAAGCCGGTCGACCAGATGCCCTGGGCCGTGCCGTACCTGCCGATCGACCCCAAGGACGTCGGCCGCAGCTACGAGGCCGTCATCCGGGTGAACAGCCAGTCCGGCAAGGGCGGCGTCGCCTACATCATGAAGACCGAGAACCACCTGGACCTGCCGCGCCGGCTGCAGATCGAGTTCTCCGCGGTCGTCCAGCGGCACACCGACGACGAGGGCGGCGAGGTCACCGCCGAGCAGATGTGGGCGGCCTTCTCCAACGAGTACCTGCCCGACCCGCACGCTCCCTGGGGCCGGTTCTCCCTGACCGGCCACCGGCACCAGGCGCACGGCGAGCAGCTGGACGAGATGGTCGTCGAGCTGGTGGACGACGGCGTACCGGTCACCGTCCAGGGCCGCGGCAACGGCCCGATCGCGGCCTTCGTCGACGCGCTCAAGAGCCTGGACGTCGACGTCCGGGTGCTGGACTACACCGAGCACGCGCTGTCCGCCGGCGGCGACGCCCGCGCCGCGGCCTACGTCGAGTGCGCCGTGGGCGACCGGGTGCTGTGGGGTGTCGGGATCGACCCGAACATCGTCACCGCGTCGCTGCGCGCGGTCGTCTCGGCGGTCAACCGGGCCCAGCGGTAGGAGATCCGGCGGACGGGCGTCGGAGAACTCCGGCCCCGGACGACGAAGGGACATGAGCAGCCCGGGATCGCGCGCGGTGGGACCACCGCCCGATCCCGGGCTGCTGTCGCTCTACGACCGGGCGCTGCCCGAGGTGTACGGCTACCTGCTGGCCCGCTGCGGCTCCCGCACCCTCGCCGAGGACCTCACCGCCGAGACGTTCCTCGCCGCCGTCCGCGCCGAGGCCGACGGCGGGGCGCCCACCACCGTGCCCTGGCTGGTCGGCACCGCCCGGCACAAGCTGGTCGACCACTGGCGGCGGCAGGAGCGCGAGCAGCGCGGCCTGCGGGTGGTGCACGGCGAGGGCCCCGGCGACGTCGAGGACCCGTGGGACGTCGAGCTCGACGCCCTGCGCGCCGGGCAGGTGCTGGCCACGCTGAGCCCCCAGCACCGCGCCGTCCTCACCCTGCGCTACCTCGACGACCTGCCGGTGCCGCGCGTCGCGGCCCTCGTCGGCCGCACCGTGCACGCCACCGAGGCCCTGCTGGTGCGGGCGCGGATCGCCTTCCGCCGCGCCTACGAGTCCACGGGGGGCAGCGATGACTGACCCGTTCGAGCGGCTGCGCCGCCCCGCGCCGCCGGTCGACCCCGACCCCGGCTTCGCCGCCGACCTGCGCGACCGTCTCCGCCGCGCCCTGCTGGCGTCCCGGCCCACCCCGCTCCGTCGTCCCACCCCCACCGCTGGAGGTCCGCCGATGTCCCCGCTGGTCCCCTACCTCGCCGTCCCCGACGCCCGGGCCGCGATCGCCTGGTACGCCGACGCGCTCGGCGCGCAGACCGTCGGCGACCCCGCGGTCATGGACGACGACCGCATCGGGCACGCCGAGCTCACCGTCAGCGGCGCGACGCTCTACCTCGCCGACGAGTACCCCGAGCTGGGCCTGAGCGCCCCCGAGCCCGGGCACGTGTCGGTCACCCTGCACCTGTCGGTGCCCGACGTGGACGGCGTGGTGCAGCGGGCCGCGGACGCCGGCGCGACCGTCGAGCGGCCGCCCGCCGACGCGCCGTACGGGCGCACCGGCGTCGTCGTCGACCCCTTCGGCCACCGGTGGATGCTGCAGACGCCGGCCGCCGCCCCCGCCGCGCCGCGGCCGGCGGTGCGGCCCGGCGACGCGGTCTACCTGACCCTCCAGGTGCCCGACGGCGCCCGCGCCCGCGACTTCTACGAGGCGGTGCTCGGCTGGTCGATGCACGCCGGCCGGGTGCCCGACGGCTGGGAGACCGACACCCAGACGCCGATGGTGGGCATCGGCGGCGGCGCGACCGAGACCGGCATGGTGCCGATGTACGCCGTCGACGACATCGAGGTCGCCGTGGCCGCGGTGCGCACCGCCGGTGGGGAGGCCGGCGAGGTCGAGCAGCAGTCCTACGGCCTGTCGGCGCTGTGCCGCGACGACCAGGGGCTGCCGTTCTGGCTCGGCCAGTTGAGCTAGCGGCGCCGCGGGATCCCGTCGGCGTCCTCGGGCGGGGCGTCGCCGGGCTCGTCGCCGACGTAGGCGACGTCGGTGTGCTCGGCGCCGTACTCGTCGACCAGCAGCAGGTCGCGGCGCACGTGCCGGCGGCGGTAGGCCACCCGGCTGATCAGGTGCGCGCTGATCGGTGCGGTGACCAGCTGGCAGACGGCGACCAGCAGCAGCATCCAGCTGGCCGACCAGCCGTGCAGCCGCACCGCCGCGCCGATCATGACCAGCAGCACGCCGAGCACCTGCGGCTTGGTGCCGGCGTGCATCCGCGACAGCACGTCGGGGAAGCGCACCAGGCCCAGCCCGGCGGTCAGGCAGAGGAACGCCCCGGCGAGCAGGCAGCCCAGCGCGACGACGTCGAGGACGGTGCTCCAGACGCTCACCGGCCGCCCTCCAGCTCCTCGGCCGCCACCGGCAGCCCGCGGTCCCGGCCGTCACCGGTGCGCGAGCCGAGGAGCATCCCGCCGACGTAGCGGGCGATGGAGACCGAGCCCACGAAGGCCAGCAGCGCCACCACCACCAGCACCGGCACGACCGTGGGATCGCGGGAGAGCCCGGCGTGCACGGCCAGGCCCACGGCGATGATCACCAGCAGGGTGTCGGTGGCGACCACCCGGTCCAGCAGGGAGGGCCCGCGGGCCAGCCGCACCAGGGCCAGCAGCGCGCCGGCGCCGACGAGGCCGTACAGCAGGTACGTCAGCACGGTCACGGCGTGCTCCCCCCGGACCGGCGCTCGAGCTCGGTGACGTCGCGCTCGAGGGCCGCGACGTCGCCGTCGGCGCCGAAGGCACGCACCAGGCGCTCCTCGACCACGAGCACCCGCGCCTTCTCCCGGTCGACGTCGTCGTGGTCGCGGACCCGCAGGAGGTGCAGGGCGATCTGCCGGTGCTCGCGGTCCAGGTCGAGCACCAGGGAGCCGGGCACCAGCGAGAGCGACTCGGCCACCATCGTCAGGAGCAGGTCGGAGTCGGTGCGCAGCTGCACGCGGACGATCGCCGAGCAACGCTGCCCGCCCGGGCGCAGCGCCTCCCAGGCCACCTGCGCGCCCGAGACGGCGAGGTCGGCGAGGAACCCCCCGAGGAACCGCACCAGCGGCACCGGCCGCACCCGCACGCCGCCGACCACGTGCGGCAGCGGCAGGAAGACCAGCACCGTCAGCGCGACGACGACGCCGGAGATCAGGTTGGCCCAGGACCAGGTGCCCCAGAGCAGGAACCAGACCAGCACCAGCCAGGCCAGCAGCGGGAGCTGGTGGCGCAGCCGGGTGACGGCGGGCTCGACGGTCATCCCGGCTCCCCGGGCAGCTCGGACACCGTCCGGATGTAGGGCGTGCGGTCGATCAGGTCGACCGAGGCCCGGTCGGCGATCCCGTACAGCCCGCCGGCGACGAGGGTGAGCGCGACGGTCACCGTGGCCAGGGCCGCGGTGGCCGCCACCATCGCGCCGGGCAGCGGCCGCAGCGCGCGCACCGCGCCGGCCGCCGGCGCGATGTCGGGGTCGGCGGCCTGCGCGACCCGGGTGTGCCGGCGCCAGGCGGCGGCCCGCGCGGTGCGCCGGTCCGCGGCGGCACCCGCGGGCACCAGCGCGTCGCCGTCCCCGGCCGACTCGCCGGTGGGACTGCCGTCGGGCCCGGCCTCGGCGGCCGCGGCGGCGGGGGTGTCCTCGACCGGCGCCTGCGTCGGCGGCCGCCAGAAGGCACGGGTCCACACCCGCGCGACGGCGACGAGGGTGAGCAGGCTGGTCACCACGCCGCCGACGACGAGCGTGTAGGCCAGCGCGCTGCCCTCGGCGACGCCGGCCTGCAGCAACCCGAGCTTGCCGATGAACCCCGACAGCGGCGGGATGCCGGCGAGGTTCATGGCGGGCACGAAGAACAGCAGCGCGAGCAGCGGGGAGCGCCGGGCCAGCCCGCCGAGCCGGTCGATCGCCGTCGTGCCGGCCTGCCGCTCGACCAGGCCGGCCACGAGGAACAGCGTGGTCTGGATGGCGATGTGGTGAGCCACGTAGAACACCGCGCCGGCCAGCCCGGCCGCCGTCCCCAGCGCGATGCCGAACACCATGTAGCCGATGTGGCTGACCAGCGTGAACGACAGCATCCGCCGCAGGTCGGTCTGGGCGAGGGCGCCGAGGATGCCGATGACCATGGTGGCCAGGCCCGCCCACATGAGGACGTCGTCGAGCGCGTCCCCCGGGAACAGCAGCGTCTGCGTCCGGATGATCGCGTAGACGCCCACCTTGGTCAGCAGGCCGGCGAAGACGGCGGTCACCGGCGCGGGGGCGGTCGGGTAGCTGTCGGGCAGCCACGCCGACAGCGGGAAGACGGCGGCCTTGATGCCGAACGCCACCAGCAGCACCGACTGCAGCAGCAGCTGGGTGCCCTCCGGCAGCTCGGCCAGCTTCACCGCGAGGTCGGCCATGTTGACCGTGCCGGTGGCGGCGTAGACCAGCCCGATGCCGGCCAGGAAGACCAGCGAGCTGGTCAGGCTGACCACGACGTAGGTGATGCCGCCGCGGATGCGCGGGGCCGTGCCGCCCAGGGTGAGCAGCACGTACGAGGCCATGAGCAGGATCTCGAAGCCGACGTAGAGGTTGAACAGGTCACCGGCGAGGAAGGCGTTGCTCACGCCCGCGACCAGCACGAGGAACGTCGGGTGGAAGATCGACAGCGGCGTCTGCTCCGACCCGTCGGCGGCTCCCTGCCCGACGGCGAACAGCAGCACGCCGAGGGCCACGGTCGAGGCGACCACGAGCATCAGCGCCGAGAGCCGGTCGACGACCAGGACGATGCCCATCGGCACCGGCCAGCCCCCGACGGCGATCGCCTCGGCGCCGCTGGCGTCGGCGGCCAGCAGCAGCACGACGGAGACGCCGAGCACCGCGGTGAGGATCGCCAGGCTCAGCGTCCGCTGGATGCGCGGGTGCGGGCCCATCAGGAGCGTCGCCGCGGCGCCGAGCAGCGGCAGCAGCACCGGGAGCGGCGCGAGGACGCCGATCACCGGCTGCCCGCCCCGGCCGGCAGGTCGACGTCGTCGGCGGGCGTGCCGGTGTCGCCGGCGCGGCTGTCGGCGTGACCGGCCGGTCGGTCACCGGGCGCGAGGTCGCCGGGGTCGAGCTCGTCGGCGTCGGTGCCCGAGCGGGCGGCCACCCGCCGGTCCTCCTCGTCGGTGCCGACGACCTCCTGGTTCACCAGCCGCCAGGACCGGTGGATCATCGCCAGCACGAACGCCGACACCCCGAAGGTGATCACGATCGCGGTGAGGATGAGCGCCTGCGGCAGCGGGTCGTTCATCTCCTCCGGCTCGGCGACGCCGAGGATCGGGGCCAGGCCCGCGACCCCGCCCGATGACAGCAGCAGCACGTTGGTCGCGTTGCCGAGCAGCAGGAAGCCCAGCAGCACCCGGGTCAGGCTCCGGTCCAGCAGCAGGTAGACGCCGGCGGCGTAGAGACCGCCGATGACGACCGGCAGCACGATCGTCGGGGTCATCGCACGACCACCTCCCCGGGGCGCAGTTCGATCGGGTCGTCCTCGTCCTCCTGGCGGTCCAACTCGGCGCCGAGGCTGCGGAGCACGTCGAGCACCAGGCCGACGACGATCAGGTAGACGCCGATGTCGAAGAACAGCGACGTCACGAGCTTCACGTCGCCCAGCACCGGCAGGGTGGTCTCCAGCACCGCCGTCTGCAGCACGCCGGCGCCGAGCAGCAGGCCGGCGACGCCGGTGGAGCCGGCGAACAGCAGCCCGCCGCCGAGGAGCAGGCCGGGCGCGACGGGGGCGGCCTCCCCGAGCTCGTAGCGGCCGCCGGCGAGGTAGCGGAGGACCAGCGCCAGGCCCGCGACCAGCCCACCGGCGAACCCGCCGCCGGGCTGGTTGTGGCCGGAGAACAGCAGGTAGACCGAGAAGACCACGATGGTGTGGAACAGGATCCGGGTGACCACCTCAAGCACGACCGAGCGCCGGGCCGGGTCCATGGTGCCGCTGGCGGCCAGCCACAGGTTGCGCGGGGCGCGGCGGCCGGCGGGCGCCCGATCGGGCGCGAGCGTGGCACGGTCGGCGCGGTCGACCCCGCCGGTGCGGCCGCGCAGGAAGACCAGGCTGGCCACCCCGGTAGCGGCGACGACCAGCAGCGAGATCTCGCCGAGGGTGTCCCAGGCGCGGATGTCGACGAGGGTCACGTTGACCACGTTGCGGCCGCCGCCGAAGGCGTAGGCCTCCTCCGGGTAGTCGACCGACACCGGCGTCGCGGTGCGCGCGGACATCGCGACCGCGCCCACGACGCCCATGAAGGCGCCCACCGCCACGGCGATCACGCCGCGGACCGTGCGCTCGCGCGGCCGGTGCCGCTCGCTGATGTCCTTGGGCAGCTTGCGCAGCACCAGGACGAACGACACGAGGGTGAGCGTCTCGACCAGGAACTGGGTGAGGGCGAGGTCGGGGGCGCCCTGCAGCGCGAAGAGGACGGCGACCCCGTAGCCGGTGACCCCGACGACGAGGACCGCCGACAGCCGCTGCCGGATGCGCAGCGTCAGGGCCGCCGCCACCACCACGACCAGGCCGACCATCGCCTGCACCGGGGTGTCCCAGGCCCGCCACTCCCCCGGCCACGGCGCCTGGGTGAGCAGGATGCTGCCCGGCAGCGCCAGGACGACGACCAGGATCGTGCCGAGGTAGGCAGGCAGCGAGCCGCGCTGGGTGGTGCCGGTGACCAGCACGGCCAGCCGGTCCAGCCCCTGGAGGGTGTTCCAGTAGCCCTTGTCCGCCGAGGCGCCGACGGCCAGCCGGCGCTGCAGCCGGTTGACCGGCGCGCGCAGGGCGAACAGGGCGGCGCCGCCGAGCAGGCTCAGCGCCGAGAGCGCCAGCGCCGGCTGCCAGCCGTGCCACAGGCCCAGCTTCTCCGCCTCGGGCGCGAGCAGCGGCAGCTCGTCGGCGTACGCCGCGACCAGCGGCTCCAGCCCGGGGCTGAGCACACCGCCGAGCAGCCCGGCTCCGGCGAGCACCGCGGGAGCGGCGAGGAACAGCGCGCCCGGCGGGTGCTCGACCGGGGTCGGCTCCACCCCGGGCTTGCCGGCGAAGGCGCCCCAGACGAAGCGGGCGCTGTAGCCGGCGGTGAACGCCGAGCCGAGCACCAGCACGCCGAGCAGCACGGCCGCGGCGGTGCGGTCGGGCAGGCCGGCCTCCCAGAGGGCGGCGAAGGCCGCCTCCTTGCCGACGAAGCCCAGCAGCGGCGGCAGCCCGGCCATCGAGGCGGCGGCCAGGGTGCCGACGACCGCGAGCACCGGCAGCCGCCGGCCGAGGCCCGAGAGCCGGCGCAGGTCGCGGGTGCCGGTGGCGTGGTCGACGACGCCGACGGTGAGGAACAGCGTGGACTTGAACAGCGCGTGGGCCAGCGTCATCGCCAGGCCCGCCGCGGCCAGCTCGCGGCTGCCCCCGCCGACCAGCGCCATGAGGAAGCCCAGCTGGCTCACCGTGCCGAAGGCGAGCAGCAGCTTGAGGTCGGACTGGCGCAGCGCCCGGTAGCCGCCGACGAGCATGGTGGCGGCGCCGAGGCCGATGACCAGCGGCCGCCAGCCCGGCACGTCGGCCAGGCCGGGGGCGAACCGGGCGACCAGGTAGATGCCGGCCTTCACCATCGCGGCGGCGTGCAGGTAGGCGCTGACCGGGGTGGGCGCCTCCATGGCCGCGGGCAGCCAGAAGTGGAAGGGCACCATGGCCGACTTGGTGATCGCGCCGACGAGCAGCAGCACCGTGCCCGCGGTCATGACGCCACCGCTGCCCGGTGCGGCCACCACCTCCGACACCAGGAACGAGCCGCTGGCCTGGCCCACCATGATCAGGCCGACCAGCATCGCCAGCCCGCCCGCGGTGGTGAGCACCAGCGCCTGGCTGGCCGCGCGCCGGGCGGCCAGCCGGCTGCCCGAGCCGCCGATCAGCAGGAACGAGAAGACGGTGGTGAGCTCCCAGAACACGTAGAGCAGGAGCAGGTCGTCGGCGACGACCAGGCCGAGCATCGCGCCGGCGAAGGCGGTGAGCGAGCCGGCGAACCGGCCGGTGCCCTCGTCGCCGGGCTCGAAGTACCGGGCGCAGTAGACCAGCACGAGCGCGCCCACGCCGGTGACCAGCGCGGCGAAGAGCAGGGCGAGGGCGTCCAGGCGCAGCGCGATCGACAGGTCCAGCGCGGGGATCCACGGAACGGTCTCCCGGACCGGGGACCCGCCGACGACGCCGCCCAGCCGGGTCAGCACCCAGACGAACGAGGCCGCGGGCACGAGCGCCAGCGCGAGGAAGGCCTGCCGCCCCCACCACCGCACGAGTACGGGCGCCAGCACGGCGGCCAGCAGGTGGGCGAGCAGCAGTGAGGTCACGTGTCTCCGGGAGTCGGGGGGGCGGCTCGGGGACACCACTGACGTCGGTCGTCGACGGCCGGCGGTGACCTCAGCGTACCCGGGCGGCGTCCCCCGCCCGCCCGGTCGCGGGGAGGCGCCTCAGCTCCCGGGGCGCACCAGCCCCGACTCGTAGGCGAAGGCCACCGCCTGCACGCGGTCGCGCAGCCCCAGCTTGAGCAGCACCCGGGACACGTGCGTCTTGACCGTCGCCTCGCCCAGGTACAGCCGCGCGGCGATCTCCGCGTTGGACAGCCCGGCGGCCACGAGCGACAGGACGTCGGTCTCCCGCTCGGTCAGCGCGGCCAGGGCGCCGGCCCGCTCGGGGTCGGGCGTCGGCGCCCCGGCGAAGGACCGGATGACCCGCAGGGTCACCGCCGGGTCGAGCAGCCCCTGGCCGGCGGCGACCGTGCGGACGGCGGCCACCAGGTCCTCCGGCGGGGCGACCTTGAGCAGGAACCCGCTGACCCCGGCGCGCAGCGCGGCGGCGACGTACTCGTCCTCGTCGAAGGTGGTCAGCACGACCACGCGCGTGGGCAGGTCGGCGGCGACGATGCGGCGGGCGGCCTCCAGCCCGTCCATGCCGGGCATCCGGACATCGAGCAGGACGACGTCGGGCCGCAGCTCGGTGACCGCGCGGACCCCCGAGGCGCCGTCGTCGGCCTCGCCCACCACCTCGATGTCGGGCTCGGCGGCCAGCACCATCCGCAGCCCGGTGCGGATCATCGACTGGTCGTCGACCAGCACCACCCGGATCGTCACGCCGGCACCTCCGCCGCAGCACTGGTCACGGGCACGGGGAACGACGCCCGCACGCGGTAGCCGCCGCCCCGCACCGGGCCCACCTCGAGCCGGCCGCCGGCGACGGCGACCCGCTCGCGCATGTGCAGCTGCCCGTGCCCGCCGGGGGCTCCGCCCGGTGGCGCGGTCACCCGGGGCCGGCCGTCGTCGGTGACCGTCACCGTCACCCGCTCCGGCGTCCAGTCCAGCTCGACCCGGGTGGCCGCGGCGCCCGCGTGCCGGACGACGTTGGACAGCGCCTCCTGCACCACCCGGACGGCGGAGACGTCGACCAGCTGCGGCAGCTCCACCGGGTCGCCGGTCTGCACCAGCTCGATCGGCATCCCGCCGGCCCGCAGCTCGGCGAGCACGGCGTCCAGCCGGGACAGCGACGGCTGCGGCGCCGGCTCCGCGCCGTTCCCCCCGCCGACCCCCTCGCGGAGGATGCCCACCACCCGGCGCATCTCGTCGACCGACTCCCGGCCCAGCCGCTCCAGCCCGCGCAGCACCTCCTGGGCGTCGGGCCGGTCGGGCAGCAGCCGGCGCAGCCCGCCCATCTGCAGCACCATCACGCTCACCGCGTGCGCCACCGAGTCGTGCACCTCGCGGGCGATGCGGGCCCGCTCGGCGACGGCGGCGGCCGCGGCCACCGCCTCCTGCTGCTCTGCCAGCCGGGCGGCGAGCACCTGCAGCTCGCGGGAGCGTTCCTGCGCCTGCCGGACCAGCAGCCCGACGCCCCACGCCGTCCCGGTCACGAGCAGGTAGAACAGGCCCTCCCACGTCGAGGACGTCGCACTGATGCCCGTGGCCACGACGATCGCGGAGGACACGCCCGCCGCGCGGGCCCCTCGGCGCACCGGGAGCACGGCGGCAGCGTGGCCGACCAGCAGCGCCATGCCGACGAGCTGCGCCCCGCCGGGGCCGGGCGTGCCGAGCGCGGCGTTGCCGAGCACGCTCAGCGACCCCAGGACGGCGACCGTCTCGGGCCACCGCGCGCAGACCGCCACCAGCGCGCCCACGGCGACGCCGGGGAGCGCGGTGACCAGGGGGAAGGAGAACTGCTGGTCGGTCGCGATCTCCACGACCGAGAGCACCGCGAGCACGAGGCCCACCACCGGCCAGGTCAGGTGGCGCAGCGGCGGGGACGGGGACCAGCGCGGCATGTCAGCAAACTAGGGGCCGCACGGCTGCCCGGGGATCCCCCACGCGGCCGAACGACGGCCCTCCGGCATCCGCCGCGAGACGGACGCCGGTCGGTGCGTCGCGACGGACGCGCAGGTCAGGGCGCCGTTCCTAACTTCTACGGCCATGACGACCAACGCACTCCCCACCGCCCCGACCACCCGTCCGGCCCCCGCCGCCGAGCCGGCACCCGCCCGCAGCGCCGGGTCGCTGATGCTGCCGATCGCCGGCGGCGCGCTGATCGCCGGCTCGCTGCTCTACGTGGCCGGCCTCGCGACCTCGCCGCCGTGGGACTCCCCCGCCGACGCCGACTACATCGCCTCGCTGGCCCGCGACGAGGGGCAGACGACGCTCTCGGCGGTGCTGCTGCACTACGGCAACATGGCGCTGGGCCTGGCCTGGCTGGCCGCACCGGCGCTGGTCCGCGGCCGGAAGGGCCGGATCCCCACGATCGTGGGGGCGCTGATGTCGGCGATCGGCCTGGTCACCGTGGCCGGCTTCGTGCTCTACGACTACTGGACCGCCGCGGTCGGGCGCGAGCTGCCGGCCGACACCGCCCTGGACCTGTTCGGCACCGTGCAGGCCAACCCCGGGGTCGCCGTGGTCGGCCTGATCACGCTGTTCGGGATCCTCGGCCCGATCGTCGCCGCGGCGGGCCTGATGCGGGCCGGCGTCCTCAGCTGGTGGCTGCTCGCCGCGCCGATCGCCTGCACCGTGGCCTCGGCCCTGCTGGTCTTCTCCCCGCTGCCCTACGCCGGCTTCGCCCTCGTCGGTGCCGTGCCCACGGTCGTCGTCGGCCTGCGGATGCTCCAGCGCCGGCGCGCCGAGGCCGCCGTCCCGGCCGCCTGAGCCGGACGGCATGACCGTCCCCCCGCGTCCTCGTGCTCTGCCCACCCGGGTGGGCAGAGCACGAGGTGCTGCGAGCACACCCGCCGGCTCAGCCCTCGGCGGTCTCGGCGGCGGCCAGCCAGTCGCTCTCGACCTGCTCCTTCTCGGCCAGCACCGCCCGCAGCCGCTCGTCGAGCTCCAGCACCCGGGCGTGGTCGGTGGCCGCCGCGGCGAGGTCGGCGTGCAGCCGCTCCTCCTCCGCGGTGAGCTTCTCCAGCCGGCGCTCCAACCGGGCGGCCTCCTTGCGGGCGGCGCGCACCTCGGCGGCGGAGGGACCGGCGGGCGCGGCGGCCGCCGGATCGCTACCGGCGCCGGCACCGGTCGCCTGGGACAGCGCCGCCTCCCCCGCCCGGCGGCGGGCCAGGTACTCCTCGACCCCGCCGGGCAGCGCGGCCAGCGAGCCGTCGCCCATCAGGGCCACCACGGAGTCGCAGACGCGGTCGACGAAGTAGCGGTCATGGCTGACCACCAGCACCGTGCCGGCGAACCCGTCGAGCAGGTCCTCCAGCGCGGTGAGGGTGTCGATGTCGAGGTCGTTCGTGGGCTCGTCGAGCACCAGCACGTTCGGCTCGCCCATCAGCAGCCGCAGCAGCTGCAGCCGCCGGCGCTCACCGCCCGAGAGGTCGCCGACCGGCGTCCACTGCCGGGAGGCGGCGAAGCCGAAGCGCTCGGCGAGGGACGACGCGGAGATCTCCTGGTCACCGATCCGCGCGATGCGGGCGACCTCCTGCACCGCCTCGAGCACCCGCAGCCGCGGCGGCAGCTCGCTGACGTGCTGCGACAGGTACGCCGGGGCGACGGTCTGGCCCTGCACCACCCGGCCGCGGTCGGGGGTCAGCTCGCCGAGCAGCAGCCGCAGCAGCGTCGTCTTCCCGGCGCCGTTGACCCCGACCACGCCGATCCGGTCGCCCGGGCCGACGTGCCAGGTGAGGTCGCGGAACAGCGGGCGCGGGCCGGCCGGCGTCTGCACCGCGTAGTCGACGTCCTCGACGTCGAACACCGTGCGGCCCAGCCGGCGGGCGGCGAAGCCCTTGAGCGCCATGGTCTGGCGCGGCGGCGGCTCGTCGGCGATCAGCGCCTCGGCGGCCTCGATGCGGAACCGCGGCTTGCTGGTGCGCGCCGGCGGGCCGCGGCGCAGCCAGGCCAGCTCCTTGCGCACCAGGTTCAGCCGGCGCTCCTCGGTGACCGCGGCGACCCGGGCCCGCTCGGCGCGGGCCAGCGTGTACGCGGAGTAGCCGCCCTCGTAGGCGTGGACGGCGCCGTCGGCGACCTCCCACGTGGTGGTGCAGACCTCGTCGAGGAACCACCGGTCGTGGGTGACCACCAGCAGGCCACCGCTGCGGCCCTTCACGTAGTCGGCCAGCCACGCCACGCCCTCGACGTCGAGGTGGTTGGTCGGCTCGTCGAGCACCAGCAGGTCCAGCGGCCGGATCAGCTGGGCGGCCAGGGCCACCCGGCGCCGCTCGCCACCGGACATCGGCGCCACCGGGCTGTCCAGGCCGAGGCGGTCGAGCTCCAGGCCGGCCAGGACGCTGCGCACCGCCGGATCGGCGGCCCACTCGTGCTCGGAGGCGAACCGGCTGGCCGGCAGCACCACGTCGCGGACGGTCGTCCCCGGGGGCAGGGTGCCGGACTGGTCCAGCACCCCGAGGGCGAGGTCGCCGCGGCGGGTGACCCGGCCGGAGTCCGGCGGCTCGGCGCCGGTCAGCACCTCCAGCAGCGTCGTCTTGCCGCCGCCGTTGCGGCCGACGATGCCGATGCGCTCGCCGGCGGCGATGCCCAGCGAGACGTCGTCCAGCAGCACGGTGGTGCCGTGGGCCTTGGACACCCGCTCCAGGTTGACCAGGTTCACGGGCGCGCTCATCGGCGACCAGTATCCCCGCGCCGCGGCGCCGTCCCGCCGCCGGTCCCAGCACGGCAGGGACGCCGGTCCCTGGCCCCCGGGACGGCGCCGGAGCCAGGCTGGTCCTGCGCATCGCGGGCCAGCCCTGCCCGCCCCGACCAGCCACCCGCTAGTGGCCCGCAAGGGCTGCCCAAGTGCGCTCCGGAGAGTCGGGACCAGCCGGCCACCGGGCCGGTCCCGCCCCCGTCCGGGGGCAGCACGGACGCCCTCGGGCGAGACAGGAGGACGACATGGCTGCGGCCGCGGCGCACGACGAACGGCTGAGCTCCCTGAGGCACGGGGTGACCCGGCCCCACCGCACCTCCCCGCCCTCCCGCACCCGGCCGGTCCGGCTGCGGCCGGCCGCCGCCTCGGCGTCGGTGTGGTGGGCGCGCATCGCCGACTCCGGCCCGGGCTCACCCGAGCACTCGCTGGTCGGCGTCAACTCCGACCGCTTCCCCGACGGCACGCCGGTGGACATGACCGCGATCCGGTCGCTGGGGCGCCGGCCGGCCGGCTGGCTGGTGGACCTGCGCTACCGGACCCGGGACGGCGCGGTCACCGGTGTCGAGGTCTCCGAGGACGTCGCCGACCTGGCCCCGCCGATGTGGTTCGCCGAGGTCTCGCACGCGACGAGCAACATCCCGGCGACCTCGCTCATGGCCTTCCGCGGCTCGGCGTTCCGGCCGGGCTCGCTGGTGGCCCCGCACCAGGTGGCCGCCCGCGGCGTGCGGATGACCGACCGGGTCGGCGAGATCCGCTGGTACACCCGCTCCGGCCTGGTCGACACCGTGGTCGTCGACCCCGCCCTGCGCCGGCGCGGCGTGGCCTCGGTGCTGGTGACCGTCGCCGAGGCGCTGCGGGTGATGCGCGGCTGGGCGCCGGTGCGCAGCGACGGCCGGCTGACCGACCTCGGCGCCGCCTGGCTGGAGGCGGCCCCGCCCGCGTGGCGGTCGCGGCTGGCCGACCGGACCGAGGTGCTCCCCGACGACGACGAGGACGACGACGGCCCGACCGGCGTCGCGCGACTCCTCCGCTAGGCGAGTCGGGTGACCTCGACGGTGACGGTGTGCCCCTGGCTCCCGGCACCGGAGAAGATCCCCTTGAACGGGGAGACGTCGCCGTAGTCCCGGCCGCGGCCGAGCGTCACGTGCCGGGTGCCGACCTCGGTGGAGTTGGTGGGGTCGAAGGCGCACCAGCCGCCGTCCCACCACTCCACCCAGGCGTGGCTCTCGCCGGTGACCGTCTGGCCGACGACCGCGTCGCGCCGGGGGTGCAGGTATCCGGAGACGTACCGGGCCGGGAGGCCGATCGCCCGCAGCAGGCCGACGGTGACGTGCGAGATGTCCTGGCAGACGCCCTTGCCGTGCCGCCAGGCCTGCATCGCCGTCGTCTTCACGTGCGTGGCGCCCGACAGGTACTCGATGTGCTCGCGGACCAGCCGGCAGACCTCCTGGCCGGCGGCGTGCGGATCGCGGTCGCCGACCGCGGCCCGGATCTCCTGGGCCACCTCGTCGTCGATCGCGGTCAGCGTCGTGGGGCCGAGCAGCTCGCCGTACTGGTCGCGCACCTCGGCGCCGCGCAGCCGCTCCCAGCCGACGTGCTCGTGCTCGGCGGGCTCGGGGCCGGCCTCGACGATCGAGGTGCCGGTGACCACCAGCTCCTCGTGCGGGGTGTGCAGGTCGAAGGCGGTGACCGTGGAGCCCCAGTAGTCGCGGTAGGCGAAGGCGGTGGCCGCCGGCTCGATCTCGACCCGCGAGCGCAGCGTCGTCTGCCGGCTGGAGTTCTCCGGGGTCAGCCGCGCCTCGTTGTAGGAGGAGCGCACCCTGCCCGCGTAGTGGAACGCCGAGCGGTGCACCACCTGCAGCCGCCAGCGCGACGTCCGTCCCGCCGGCTGCTGCTGCGCCTGCGACTGCGCGCTCACGCGACCCCCTCCGGCACCCAGACCTGCGGCGCCTGCTCGGTGAAGAACCGGTTGGTGACCGCGGCGCTGGCCAGCGAGCAGGTGCGCTGCAGCTCCTCCAGCCGCGCGGGCAGGTGGGCGAGCAGCTCCGGGGTGCCCATGAACTCCAGCATGGTGCGGGCCCGGCCCACGATCCGGTGCGCCTCGCCGGCCACGCCGATGCGGGTGGCGTCGCGCACCGTGCTGCGCTCGAGCTCGGCCAGGCAGCTCTCGGCCTGCTCCAGCGCGGCGAACACCGACCGCGGGAACAGCCGGTCCAGCAGCAGGAACTCCGCCGCCCGGCTGGAGTCGACCACGCCGCGGTAGGTGCGCAGGTAGGGCTCGTAGGCGCCGGTGGAGCGCAGCACCAGCGTCCAGGACGGCGCGGCGTCCCCGGCGAGCACGCGCGTGGAGATGATCCGCGCGGTCATGTCCACCCGCTCCAGGGAGCGGCCGAGGATGAGGAACAGCCAGCTCTCGTCCCGGCTCATCGTCGAGTCGGCCAGGCCGAACACCATGGCCGAGCGCTCGCGGACGAACCGGAACAGCGAGTGCGGGCCGTACCGGCGGGCCATCGTGCGCTGCTGCGGCAGCGCGTTGTGGGTGACGTTGAGCGACTCCCAGATCTCCCCGGAGAGCACCTCGCGGGCGCCGCGGGCGTTCTCCCGCGCCGCCGAGAGCGCCCCCACGATGGAGCTGGGGCTGTCCTTCTCGAACGCCAGCGTGGCCAGCACGCGCTCGGTGTCGGCCTGGTCCTCCGCGCACGGGCTGCCCATGAGCGCCAGCAGGTTGGCGCAGGCCCGCCGCTCGTCGATCCAGGGGTCCTCGACCAGGCGCTGGGTGTGCACGTCGAGGATGCGGGCGGTGTCGTCGGCGCGCTCCACGTAGCGGCCGATCCAGAACAGCGACTCGGCGATGCGGCTCAGCACGATGCGGCCCCCCTCTCCGCCATTCGCGCGCGAATAGCGGGGTCCTCCGCCTGTTGCTGTTGCTGGGACTGGCCGACGACGGTGTCGTTGAGCGGGCCCGGGTCCTGCGCGGGCGGCTCGTCGGGCAGGTCGGCGGCGGTGAACTCGATGCGGGTGAGCTCCGGCAGCTCCTCCCCCTCGGCGGCCGGCCGCGGCGGGCTGATCACCCAGGTGTCCTTGGACCCGCCGCCCTGGCTGGAGTTCACCACCAGCTCGCCCTCGGGCAGCGCCACGCGGGTCAGCCCGCCGGGCAGCACCCACACCCGGTCGCCGTCGTTGACCGCGAAGGGCCGAAGGTCCACGTGCCGCGGCGCGATCCGCCCACCCACCAGCGTGGGGCTGGTCGACAGCCCGATCGGCTTCTGCGCGATCCAGTCCCGCGGCCGGGCCCGCACCTTGACCGCGAGCTCCTCGAGGGTGCGCTCATCGGCGCGCGGGCCGATGACGATGCCCTTGCCGCCCGAGCCGTCGACCGGCTTGAGCACCAGCTGGTCGAGGGAGGCGAGCACCCACTCGACGACGTCCGGATCGTCCAGGCGGTGGGTCTCGGCGTTCTGCAGCACCGGCTCCTCCGCCAGGTAGTAGCGGATGAGGTCGGGCACCCAGGTGTAGAGCAGCTTGTCGTCGGCCACGCCGTTGCCGACGGCGTTGGCGATGGTCACCCGGCCGGCGCGGGCGGCGTTGAGCAGCCCGGCGCAGCCGATCACCGAGTCGGGGCGGAAGTGCACCGGGTCGAGGAACTCGTCGTCGATCCGGCGGTAGATGACGTCGACGCGGCGCTGGCCGTCCGTCGTCCGCATGCTCACCTGGTTGCCCGCGCAGACCAGGTCGCGGCCCTCCACCAGCTCGACGCCCATCTGGCGGGCCAGCAGCGCGTGCTCGAAGTAGGCGGAGTTGTAGACGCCCGGGGTGAGGACGACGACCGTCGGGTCGGCCACGTTGTCCGGCGCGGAGGCCTTGAGCGCCGCGAGCAGGCGGGTCGGGTAGTCGTCGACCGGCTGGATGCGGTGGTCGGCGAACAGCTCGGGCAGCACCTGGCTCATCGCCGCCCGGTTGGTGATCACGTAGCTGACGCCGGACGGCGAGCGCAGGTTGTCCTCGAGCACCCGGAAGTCACCGGCCTCGTCGCGCACCAGGTCGATGCCGCTGACGTGCACCCGCACGCCGTTGGGCGGCACCAGCCCGTGCGCCTGCCGGTGGAAGTGCGCGCTGGTGGTGATGACGCTGCGCGGCACGACCCGGTCGGTGAACACCTGCCCGGCGCCGTAGACGTCGTCGAGGAAGGCCTCCAGCGCGTGCACCCGCTGGGCGACGCCGCGCTCGATCACCGACCACTCCTCGGCGCCGATCACCCGCGGCACGATGTCCAGCGGGAACGGCTGCTCCTCGCCGGCATGGGCGAAGGTGACGCCCGCGTCGCGGTAGGTCTGGGAGAGCAGGTCGGCGCGCGCCGACAGCTCCTCCCCGGCCATCGGCTGCAGGGACGTGTAGAGCCCGGTGTAGGCCGGCCGAGGTACGCCGGCGGCCCCGAACATCTCGTCCCACTGCTGCCCCAGGGGGTAGCCGTCGAAGAGATCCGCCATGGCGGCGAACCTAGTTCGGGCGTGTGTCCCGCGCGTTTCGAGCGCTCAGACCGCCGTGGCCACGCCGAGCCACGGCACCAGCGCGCCGTCGCCGATCAGCCGGCCCACCCGCCCGGACTGCTCCTGCGCCTGCGCCCACGCCGGGTGGTCCCCGTGCCGCCGCTCGATCTCGGCCTCGACGGCGTCGGCCCGCTCCGTCCACTCCGGCGGGCTGTCGGAGAGGTCGGCCCGCGCGGTCGGCCCCAGCCGGAACCCGGCGCCGTCGAGCAGCGCCAGCAGCTCCTCCTCCGACGGGAAGACGTTGCCCTCGGGCAGCGGCGGCGGCAGCGGCCGGTCGGCCACGAACACCAGCAGGCCCAGCCGGCCGCCGGGCGCCAGCACCCGGCGCAGCTCGGCGAGCGCCTCGGCCTTGTCCTCGGTGGTGCACAGGACGCCGAGGCACCAGGCCGCGTCGAACGAGCCGTCGGCGACGGGCAGGTGCTGGCTCAGCGCGACCACCGCCGGCAGGCCGAACAGCCGGCGGGCGGCGCGGACGGCGTCGGCCATCGGCTCGGCGCACACCGCCCGCAGGCCCCGCTCGGCGGCCAGCCAGCCGGCCGGGCCGCCCACGCCGGCGCCGTCGTCCAGCATCCGGCTGTCCGGGCGCAGCTCGAGCCGGTCCGCCAGCCAGCGCAACGCCGCCTCGCTGCCGCTCCCCCGGCATCCGGCCGGGATCGCGTGCTCCGGGCCGAGCGCGCGCACGGCCTCCTCGGTCCACCCGGCGACGGTGCCGAACTCGGCCTCCATCGCCTCCGGTTCCAGCCGGCTCACGGTGCCCCCTCCCGGATCCGTGCGGCGACGGCGGCCTTGACCTGCGCACCGTCGTCCTCCCCGGCACCCGACGCCAGTCCGGAGAGGTTGACCCCGACCACACCGGGGACGGCGAGCAGCGCCCGCGCCTCGGCCACCGCGGCGGCGATGCCGGCCTCCCGCGGATCGGGGGCGGCGAGCACCCGCTCGACCGTGGCGTCGTCCAGGTGCAGGCCGGGAAAGCGCTGCAGCACCCGGGCCGAGCGCTCGTCGGTGTAGACGGCGACCGCCGCGACGAACGGCAACGTGGCGCCGGCGGCTCGCGCCGCGGCGGCGAAGGTCGCCACCTCGGCCGCGGTGCGCACGTGGTTCAGCACGCACAGCTGGGCGCCGGCGCGCTGCTTCTGCGCCACCCGCGCCGGGCGCAGGTGCACCGGCGGTGCGGCCGGCGACTCCGGGACGGCGACCGGCAGGCCCATCGCGGTGGCCAGCGCCGCCAGCCGGGGCCCGTCGAGGTCGAAGACCTGCGTCGCCCCCGGGCGGACGTCGGGCCCGCGGGCGTCGCCGGTCACGCAGAGGACGCCGTCCACGCCGACGGCGGCCAGCCCGGCGAGCTCCTGCTCGAGCACCACGCGGTTGCGGTCCCGGCAGGCCAGCGTCGTCCAGAGGCGGCCGCCGAGGTCGCGTACCGCCGCGGCGACCACCGTCGGCGGGAAGTCCGGCCGGTTGGCGTGCTCGCCGACGAGCAGGCCGTCGGAGACCGGCGCGAGCGCCTCGACGACCCGGCGCAGGGAGCCGGGGTCGAACGGCGTGACGCTCAGGTCGGTGAGGACCAGGGGCCCGGCGCCGACGCGGTCGAGCAGGCTCCCGGGCCGCGGCGGCGGCAGCCGCTCGACCGGCTCGGGCCAGCCGACCAGCGGCGGATCGACGAAGACGCACCGGAAGTCGGCGACCTCGCACCGCCCGTCGTCCCGGACGCCGCCGCAGGGCCCGAACACCATGCGCTTCGGGCACCCCGGGCGGACGGCGGGCTCGGCGGGCACCGTGCAGCCCTGTCCGCTTCCGGCGGGGGTCAAACGGCAGGGAAGACAACGGGCGCCGCGAGCGCTACAGTCGCCACTAGTTGAGCTCTCAACAGTTGGAGGCCGACATGCCCGCCATCACCGTCGAGGACACCACCACCCTGCCGCGGGTCCCCGCGCCCGCGCCGCGCACCGTGCGCCGCCGGGTCCGCTCGGTGACCACCGCACCGCAGGGCTTCGAGGGCGAGGGCTTCCCGGTCCGCCGCGCCTTCGCCGGGGTCGACCTGCGCGACCTGGACCCGTTCATCCACATGGACCAGATGGGCGAGGTCGAGTACGCGCCGGGCGAGCCCAAGGGGACGTCGTGGCACCCGCACCGCGGCTTCGAGACCGTCACCTACATCATCGACGGCACCTTCGAGCACGCCGACAGCCACGGCGGCGGCGGCACGATCAGCAACGGCGACACCCAGTGGATGACCGCCGGCGGCGGCGTCCTGCACATCGAGCGGCCGCCGGAGGCGCTGGTGGCCAGCGGCGGGCTGTTCCACGGCCTGCAGCTGTGGGTGAACCTGCCCGCCGCGCAGAAGTGGGTCGAGCCCCGCTACCAGGACCTCCGTGCCGACGCCTCGGTGCTGCTGGCCAGCCCCGATGCCGGCGCCTTCCTCCGGGTCATCGCCGGTGAGGTGGCCGGGCACCGCGGTCCGGGCTCCACCTACACGCCCATGGCGATGGTGCACGCCACCATCGCCCCCGGCGCGACCCTCGACCTGCCGTGGGACCCGGGCTTCAACGCGCTGGTCTACGTGCTCTCCGGCGCCGGCTCCGTCGGCCCCGACGGGCACCCGGTGCGCACCGGGCAGCTGGCGGTGTTCGGCCCCGGCGACACGATCACCGTCCGCGGCGCCGACCGGCAGGAGTCCCGCACGCCGGCGCTGGACGTCGTCGTCCTCGGCGGCCGGCCGATCCGCGAGCCGATCGCCATGTACGGCCCGTTCGTCATGAACACCCGCCGGGAGGTCATGGACGCCTTCACCGACTTCCAGGCCGGCCGGCTGGGGTCCGTCCCGGCGCAGCGCGTTCCGCACGGCGACGTCCGGGGCGAGACTGGCAGCCGGACCGACGAGGCGCCGTCGGCCTGACGGCTGCGACCCCGGGAAGGGACGCCATGAGCAACCTCGACCGCCGGCCACCCGCCCGCGAGCTGGGCGGGCTGGCCGGCACGACGGCCGGCCCGGTGCTGGACCTGCTGCCGGCCAAGGAGGTCGACCTGGGCGAGAGCACCCGCGTGCGCCGGCTGCTGCCCACCCTGGGCCGGCGGCTGGTCGGCGCGTGGGCGTTCGTCGACCACTACGGCCCGGACGACGTCGCCGCGGGCCCCGGCATGCAGGTCGCGCCGCATCCGCACACCGGGCTGCAGACGGTGTCCTGGCTGATCCAGGGACGGGTGCACCACCGCGACTCGCTGGGCAGCGACGTCACCTTCGGCCCCGGCGAGCTGGCGCTGATGACCGCCGGGCACGGCATCGCCCACTCCGAGCAGTCGCCGGTGGAGCACCCGCGCTACCTGCACGGGGCGCAGCTGTGGGTGGCGCTGCCGGAGTCGGCGCGGGACACCGCGCCGGCCTTCGCGCACCACGCCACGCTGCCGCGGTTCACCAGCGACGGGCTCACCGCCACCGTGCTCATGGGCGAGTTCGGCGGCGGCACCTCACCGGGCACGGCGTACACCCCGCTGGTGGGCGTCGACCTGGACCTCACCGCGGGCGCCGACGTGGAGCTGCCGCTGGAGCCGGACTTCGAGTACGCGCTGCTGGCCTCCTCGGGCGACTCGACCGTCGAGGACGCGCCGCTGGCGCACGGCTCGATGGTCTACCTGGGCACCGGCCGGCGGTCGGTGCGGATCCGCGCCGCCGCGGCCGGCCGGCTGCTGCTGCTCGGCGGCGAGCCGTTCGAGGAGCAGCTGGTGATGTGGTGGAACTTCGTCGGCCGGTCCGGCGAGGAGATCGGCACGTTCGCCGAGCAGTGGAACGCCGAGGACCCCCGGTTCGGCGCGGTCGTCGGCTACGACGGCGACCGGCTGACCGCACCCCCGCTGCCCCCGGTGCCGCTGCGGCCCCGCGGCCGCCAGCGCTGAGCACGGGGAGCCGGCCGTGACCACCGACCCCCGCCTGCTCGCGTTCGTCGCCGGCCGCACCGCCGGCGTGCTCGCGACGATCAAGCGCGACGGCCGCCCGCAGCTGTCGAACGTCGCCTACACCTACGACGCGCAGGAGCAGCTGTTCCGCGTCTCGGTGACCGCCGACCGCGCCAAGACCCGCAACCTGCGGCGCGACCCCCGGGTGTCCCTCCACGTCGCCTCGCCCGACGCCTGGACGTGGGCGGTCGTGGAGGGCACCGCGGAACTCACCCCGGTGGCCGCGGATCCGCACGACCCGACGGTCGACGAGCTCGTCACCTACTACCGCGGGGTGGGCGGCGAGCACCCCGACTGGGACGAGTACCGGGCGGCGATGGTCACCGACCGCCGGCTGGTCGTGCGGTTCCGGCCCGAGCACACCTATGGGCAGCTCCCCGACTGAGGACCGCCGTCCTCAGTCCTCCGGCTGCACCTGCATGACCGAGAAGCCGGCGCCCCACGGGTCCTCGACGACGGCGAACCGGCCGTACGGGGTGTCCTCCGGCGCCATGGTCACCTTGCCGCCCTCGGCCTCGACGGTGGCGACCGTGTCGTCGGTGGAGGCGACGGCGAAGCACGCCGTCCACCCCTTCGGCGCGCCGGGCGTGGTGCCGCCGAGCCCGCCCAGCGGCCGGTCGCCGGTGGCGAAGGTGGTGTAGCCCTCGGCGCCGTCGACCTCGTCGAACCGGAAGCCGAACACCGCCGCGTAGAACTCGCGGGCGGCGGCCGGGTCGTCGACGGCCGCCTCGTTCCACACCAGGGACCCCGGCTCGTTGAACCGCTGGACGCCGGTGTGCTCGGCCGCCTGCCAGAGCCCGAAGCCGTTGCCCTGCGGATCGAGCGCGATGGTCATGGTGCCGAACGGCGCGACCTCCATCGGCTCGACGACGACCGTGCCGCCGGCCGACCGGATCCGGTCGCAGGTGGCCGCGGAGTCGTCGGTGGCGAAGTACGTCGTCCAGGCCGGCGAGTCCGAGTCGCTCATCAGCGGGCCGAGCCCGGCGACCTGCCGGCCGTCGCTCAGCGCGTTGACGTAGCCGCCGTACTCCTCGCCGCCCTCGGTCCAGGACCAGCCGAAGACCGTGCTGTAGAAGCGCTTCGCCGCCTCTGGGTCGGACGCGCCGTAGTCGATCCAGCAGGGGGTGCCGGCCGGCCAGGGGGTGTCTCGCGTGGGCATCGTTCTCCTCCTCCGATGTGGGGAAGGTCACGGTGCCAGCGGGGTCCGACAGTTCCCAGGGGCCGGAGTCCTCAGGCCGCGGCGCGGGGAGCGCCGAGCAGCGGGAGCACCTCCTCGCCCACCCGCCACGCCTCCTCCAGGTGCGGCCAGCCCGACAGCACGAACTCCTCGAACCCGAGCGCGGCGTACTCCTCGATCCGCTCGGCCACCTGCTCGTGGCTGCCGACCAGCGCGGTGGCCGCGCCCTCGCGGACCAGCCCGATGCCGGCCCACAGGTTGGGCGCCACCTCCAGCGCCCGGGCGCCCTCGGCGGTCACGCCGCCGTGCAGCGCGGTCATCCGGGCCTGGCCGACGGAGTCCATCCGGGCGAACCGCTCCTGGGTGGCGGCGATCGCCTCCGGCGACATCCCGGCCAGCATCCGGTCGGCCTCGGCCCACGCCTCCTCCGGGGTGTCCCGGCTGACCACGTGCAGGCGGATGCCGAAGCGCACCTCGCGCCCGGCCGCGGCGGCCTTCTCGCGGACCCGGTCCAGCCGGGCGGAGACCTGCGCGGGCGGCTCGCCCCAGGTCAGGTAGGTGTCGACGAGGCGGGCGGTGACGTCCTCGGCCGGGCCGGAGGCGCCGCCCAGGTAGATCGGCGGCACCGGCGCGACCGGCTCGGCCGGCCCGCCGCCCTCGATGCGGAAGTGCTCGCCGGCGTGGTCGACGGGCTCGCCGGTGAAGCACGCGCGCAGCACCTCGAGGAACTCCCCGGTGCGGGCGTAGCGGGCGTCGTGGTCGAGGAAGTCGCCGTAGGCGCGCTGCTCGGCCGGGTCGCCGCCGGTGACGACGTTGAGCCGCAGCCGCCCGCCGGACAGCCGCTGGAACGTCGCCGCCTGCTGGGCCAGCAGGGTCGGCAGCACGAAGCCGGGACGGAAGGCGACGAGGAACTCCAGCCGCTCGGTGAGCGCGGCCAGCGCGGAGCAGACCACCCACGGGTCCTCGCAGCCCGAGCCGGTGGGGGTCAGCACCGCGCCGAACCCGGACTGCTCGGCCGCGCGGGCCACCGACGCCAGGTAGTCCAGGCTCGGCCGGCGGCGCAGCGCCGCGGGATCGGAGCCCCGGGCGGTCGTGACGGGGTTGACGGCGCGGCCGTCACCGCGGGTGGGCAGGAACCAGGAGAACTGCATGGCGGGGCCTCGGGGCTCGGGCGGCGGGGACGGCGTGCAGCAAACCACACCAAACCGATCGGGTTTGACGGGATCCCACTGGGCGGCCTACTGTCCCCGCCGTCGTCGACCCCGGGCAGTCAGCCCGCGAACGAAACCGGAGGTGCACCGTGGCCCGCTGCCCGCTCACCTCCCGCCGCACGGTCGACCAGGGGCGCGTCTCCAGCGCGCTCTGTCGCCTCTCCTGAGCCCGGTCCCCGCCCCCGTGCCCGGGGGCACTTCCCGACGGCCCGCCCGAGCGCGGCCGGCCGTCGCCCGCCGCCTGGAGAGAACCCTGTGTCCGCCGTGCTGTCCGCCCCCGCCGTGGGGACGCCGTCCCCTGCCGACCCGCCCGCCGCCGCCCGCACCCGGCGCCGGTCGTCGTCCCGCTGGCAGCGGGTCGGCGTCCGGGTGCTGGCCACCCTGGCCCTGGTGGGCCTGTGGCAACTGCTCTACTCGCTGCGGATCTGGAGCCCGGTGCTCCTGCCCTCGCCCGGTGCGGTCTGGGACGCGCTGATCCGCACGTCGACCACGCACGACGGCACGGTCGGCTACCAGGGGCACCTGCTCGTCGAGCACCTGGGCATCAGCCTCCAGCGCATCGGGCTGGGCTCGCTGCTCGGGATCGCCGCCGGGCTGGCCACCGGCCTGCTCATGGGCACGCTGCCGTGGGTGCGGGTCGTCGTCGAGCCGTGGGTGACCTTCCTGCGGGCCCTGCCGCCGCTGGCCTACTTCAGCCTGCTGATCATCTGGTTCGGCATCGACGAGTCGCCCAAGATCTGGCTGCTCGCCATCGCCGCGATGCCGCCGGTGGCGGTGGCCACCGCGGCCGCCGTCGTCGGCGCGCCGACGTCGCTGGTCGAGGCGGCCCGGGCCATGGGTGCCCGGCGCTGGCAGATCACGACGACGGTCGTGCTGCCCGCCGCGCTGCCGGAGATCGCCACCGGCATCCGGCTGGCCGTGGGCATCGCCTACTCCTCTCTGGTGGCCGCCGAGACGGTGAACGGGCTGCCGGGCATCGGCGGCATGATCCGCGACGCCCAGACCTACCTGCAGTCCGACGTCGTGATCCTCGGCCTGTTCACGATCGGCATCTCCGGCCTGGTCATCGACGGCGTCCTCCGGGCCGTCGAGCGCCGGCTCGTCCCCTGGCGCGGCCGCGGCTGACGCCGCCGCCGTCGTCCCTCCCCGCGCTCCACCCCTCCGCCGGGTCGCCGACCGGTGCCCCGGCACGTCCGAGAGAAGGAACCCCCCTGCCATGAGCACGACCCGCGGCTGGCGCCGACTGGCCGTCGCCCTGTCCCTCACCGCCCTGGCCGGCAGCCTCGCCGCCTGCGGCGACTCCGCCTCCGCCGAGGACGGCGGCAGCGGTGACACCACCATCCGGATCGCCTACCAGGCGTTCCCCAGCGGCGACCTGATCGTCAAGGACCAGGGCTGGCTGGAGGAGGCGCTGCCCGGCTACGACATCGAGTGGACCAAGTTCGACTCCGGCGCGAGCATCAACACCGCCTTCGTCTCC
The DNA here is from genome assembly GCF_054050695.1 of Blastococcus sp. SYSU D00820. Taxonomy (NCBI): domain Bacteria; kingdom Bacillati; phylum Actinomycetota; class Actinomycetes; order Geodermatophilales; family Geodermatophilaceae; genus Blastococcus; species Blastococcus sp. SYSU D00820. The sequence goes on from NZ_JBJGZW010000005.1 coordinate 59,508, forward strand.
GAGGCCGTCGACATCGCCGCCATCGGCTCCAGCCCGGTGGCCCGCGGCCTGTCCGCACCGCTGTCCATCCCGTACCAGGTCACCTGGATCCTCGACGTCGCCGGCGACAACGAGGCGCTCGTCGCCCGCGACGGGACCGGCATCGACTCGGTCGAGGACCTCGTCGGCCACAAGGTCGCCACCCCGTTCAGCTCCACCGCGCACTACAGCCTGCTGGCCGCCCTCGACCGCGCCGGCGTCGACTCCTCGCAGGTCACCCTGGTGGACCTGCAGCCGCAGGACATCGTCTCCGCCTGGAGCCGCGGCGACATCGACGCGGCCTACACCTGGCTGCCCTCGCTGGCCGAGATCCAGCAGACCGGCACCACCCTCGTGACCAGCCGCGAGCTGGCGGGTGACGGCAAGCCGACGCTGGACCTCGGCGTCGCCTCGACGGCCTTCATCGAGGCGCACCCCGACGCGATCTCCGCCTGGCGGCAGGTCCAGGCCCGCGCCCTGCGGCTGATCGCCGAGGACCCGGACGCCGCCGCCGAGGCCGTGGCCCGGCAGCTGGGCATCAGCCCCGAGGACGCCGCCACCCAGCTGTCCCAGGGCGTCTTCCTCGACCCCGCCGAGCTGACCACGGCCGAGTGGCTGGGGACGCCGGACGCCCCGGGCAACCTCGCGGCCAACCTGCAGGACGCCGCGCAGTTCCTCGTCGACCAGCAGCAGATCCCGCAGGCGCCGTCCGTGGAGGAGCTCCAGGAGGCCGTCTACACCGAGGGGCTCGAGGAGGACGTCGCCGGTGAGTAGCACCGCCCCCGGCGGCGGCCCGGTGGCCGGGGCACCCGCCCCGGCCACCGGGGCACCCCTGTCCATCCGGGACGTCGCGCACTCCTACGGCCGCGGTGCCGCCGCGGTCCCCGCGCTCGGGCCGGTCTCCCTGGAGGTGCCGGCCGGCGAGTTCCTCGTGCTGGTCGGGCCGTCCGGCTGCGGGAAGAGCACCCTGCTGCGGCTGGTGGCCGGCTTCGAGCACCCGACGTCGGGCCGGCTGCTGGTCGGCGGCGAGGACCCCGAGCCCGGCCGCCAGGCCGGCGTGGTCTTCCAGCAGGCGCGGCTGCTGCCGTGGCGCACCGTCGGCGGCAACGTCGACCTCGCGCTCCGGCTGGCCGGGGTGCCCCGCGAGCAGCGCCCGGCACGGGTGGCCGAGCTGCTCGACCGGGTGGGCCTGGCCGGTACCGCCGGCCGCCGGACCTGGGAGATCTCCGGCGGCCAGCAGCAGCGGGTGGCGATCGCCCGCGCCCTGGCCGGCTCGGCGCCCCTGCTGCTGCTCGACGAGCCGTTCGCCGCGCTGGACGCCCTCACCCGCGAGCGGCTGCAGGAGGACCTGCGCCGGGTCGGTGCCGAGACCGGCCGCACCGCCCTGTTCGTCACCCACAGCGTCGACGAGGCGGTGTTCCTCGCCTCGCGCGTCGTCGTCCTCACCCGTGCGCCCGGCACCGTCGCCCTCGACGTGCCGGTCGACCTGCCCCGCACCGGCCTGACCCCCGACGAGCTGCGCGGCCTGCCCGAGTACGCCGCGCTGCGCGCCGAGATCGGCGCCGCCGTCCGTTCCGTCGCCAGCTGACAGGAGACCTGCCGTGACCCTCGTCGTCCCCGACCCCACCGACCTGCTGACCCTCGAGCGCCTCGGCGCGTACCACGGCGCCCGCGTCACCGGCCTGGACCTGGCCACCGCGGACGACGCCCAGCTGGGCGCGCTGCGCGCGGCCCTCGTCGAGCACAAGGTGCTCTTCCTCTCCGGGCAGGACCTCGACCCGGACAGCCAGGTGCGCCTGGGCCGGCGGCTGGGCGAGCTGACGCCGTCGCACCCCGTCGTCCAGGGGCTGGACGAGCAGCATCCCGAGGTCTACGCGCTCGACGCGGCGGACAACGGGTTCGCCGACGTCTGGCACACCGACGTCACCTTCGTCCGGCGCCCGCCGCTGGGCTCGATCCTGCGGGCGGTGCAGGTGCCGCCGGTCGGTGGGGACACCCAGTGGGCCGACGCGGAGGCCGCGTACCGGTCGCTGTCGGCACCGGTGCGCGCGCTGGCCGACCAGCTCACCGCGGTGCACGACGGCACCCGCGAGTTCGGCTACTACCTGGCCCAGCGCGGTGGGAACCGGTGGGAGGACGGCGAGTACGCGCGGCTGGAGCCGGTCGAGCACCCGGTGGTCCGGGTGCACCCGGAGACCGGCCGGCGCAGCCTGTTCGTCAATCCGGGGTTCACGTCGCACATCGCCGGGGTGTCCGAGGCCGAGAGCCGAGGGCTGCTCGACCTCTTCTACGCCCACCTGACCAAGCCCGAGCACGTCGTGCGGCACCGCTGGTCGCCCGGCGACGTCGCGCTCTGGGACAACCGCTCGACGCTGCACTACGCCAACCGCGACTACGGCGACTTCCGCCGGATCATGCACCGGGTGACGCTGCGCGGCGACGTGCCGGTGGGGGTGGGCGCGCAGACGATCAGGTGACCTGATCCCCCGGGGTCCTCCCCGACGTCCCACCGTCCGGGAGGACCCCGCACGATCAGGGTCCCTGATCATGTGGCGGGGCACGCCACGGTCAGAAGCGGCCGCCTCCGCTGGTACGGCGCCCGCGGCTGCCCGACCCACCGAAGCTGCCCGAGCGCCGGTGCCCGCCGCCGAAGCTGCCGCGCGAGCGGTGCCCCCCGCCGCCGCCGCCGAAGAGGATCCCGCCGAGCACCAGGCTGCCGAGGTCCACGCCGCTGCCGCGCCCGCCGTACCCGGGGCCGGCGAAGCCACCGGTGCCGTAGCCGGCCCCGTAGCCGCCGCCATAGCCGCCGCCGTAGCCACCGCCGTAGCCACCGCCGTAGCCACCCGACCAGGTGCTGACGTCGGACTGGGCCAGCTGCAGCGCCTGCTGGGCCAGCGAGTCGGCCAGCTGCGCCTCGCGGAGCGCCCCGGCGGGGTCGGTGCTGCCCAGGCCTGTGGCGGCGTCGAGGTGCCGCTGCGCCTCGGCCAGCCGGGTGCGGGCCTCCGGACCGATCGCGCCGCGGCGGGTGCCGATGAAGTCGCCGGCCGCGGCGATGCCGGACCGCGCGCTGAGCAGCGTCTGGTCGAGCGCCGCGGCGGCCCGGCGGGCCTGGGTCTGGGCGTCGCGCGCCACGCCCAGCGCCTGCTCGAGGGCGATGTCGGCCTCCTCCAGCCGGCGCAGCGCGGTGAACGGGTCCGGCAGGGAGCCGTCGGCCGGGGTCAGCGCCGCGTCCGCCGCGGCCAGCCCGGCCTCGGCGCGGGCGATCTGCGGGCCCAGCCCGCTGCGGTCACCGGCGGCCACCAGCGCGCGGGCCTCGGCGAGGTCCTGCTCGGTGTCGGCGCGGGCGGCCGGGATGCGCTGGCGCGCGGTCTCGAGATCGTTGGCCAGCCGGCCGATCGCGTCCAGCAGCGTCGTGGTCTGCGCGACGGCGTCCTCGGCGGCGCGGATGTCGCCGACCGCCGCACCGGGCTGGCCGCCGTCGAGCGCGGCGCGCGCCTCGGCGACCTCCTGCTCGGCGGCGGCCAGCCGCGCGCGGGCCTGGTCGAGGTTGTCGGCGACCGGCGCCAGCGCGGCCGGCGCGTACCGGCGCTGCAGCTCGGCCATCCGCTGCTCGTCCTGCGGCAGCCGGCCGTGCAGCGCGGTGATCCGCGGGCCCAGGGCCTCCAGCGCCTGCGGCGCGTTCTTCTCCAGGTCGCGGAGCTGGTCGAAGGCCTCGGCCTGCTCGTCGAGCCGGGCGTCGGCCGCCGAGGTCAGTTGCAGCATCTCGGCGAGCATGGCGCGCGTGGTCGGGTCGTCCTCGGGGATCTCGTCGTCCAGCTGCTGCCGCAGGGTGAACGCGCGGGTGAGCTCCTGGCGCGACTGCGCCAGCGCCTCGGTGAACCCGGCGACGGCGTCCTCGCCGTACTGCAGCCGGGCGAAGTCCAGGTCCAGCTGCGAGGTCTTGACCGCCTCGTCGAGCTCGAGCAGCGCGGTGCTGGCCCGCGCCTGCAGCTCCGGCGTCGGGACGCCGGCGTGCGGGTCGGGGCGCTCCAGCCGCCGGGTGGGCGGCGGCGCGTTCCGCCGGCGGCGGGCGCGGGCGATGGCGTAGGCACCGCCGCCGAGCAGCGCGATGCCGCCGAGCACCCCGACGACGCCCAGCCCGCCGGACCCGGTGCTCTCCCCGACGCCGGCGGCGAAGGCCTCCACCCCGGCGGCCCAGTCGCCGTCACGGAACTCCGGGTCGGCGTTGGCGGCGAGGTACTCGTCGAGGTCGCCCTGGTCGACGCCGGCCCCCTGGTCGAAGGAGTAGCCGTAGGCGCCGTCCCGGACCGCGACGGCGAAGACCGCGTCGTTCGTGCCCAGGCCCGACCGAGAGGCGGTCTCGTCGGCCCAGACCCCGGAGTCGACGCCGTCGAAGCTGTCGACGAGGACGACGAACAGCTGGATGCCCTCCTCGGTCTCCAGCTGGGTGATGGCGTCCTCGACCTGGTCCTCCTCGCCCGGGTCGAGGACGTCGGCGGCGTCGTTCAGCTGCCCGCTGAGGACCGGCGGGTCCTCGGCCAGCGCCGGCCCGGCGGCGAGGACCACCCCGGCGGAGACGGCGAGGACCACGGAGGACCGGCGCAGCAGCACGCGCCGACCCTACCCAGCGGGAGGGGGTCGGACCGTGCCGTTCCCGGGTAGGGCGGAGGCGACCCCGAGCCCTGGAGGACCCGTGAGCCAGCCCGACCGCATCCCCGCCGCCGACCTGCCGCCCGGCGCGGTGCGCCGCGTCGGCGACTACGCCGTCGGCAACCGGGGCGGCGCGTACTTCGCCGTCTCCCGCCGCTGCCGGCACCAGCTGGCCGACCTGTCCGAGGGGACGATCGACGCCGAGGGCTGCCTGGTCTGCCCCTGGCACCAGAGCCGCTACGACGTCCGCACCGGCGAGATGGTCTCCGGTCCGCGCGGCTTCCTCGGCTACCACGGGCCGACGCCGGGCTACACCCAGTTCGTGCGCGGCTACGGCCGCTGGCTGAAGCTGCGGGTGCGCCGGGCGCTGCGCCGCGGGGACGACGTCGTCGTCGAGTAGTGGAGTGGGAGGGACGCGTTCTCCGCGCCCTCCCACTCCACCTCAGGCCAGCTGCTGCCAGGCGCCGCGCCGGGCGGCCTGCTCGTCGGGGTCGGGCACCGGCAGCGAGGCCAGCAGCCGCTGCGTGTAGGCGTGCTGCGGCGCGTCGAGCACCTGCTCGCCGGTGCCCTCCTCGACCAGCTTGCCCCGGTACAGGACGGCGATCCGGTCGGCCAGCAGGTCGACGACGGCGAGGTCGTGGCTGATGAACAGCGCCGCGAACCCCAGCTCGCGCTGCAGCTGGTCGAACAGCTCCAGCACGCGGGCCTGCACCGAGACGTCGAGCGCCGAGGTCGGCTCGTCGGCGATCAGCAGCTCGGGGTCCAGCGCGAGGCCGCGGGCCAGGCTCGCCCGCTGCCGCTGCCCGCCGGAGAGCTCGTGCGGGAACCGGTCGCCGAAGCTCTTCGGCAGCTGCACCGCCTCGAGCAGCTCGTCGACGCGGCCGCGGGCATCGTGCACGTCGCGGGCCCGCCCGTGCACCACCAGCGGCTCGGCGACCGCCTCGGCGATGGTCAGCAGCGGGTTGAAGCTGGACGCCGGGTCCTGGAAGACGAAGCCGATCCGCTCGCGCACCGGGCGGAACCGCTTCTCCTTGACCCCGTTCATCTCGGTGCCCAGCACCGACAGCGAGCCGCCGGTGACCTTGGTCAGCCCGGCGATGGCCCGGCCGATCGTGGTCTTGCCACTGCCGCTCTCGCCGACCAGACCGAGCACCTCGCCGGGCCGGATGCGGAAGCTGACGCCGTCCACGGCGACGAAGTCGGGCTTGCGCAGCCGCCCCGGGTAGACGATCCGCAGGTCGCGCGCCTCGACCACCGGGGTGGCCCGCGCCCAGCCGGCCGGCCGGGTGCGCGCCCGCTCCTCGGTCCGCGCGCGGCCCTGGCCCAGCCGCGGCACCGAGCCCAGCAGCTGCCGGGTGTACTCCTCCTTCGGCGCGGCGAACAGCGTGCGGACGTCGGCCTGCTCCACCAGCTCGCCCTGGTACATGACCGCGACCCGGTCGGCGAGGTCGGCGACCACGCCCATGTTGTGGGTGATCAGCACGATGGCGGTGCCGAACTCGTCGCGGCAGCGGCGCAGCAGGTCGAGGATCTCGGCCTGCACGGTGACGTCGAGGGCGGTCGTCGGCTCGTCGGCGATGATGACGCCGGGGTCGAGCACGAGCGCCTGGGCGATGACGATGCGCTGCTTCTGCCCGCCGGAGAACTGGTGCGGATAGGCGTCGATCCGCTTCTCCGGCTCGGGGATGCCGACCCGGCGCAGGACGTCGATCGCCTTCTCCCGCGCCTCCTTGCGGCTGTACTTCCCGTGCGCGCGCAGCCCCTCGATGATCTGCCAGCCCACCGGGTAGACCGGGTTGAGCGCGGTCGAGGGCTCCTGGAACACCATCGCGGCGTCCCGCCCGCGCACCTCCGCCAGCTCCGCGCGGCCGAGCGTGGCCACGTCGTGCGAGCTGCTGCCGTCCTTGCGGGTGAGCAGCACCGCGCCGCGGGTGGTGGCGGTCTCGGGCAGCAGGCCCAGGATGCTGCGCGCGGTCACGGTCTTGCCGCTGCCGCTCTCCCCCACGATGGCCAGCACCTCGCCGGCGGCGACCTGCAGCGAGACGTCGCGGACGGCGGAGATCCGCCCGGCGTCGGTGGCGAAGGAGACCGACAGGTTCTCGATGTCGACGACGGCGTCGCGGGCACCGGTCACAGGGCGTTCCCTCCAGTCGTCTCGATCCCGGTCAGGCCGGCGGGGCCGGCACCGAGCGGGCCGCCGGGGACGACGACGACCTCGCCGGTCTCCCCCGCGTCGGCCGCCCGGCGGCTGCGCAGCCGCGGGTCGGCCAGGTCGTTGAGGCTCTCGCCGACCAGGGTCAGCCCGAGCACCACCAGCACGATGGCCAGGCCCGGGAAGATCGACGTCCACCAGATGCCGCTGGTGACGTCGGACAGCGCCCGGTTGAGGTCGAAACCCCACTCGGCCGCCGCGGTCGGCTCGATGCCGAAGCCGAGGAAGCCCAGCCCCGCGAGGGTCAGGATCGCCTCGGAGGCGTTCAGCGTGAGGATCAGCGGCAGCGTGCGGGTGGCGTTGCGCAGGACGTGCCGCGTCATGATCCGCCAGTGGCTCGCGCCGATCACCTTGGCCGACTCGACGTAGGCCTCGGCCTTGATCCGCACCGTCTCGGCGCGGATCACCCGGAAGTACTGCGGGATGTAGATGACGGTGATCGAGATGGCCGCGGCGAGGATGCCGCCCCACAGGCTGGACTGCCCGCCGCTGATGACGATCGCCATGACGATGGCCAGCAGGAGGGTCGGGAAGGCGTAGATGGCGTCGCACACGACGACCAGCACCCGGTCCAGCCAGCCGCCGAAGTAGCCGGAGAGCAGGCCGATCAGCACGCCGATGAAGATCGACAGGACGATCGCGACGACGATGACGAGCAGCGCCGTCCGCGTGCCGTAGATGACGCGGGAGAACACGTCGTACCCGCCGACCGTGGTGCCCAGCCAGTGCTCGCCGGACGGGGCCTGCTGGGCGCCGAACGCGCCGTCGGCGTCGCGCAGCTGGTTGTAGCCGTAGGGCGCCAGCAGCGGGGCGAACAGCGCGGTGAGCAGGAAGACGCCGGTGATGACCAGCCCGGCGACCAGCATGCCGCGCTGGAGGCCGACGCTCTGCTTGAGCTGGCGGACGACCGGCAGGCCGCGCTTCGGGCGGCGGCCGGCCACGGGGGCCGCGGTGGCCATCAGTACCTCACTCGCGGGTCGATGAGGGCGGCGATGACGTCGACGACGAAGTTGGTGACCGCGACGACGACCGCCAGCAGCACGACCAGGCCCTGGACGGCGACGAAGTCGCGGGCCTGGAGGTACTCGGAGAGCTGGAAGCCCAGCCCCTTCCACTCGAACGTCGTCTCGGTGAGCACCGCGCCGCCGAGCAGCAGCGCGACCTGCAGGCCGATGACGGTGACGATGGGGATGAGCGCCGGGCGGTAGGCGTGCTTGCGCAGCAGCCGCCGCTCGCGCACGCCGCGGGAGCGGGCGGCCTCGACGTAGCCCATGTTCAGCGTGCCGATGACGTTCGTGCGCACCAGCCGGAGGAACACCCCCGCGGTCAGCAGGCCCAGCGCCACCGCGGGCAGCACCGCGTGCTCGAGGACGTCGGCGATGATGTCGCCGTTGCCGGTGCGGATGGCGTCGATCAGGTAGATGCCGGTCAGGTCGTCGAGGCTGGTCTCCAGCAGGATCTGACCGCGCGTGGAGATCCGGCCGTTGGAGGGCAGCCAGCCCAGACCGCTGGCGAAGATCAGCTTGAGCACCATGCCGGCGAAGAAGACCGGGGTGGCGTAGCAGAGGATCGCGAAGATCCGCAGGACGGCGTCGGGCCAGCGGTCCCGGGCGTAGGCGGCGAAGCGGCCGAGCGGGATGCCGACGAGGAAGGCGACCAGCAGCGCGTAGAAGGCCAGCTCCACGGTGGCGGCGCCGTAGGTGGTCAGCACCTGGGTGACCGGCTGGTTGTCGCTGAGCGTGGTGCCGAAGTCGCCGCGGACGATCTGGCCGAGGTACTCGAAGTACTGCACGATGACCGGCCGGTCGTAGCCGGCCGCGGCGACCCGGTCGGCCAGCTCGTCGGGGGTCAGCCGCCCGCCCAGCGCCGCGGTGATCGGGTCACCGGTGGTGCGCATCAGGAAGAAGACCGTCGTCACCAGGACGAAGACGGTCGGGAAGATCAGCAGGAAGCGGACCAGCAGGTAACGGCCCAGTCCGCCACCGCCGCCCCCGCGCCGTCGTCGGGCGGCCGGTGCGACACCGGCCTCGGGGGCCTCACCGGTCAGCTCGGTGGTCGTGGTGGTCATGTCTCCTGCTCCAAGGGTGCGGGGCACGCACACGGGTCGGCCCCGGGTGGCCTCGTCGTGGACGAGGTCACCCGGGGCCTGTTCCTTGCGTGGATCAGCCGCGGGACAGGGCCCCGTAGCGGAACTTGAACGACGCGTCCAGGGTGTCCTGGGCGCCCTCGACGCCCGCCCGGACGACGGCGACCTGCGCGCCCTGCAGGTAGGGCACCGTGGACAGGTCCTCGGCGACCCGCTGCTGGATCTGCTCGATCAGCGCCGTCCGCTGCGCCGCGTCAGGGGTGGCGCGCTGCTGCTCGATCAGCCCGGCGACCTCGGCATCGTCGTAGTGGTTGACCAGGAAGCTGTCGGTCCCGAAGAACGGCGACAGGTAGTTGTCGGCGTCCGAGTAGTCCGGGAACCAGCCCAGCTGGTAGGCCGGGTAGACGTCGTCGGTCCGCTGCTCGGAGTACTGCGTCCACTCGGTGGTCTGCAGGTCGACGGTGAACAGCCCGGTGGACTCCAGCTGGTCCTTGATCAGGGCGTACTCGTCACCCGAGGACGGGCCGTAGTGGTCGTTGGAGTACTGCAGCGACAGCTGCACGGGGGTCTCCACGCCCGCGGCCTGCAGGGTCTGGGCCGCCTTGTCGGCGTCCGCGCCGCCCTGGCCGTCGCCGTAGAGCTCCTTGAGCGGCTCGACGGCGCCGGTCAGGCCCTCCGGGACGAAGGAGTACAGCGGCGTGTAGGTGCCCTTGTAGACCTGCTCGGCGATCTCCTCGCGGTCGAGGAGGTGCGCCACGGCCTGCCGGACGGCCAGCGCCCGGGCCGGGTCGGCCTCCGCGGTCGTCGCGCCGTACGGCTGGGTGTTGAAGTTGAAGACGATGTAGCGGATCTCGCCGCCGGGGCCGTCCACGACCTCGACGTCGTCGTTGCCGCGGAGGTCCTCGATGTCGGTCGCCGACAGGCTGCGGAAGGCGACGTCGACGTCACCGTTCTCGATGTCCAGCTTGAGGTTGGAGGCCTCGGAGTAGTACCGGACGTTGATCGTGCCGGTCTTCGGCGCGCCCAGCAGCCCCTGGTAGTCGGGGTTCGCCTCGTAGGAGATCAGGTCGTTGATCGAGTAGCTGGTGATGACGTAGGGGCCGGCGAAGGCGTTGCCGTCGACGATCTCGGTGTCGGGGGTGAGCGCGTCGGCCGAGAAGACCTCCTCGTCCACGATCGGGCCCGCCGGGCTCGACAGGATCTGGGGGAAGGTCTGGTCGTTCTCCTGCTTGAGGTTGAAGACGACGGTGGTGTCGTCGACGGCCTCGACGCTGTCCAGGTTGGCCAGCAGGGACGACGGGCCGTTCTCGTCGGCGATCGCGACCTGGCGGTCGAACGAGAACTTGACGTCGGAGGCGGTCAGCTCGTTGCCGTTGGCGAAGGTCAGCCCGGGCTTGAGGGTCACCGTGTACTGGGTCGGCGCGGTGAACTCCGCGGACTCCGCGATGTCCGGCTCGACGTCCGGGCTGCCCAGCGGGGTGTTGAGCAGGAACGGGTAGACCTGGTTCATCACGGCGAACGAGCCGTTGTCGTACGAGCCGGCCGGGTCGATCGTGGTGATCTTGTCGGTGGTACCGATGATCAGCACGTCGTCGCCCGAGCCGCTGCCCGAGCCGCCGCCGTCGTTCCCGCCACCGCCACAGGCGGCGAGCGCGAGCGTCGTGACGGCGAGGCCGGCGGTGGCCGCACGCATGCGGCGGCCGGTGGATCCTGCGGGGGTCATCCGTTTCCTCTGTCTACTCCGGCGGGCGCGGAGCGCTCCTGGCGCCGATCCGCGGCCGCCTCTCACGGGGGTTACTCACTAGTAGCACGAATTCCTCACCACTGAGAGACCCCGGGGCCTGCTCGTTACGCGACCGTGACGGGTCCCGGCGCCGTTCCGCATCCGTGCCTGCGGCCCTCCTGCCGGGGCCCGCACGCCCGCTCAGGCGTCGATCCGCCGCCGGCCCTCGAACGCCCGGCCCAGCGTGATCTCGTCGGCGTACTCCAGGTCACCGCCGACCGGCAGCCCGCTGGCCAGGCGGGAGACGGCCAGCCCCATGGGCGCGACCAGCCGGGCCAGGTAGGCGGCGGTCGCCTCGCCCTCGAGGTTCGGGTCGGTGGCGATGATCAGCTCGGTCACCGTGCCGTTCATCAGCCGGGTCATGAGCTCCTTGACCCGCAGGTCGTCGGGGCCGACGCCCTCGATCGGGCTGATCGCGCCCCCGAGCACGTGGTAGCGGCCGCGGAACTCGCGGGTGCGCTCGATGGCGACGACGTCCTTGGGCTCCTCGACGACGCAGATCACGTCCTCGCTGCGGCGCGGGTCACGGCAGATCCGGCACTGCTCGCCCTCGGCGACGTTGTAGCAGGTCACGCAGAAGCGGACCTCGGCCTGCACCCGCTGCAGGGCGGCGACCAGCCGGCCGACGTCGGCGGACTCCGCCGCCAGCAGGTGGAAGGCGATGCGCTGGGCGCTCTTCGGGCCGACGCCCGGCAGCCTGCCGAGCTCGTCGATGAGGTCCTGGACGGCACCCTCGTACACGGTGCTCCTCTGAGGTGGGTGGGGTGGCGCGGCGGCGCGTCAGGCGCCGGGCAGCCCGAGGCCGCCGCCCAGGCCGCCCGCGAGGGGGCCCATCCGGCTGGCGGTGAGCTCGTTGGCCGCGCGGGAGGCGTCCCGGACGGCGGCGACGACGAGGTCCTGCAGGGTCTCGAGGTCGTCGGGGTCGACGGCGGCCGGCGCGATCGTGATGCCGGTCAGCTCGCCGCTGCCGGTCATCCGCGCGGTCACCATGCCGCCGCCGGCCGAGCCGGTGACCTCCTCCTGCGCGAGAGCCTCCTGCGCCGCGACGAGTTGCTGCTGCATCTGCTGCGCCTGCTGCATGAGCTGCTGGAGGTCGGGCTGGCCACCGGGGAACATGCTCCCGAGAGTAGGCGCGCGGTCGGACATGCGTCGCAGGCGCGGCGCCGGCGCGTCACTCCTCGATCGGGCGGGCGCCGAGCTGGGCGCGCAGCAGCGACAGGGCGGCCTGCTCCGGGTCGACGGCGGGCTCGGGCTCCCGGTCGCCGCCGGCGGAGACCTCGGCGGCCCGCTCGGCCATCAGCTCGCGGGCCTCGGCGGCCTCCGCGGCGCGCGCGGCCTCCCGGGCGACCTCCGGCGAGACGGCGTCGCCGGCGCTGCGGCCGGCGCCCTCGACGACGGCGTCGACCTTCCACCGCACGCCGAGCAGCTCGTTGAGCGCCTCGCGCAGGACGTCCTTGTTGAGGTCGTCGCCGAGCCGCCGCGCGAGCGCCGGGGAAGCGGTCGACAGCGTGAGCACACCGGCCCGCAGCTCGTGGACCTGTGCGTTCTTCAGCAGTGCCTCGGTGGTGCGCTTGTGCCGGCGGACGACGGCGAGCAGCTCCGGCCACACCCGGCGGACGTCGGCGGTGGTCAGCTCGCCGTCCGCGGCGGGGCCCGGGTCGGCGGAGACGACCGGGGTGGGCTCGCCACCGCGCGGCGCCGGCGAGGACTCCGCGGCGGCGCGGGGGGCGGCGTCCCGCGGAGCCCCGACACGGGCGGCCGCGGCCGCCGCGGCGGCCGGCTGGGCGGGGTGCGGCCAGTCCTCGTCGTCGGTCGGCTCGGGCGGCAGCGGGATGTCGGGCTCGTCGGTCGCCACCCGGCGGCGCGGCGGTTCGGCGGCGGGAGGCGCAGCCGGAGCCGGTGCCGGGGCAGGGGCGGGCGCCGCGGCCGCCGCGGGCGCGGGCCGCCGCGCCGCGCCGGAACCCGGCTGCACGGTCTCGGGCCAGTCGTCGTCGGCCGCCGCGGCCGCGGGTGCCGGGACGCGGGCCGGCTCCGGAGCCCGGGGCGGCGCGGCCGCCACCTGGGACTTCCGGACGAACTCGCGGCGGGGACCGGCCGGCTGCTGCTCGGCGGCCGGCGCCGGGCGCGGGGCCTCGTGCACCGGTTCGCGGACCGGCGCCTCCCGGACCGGTTCGCGGACCGGGGCCTCCCGGACGGGGACCTCGCGGACCGGCGCCTCGGCGACCGCTCCCCCGCCCACCCGGCCGGCGTGCTCGCCGGCGATCGACATGCGCCGCTCGAGCCGCTCGAGGCGCTGCAGGGTGCCCGCGGCGGAGTCGTCGGTGCCGGGCAGCAGCATGCGGGCGCAGACGAGCTCCAGCAGCAGCCGCGGCGCCGTCGTGCCCCGCATCTCGGTGAGCCCGGCGTGCACGGTGTCGGCCATCCGCGACAGCGTCGCCGAGCCCAGGGCCTTGGCCTGGGAGGCCATGAGGTCCAGCCGGTCGGGCGGGCAGTCGAGCAGCCCGTTGCCGCCGGCCTCGGGAACGGCGTCCAGGACGATCAGGTCGCGCAACCGGTCGAGCAGGTCGGTGGCGAACCGGCGCGGGTCGTGGCCGGCCTCCACCACCCGGTCGACGGCACGGAAGACCCCCGGCGCGTCGGAGGCGGCGAGCGCGTCGATCGTCTCGTCCAGCAGCGCGTCGTCGGTGACGCCGAGCAGCCCGACCGCCGAGGCGTAGGTGACGCCCTCCGGGCCGGCGCCGGCCAGCAGCTGGTCGAGGATCGACAGCGAGTCGCGCACCGAGCCGCCGCCGGCGCGCACGACCAGCGGGAAGACGGTCGGCTCGACGGCGACACCCTCGGCCGCGCAGGTCTTCTCCAGCAGGCCGCGCAGCGTGGACGGCGGCACCAGGCGGAACGGGTAGTGGTGGGTGCGCGACCGGATGGTGGGCAGCACCTTGTCCGGCTCGGTGGTGGCGAAGACGAAGACGAGGAACTCCGGCGGCTCCTCGACCACCTTGAGCAGGGCGTTGAAGCCCTGCGTGGTGACCATGTGCGCCTCGTCGACGATGTACACCTTGTAGCGGCTGCTCACCGGGGCGAAGAAGGCTCGCTCCCGCAGGTCGCGGGCGTCGTCGACACCACCGTGGCTCGCCGCGTCGATCTCGATGACGTCGAGCGAGCCGGGGCCGTCGGGGGCCAGCGCGATGCAGGAGGCGCAGGCACCGCAGGGGGTGGACGTCGGGCCCTGCTCGCAGTTCAGCGAGCGGGCCAGGATCCGCGCCGAGGAGGTCTTCCCGCAGCCGCGCGGACCGCTGAACAGGTACGCGTGGTTGATCCGCCCGCCGTCGACGGCGTTCACCAGCGGGGTGGTGACGTGCTCCTGGCCGACCACCTCGGCGAAGGTCGCCGGACGGTACTTCCGGTAGAGCGCCAGAGCCACGCGGCGAGATTACGCGGCGCCGGTGACGCTCCCGCGCACGTCGGCGCCGACCCGGGAAAAGCAGGGACCCCCCGCGCACCCGCCAGAGCCCGCTTATCCTTGCTGCCTTCCGGCCCTGGGGAGGTTCACAGGATGACGCCACACGAGGGGTCGGGCTCCATCGTAGAGGAAAGCGGTCGAGCGCCGGCCGGGGCTCCCCCTACCCTCGGCCCATGACCACCGGGCACGGCTGCCTCCCTCCGACGGTCCGCTGACCCGAGCCGTGCCCTCCCCCACCGCCGCCCGTCGCGGCTTCCTCCTCGTCGCCCTGGCCGCGCTGTGCTGGGGCACCTCAGGCCTGTGCGGGTCCTGGCTGGCCACCGAGGCCGGCCTGCGGCCGCTCGACATCGCCTGGCACCGGATGGCGGTCGGCGCGGTCGCCCTGCTGATCGGGTTCCTGCTCACCCGCCGACGGCGGACGGCGCCCGCGACCCCCCTGGCCCGCGGCACGTCGGTGCGCCTGGTCCTGGTCGGCGCCGGGCTGGCGGCCTACCAGCTCGCCTACTTCGCGGCGGTCGCCCAGGCCGGCGTGAGCATCGCCACCCTGGTGGCGCTCGGCCTGGCCCCACTGCTCATCGCCGTGGGCGCGGCGCTGCGCGGTCACGGCCGGCCCGACCGCGCCACGGTGCTGGCGCTCGGCGTCGCCCTGACCGGACTGGTCCTGCTGGTCGGCGTGTCGGCCGGCGCCGCGACCGGGACGGCGGTCGTGCTCGGCGCCCTCATGGCCACGGGGTCGGCGCTGGGCTACGCCGTCGTCACGCTGGCCGGGCGGGAGGTGCCGGCCGGCGTCCCGGTGACCCTGGCCGGCTTCGCCGGCGGCGCGCTGCTGCTCACCCCTGTGGCGCTGGCGACCGGGCTGCACACGACCGGCGATCCGCTGGCCCTGCTGGTGCTGCTCTACCTGGGCGTGGTGCCCAGCGCGCTGGCCTACGCGATGTTCTTCCGCGGCCTGCAGACGGTGCCGGGCGCGGTCGCCTCGATCGTGACGCTGCTGGAGCCGCTGACCGCGACGGTGCTCGCGGCGCTGCTGCTGGGCGAGCGGCTGGAGCCGGGGGCCCTGGCCGGCGGCGCGCTGCTGCTGGCCGCCGTGGCCGGGCTCTATCTGTCGGCCATGGTGGCCGGCTCCCGCAGGACGGGGCCGGGAACGACCGACGCCGGCCCACCAGAGGTGGACCGGCGCCGGGCCGAGGTGCGGAGGATGGGAGATTCGAACTCCCGAGGGGTTGCCCCCAACCCGCTTTCCAAGCGAGCGCCATAGGCCACTAGGCGAATCCTCCAACTGCGCCCCCAGACTACCGGGCGGCACCGGGCGGGTCAGCCGCGGCTCTCCACCGCGCGCGCCGGGCGGGGGACACGGGCGGGCGCGGTCGGGCAGGCTGGGCACATCCGCCCCGGCCGGCCGGGGCGGTGGTTGACCGGCGGACTGCTGGGAATGGGAGGCCGGGGGACGCCGGGGCGGACTCGGCCCGCACGAGGAGGAGCAGCACAGATGAGCACAGCCGAGCAGCCCAGACCCGAGGTGGTGGCGGCCATCGTCGCCGTCCTGAAGGGAGCCGACCCCGCGGGCCTGCCGCCGACGGCGACGGCCGAGGAGAAGGCGGCGGCCAAGGACCAGTACCTCGCGGAGTTCGCCGCCGAGCGCGGCAAGCGCGACCGCCAGACCCAGGCGTGGGAGCTGCTGCTGACCCGCAGCTACGACGACCCGCCCACCTGGGAGCGGCTGTTCGACGACCTGCCCGCCGAGTCGGTGGAGGAACTGGGCGAGCTGTACGACGCCCTGCCCGCGGGGGCGCAGGAGGAGTACGCCCGCCGCTACGGCGCGCCCAGCACCGTCTGACCTGCACGTCTGCCCGCGGTGATCACGGGTAGGTGTCCCCGATGCTGACCGTCGGACCGGGCCACCTCGTCGCGGGGCGCTACCGGCTGCTGTCCCAGATCGGCGGCGGCGGGATGGGCACGGTCTGGCTCGGCCGCGACGAGCTGCTCGGCCGCCAGGTCGCGGTGAAGCAGGTGCTGCCGCCCGCCGGCACGGACCCGGAGCTGGAGGACCAGCAGCGCCAGCGCGCGCTGCGGGAGGGCCGGATCGCCGCGCGGCTGAGCCATCCGCACGCCATCTCCGTCTACGACGTCGCCCTCGAGGCCGGCTCGCCGTGGCTGGTGATGGAGTACCTGCCCTCGCGCAGCCTCGCGCAGGTGCTCTACGAGGACGGGCTGCTGCGGGTCGACCAGGTCGCCCAGATCGGCGCCCAGCTCGCCGACGCCCTGGCCGCCACGCACGCCGCGGGCATCGTGCACCGCGACGTGAAGCCGGCCAACGTGCTCATCGGCCAGGGCGCCAAGGTCCAGGGCCTGGTGAAGATCACCGACTTCGGCATCTCGCACGCCAGCGGCGACGTCACCCTGACCCAGACCGGGCAGATCACCGGCACGCCGGCGTTCCTGGCGCCCGAGGTCGCCCAGGGGGCGGAGATGTCGCCGGCCAGCGACGTCTTCTCGCTCGGGGCGACGCTCTACACCTGCCTCGAGGGCCAGCCCCCGTTCGGCATGGACGACAACGCGCTGCGGCTGCTGCACCGCGTGGCCATCGGCGAGGTGCGCGAGCCGGCCCGGGCCGGATCGCTGGCCGGCCCGCTGATGCGGATGCTCGACGCCGACCCCGCGGCGCGCCCGACCATGGAGCAGGTGCGCGACGAGCTGGCCCGGCTGGCGGCGGGCCGCGACGGCGACCCGACGACGGTGCTGCTGGCCCGCGCCGACCTGCACCCCGGCCCGCGCGGGACCGCGCGGCTGCCGGACCCGGCCGCCGTGGGCGGGCGGACGCCGGTGGCGCCGCTGCCCGCGGTGGCGCCACCCGAGGACCCTCCGGCCCCGGAGCCGGCCCCGGCGCCGCGACCCGCTCCGGAGCCGGCACCCGCTCCCCCACCCCGCCCGGCGGCCGGCCCGCGCACCGCCGTCCAGCCGCGGGCGACGCCGTCCCGGCCGGCTGCCGCGGCGCCCCGGCGCCGGCGGCGCCCGGCGCTGCTGGCCGGCCTGCTCGTCCTGCTGCTGCTGGCCGGCGGCGGGATCGCCTGGCTGGTCGCCACCAGCGGGGACGCCGGCGATCCCGCGGCCGGGCCGACGACCTCCGCGGCCCCGACGAGCGACGCCGAGGAGGAGAGCCCGCCGGCCGAGGAGCCCGTGGCGGAGCCGACCGAGCCCTCCACCCCGCCGCCGTCGTCGTCCGAGCCGCCACCGTCGTCAGAGTCGCCGTCCCCGGCCGCGACCGACGAGGACGCCGTCCGCGCGTTCCTGCAGGACTACCACGAGCTCGTGCTGACCGATCCCGGCGCGGCCTACGCCCGGACCGGCCCGACCCTGCGGTCGACGATCAGCGAGGGCAACTACGCGGCGTTCTGGGGCCGGTTCTCCGACGTCGTGGTGAGCGACGTGCAGGTCGACCTGGCCTCGCTCACCGCGACCGCGACGGTCGAGTTCGCCTACGCCGACGGGGGCCGGGAGACCGAGCAGCACCTGTTCACGTTCGTCGAGCAGGACGGGCAGCTGCTGCTCGACAGCGACGTGGCCCAGTGACGACGACGGCGGCGCCTCCCGCTGGGGAGACGCCGCCGTCGGACGGAGCTGGCGGTGGCGGTGGGATTTGAACCCACGGAGGCTTGCACCTCACCCGCTTTCGAGGCGGGACCCTTCGGCCGCTCGGACACGCCACCGTCGGAGAGACTACAGGCCTCTCCGGCGGCGGAAGAAACCGCGTAGCAGCGTGGCGGACTCCTCGGCCCGGATCCCGCCGGTGACCTGCGGCCGGTGGTTGAGCCGGCGGTCGCGGACGACGTCCCACAGCGACCCGGCGGCGCCGGCCTTGGGGTCGTCGGCGGCGTAGACGACGGCGGCCACGCGGGCCAGCACGCTGGCGCCGGCGCACATCGTGCACGGCTCGAGCGTGACCACGAGGGTGCAGCCGGTCAGCCGCCAGCCGTCGCCGTGCACCCGCGCGGCGGCCCGCAGCGCGAGCACCTCCGCGTGCGCGGTCGGGTCGCCCTGCCGCTCCCGCTCGTTGGCCGCCTCGGCGAGCACCGCGCCGTCCGGGCCGAGCACGACCGCGCCGATCGGGGTGTCGCCCCACTCCTCGGCCGCGGCGGCCAGCTCCAGCGCGCGGCCCATCGCGGCGTCGAGGGCGCCGGCGGGCAGACCGGTCACCGGGCGGCCCCGTCGAGCGGGAAGCCGACCAGCGCCGACAGCTCGGCGAGCGCGGCGGCCGGGTCGACCACCTTGATCGTGTGCATGCCCATCGCCCGGGCCGGCTTGAGGTTGATCCCGAGGTCGTCGAGGTAGGCGCAGTCGCCCGCCGCGACCGGCCGGCCGGCGGCCGCCGACAGCCGCTGCAGCGCCCGCTCGTAGATCGCCGGCTCGGGCTTGCGCACGCCCTCCCGCGAGGACTCCACCACCGCGTCGAACAGCTCCAGCAGCTCGCCCAGCCGGCCGGTGCGCTCCATCGGCGCGACGTTGTTCGACAGCAGCGCCAGCGGCAGGCCGGCGTCCCGCAGCCGGCGCACCGCGGCCACCATGGCCGGCCGGAGGTCCCCGGCCAGCGCGGCGAGCACCCGGCGGGCGTCCAGCCGGTGCCCGGCGGCCAGCGCCTCGGCCTCGAACGCGTCGACGAAGCCGTCGACGTCCAGCTCGTTGCGCTCGTACCGGGCCCAGGCGTTGGTGTCGGGGTCGGTGCTGTTCAGCCGCCGGATGAGCCCCTCGGGCAGGCCGGCCTCGGCCTCGTAGGCGGCGAAGGCGAGCATCGGGCTCTCGGTGATGACCCCGCCGAGGTCGAAGACGACGGCCGTCACGGCGGCGCTCACGGCGCGACCGCCGCGGCCAGCTCGTCGGCGAAGCCGAGCCGCTGCGCGATCCGCTCGACCATCTCGTCGGCCCACAGGTCGTCGGCGGTCACGATCGGCCGCAGCTGCGCGGCCGGCAGCCCCTCGTCGGCGAACACGTCGAGGTCACCGCCGGGCCAGCCGGTCTCGTCGTCGTCGAAGGCCCCGTCGGTGTCGACGCCGATGCCGTAGCGCTCGACCACCTCGGCGGCCAGCACCCACTCCTGCATGGTCGCGTCGGAGATCAGCGCCCGCACCATGCCGCCGGGGCCGTGCCGGAGCACCACGAAGTACAGGCGTGAGTCCACGACCACGACGAACGGCGGCGGCCAGCCCTCGGCGTCCGGCTCGCCGAGCGCCCGCTCGAGCACCGGCAGCTCGTCCCCGGCGTCCTCGGCCAGCAGCTGCACCCGCCAGCGGCCGTCGGGCCGGCTCACCCGGACCGCGTAGCTCGGCCGGGGCGTCTCGGGCGCGGTCACCGCTTGCGCAGCACGGTCAGGCCGTCGGACAGCGGCAGCAAGGCGGTCTCCCAGCGGGGGTCGGCAGCGAGGGCGGCGTTCAGCGCCACGATCGCGGAGTCGTCGTCGGACCGCGGGTCCAGCACCCGCCCGGCCCGCAGCGTGTTGTCCAGCAGCACCACCCCGCCGGTGCGCACCCGCGGGTACAGCTCGTCGACGTAGGCGGCGTAGCCGGTCTTGTCCGCGTCGACGAACGCGAGGTCGTACACCGGCTCGGCGGGCAGCGCGCGCAGGATCGGCAGGGCCTCCCCCACCCGCAGCTCCACCCGGTCGGCCACGCCGGCGCGCGCCCAGTACCGGCGGGCGATCGCCGTCCACTCCTCGCTGCGGTCCAGGCAGAGCAACGAGCCGCCCTCGGCCAGGCCGCGGGCGATGCACAGCGCCGAGTAGCCGGTGAACGTGCCGATCTCGATCGCCCGGCGCACGCCGAGGGCGGCGGTGAGCAGCTGCATCAGTACGCCCTGCTCGACGGCGATCTGGAACGTCGGCGGCACCTCGCCGCGGTCGGCCAGGACGGCGGTCTCGGCGACCAGGTCGGCGGCGACGTCGTCGAGGGGCTCGGAGCTCGCCCGCACGTAGTCCGACAGCTCGGGCGAGAGGAGGAACGACCGGGGGGTCACGCTGCGCGGCCCGGAGAACGCGAGGTCATAGCCTCCGATCATGGCCGATGCCCTCGCGGGACCCCGGTTCCCGGTCCCCACCATGCCCGCTCCCCCGGTCGGGGTCGTCGGGCTCGGCCAGCTGGGCGGCTCGCTGGCCGCCGCGCTCGTCGCCGCCGGCCGCGAGGTCACCGGCTGGGACGTCGACCCGGCGGCGCGCGGAGCGGCGGCGGCGCGCGGGGTGCGCATCGGGCGGGAGATGGACGGCGTCGTCGTCCTCGCCGTCCCGCTGCCGGCGATGGCCACCGCGCTCGACGGGCTGACGATCGGCGCCGACGCGACGATCACCGACCTGGGCTCGGTCAAGCTCCCGGTGCTCGCCGCCCTGGGCACGCGCTACGGCGGGCGCTACGTGGGCGGACACCCGATGTGCGGCACCGAGCGCTCCGGCCCCGAGGCCACCGACCCGACGCTGTTCGCCGGCGCCCGCTGGGCGGTGTGCGTGGAACCCGGCACCGAGCTGCCGCGCTGGCTGCGGGTCGCCGAGGTCGCGCTCGCCGTCGGGGCCGAGGTGGTGCCGGTGACCGCCGCCGAGCACGACGACGCGGTGGCCGCGATCAGCCACGTGCCGCACCTGCTGGCCGCCGCGCTGGCCGCGGCCGCGGGCGCCGCGGGGCCGCTGGCCCTGGGCCTGGCCGCGGGCAGCTTCCGGGACGGCACCCGGGTGATCGGCAGCGACCCGGCGCTGGTCACCGCCATGGTCGAGGGCAACGCCGGGCCGACGGCGGCCGCGCTCGACCGCGTGCGCGCCCAGCTGGACCGGCCGTGGCCGGAACTCGTGGCCGCGGGGCACGCCGTCCGCGCGGCCGCCGCGCCGGAGCGCCGAGCGGTGCGGGTGCCGGTCGAGCGGTCGGCGCTGCTGTCGCTGGGCCGGGCGGGTGGCACGGTGACGCGGCGGCTGGCGGCCTTCGTGGAGGGGCAGCTCCCCGATCCGCAGTGAGCGCCGGTTACGCCGCGGGCGAGGCGGGCAGGGAGCGGGCATGGACGAGAAGGACCTGCTGAACCGCATCCACGCCCTGGTCGACGAGGAGCACCAGCTGCGCGAGAGCGGTGAGCACACCGACGAGCAGCGTGCCCGGATGAGCGACCTCGAGGCCCAGCTGGACCAGTGCTGGGACCTGCTGCGCCAGCGCCGGGCCAAGCGCCAGTACGACGAGGACCCCGACGAGGCCGAGGTGCGCCCGAAGTCCGAGGTGGAGGGCTACCTCCAGTAGCCGGGCCCCGGCCCCGCGACCCGGGGGGACGCCGTGTGCACGTGTCGTGGTCAAGGGTCGCCGCGCACCACGACAGGTGCACGAACCGTGGACAGCCGGCCTTCAGGCGGTGCGCCGCTGCTCGGTGCCCAGCAGCGCGAGCTGCCACAGCAGCCGGGCCCGCGGATCGGCCAGCTTGCGGCCGGTGACCGTCTCGATCCGGCGCAGCCGGTGCATGACGGTGTTGCGGTGGCAGTACAGCTCGTCGGCCGCCTTGGTGGGCGAGCCGTCGGCGGCGAGGAACGCCGCGAGGGTGTCCAGGAGCACCTCCCGCTCCTCCTCCGGCAGCTCCAGCAGCCCGCCCAGCGACTGCCCGACCAGCCGTGAGCTGATCTCCGGCGAGTTGCGCAGCAGCGCCTCGGGGAGCCGGTCGTCGATGGTGACCACCCGGCGCTGCCCGGCCGGGAGGGTGCGTGCCGCGGTGTCGGCCAGCCGGTAGGCGGTTCCGACCGCGGCTGCGCCCTGCACCTCGTCGGAGACGCCGACCGGCCCGCCGGCCATCGCCCGCAACCAGGCCAGCACGTCGCCCGCGCGGCGCACCCCGAGGGCCACCACGCCCACCTGGGCGCCGGCCCGCTCGCCCCAGATCGAGCGGACGCCGCGGCGCAGCAACCCGGCCGCGGGGTCGTCGAGGGCCGCCGCGCCCTCGGCGTCCGGGATCGCCACCACCGCGAGCAGCCGGCCCTCGAGCGACATGCCCAGCAGGTCCGACGCCGTCCGGACGAACGCCGGGTCGCCGCCGCGGCCCTCGAGCAGCCCCTCCAGCACCTGCCGGCGGGCGTCCTCGTCGACCGCGGCCATCCGCCGCTGCTCCTCGCGATACCCCTCCGCGACCGCGGCGCACTCGGCGTCGTTGGTGCGCCACACCGCTCCGGCGACCTCCACGAGCAGGGGGTCGTGGCCGCCGGCGCCGTCCCGGGAGACCGACAGCAGGCTCTCCCAGGTGATCTGCCCACCCAGCCGGTAGGCGCGCAGCACCGCCTCCAGCGGGATGCCCTGCGCCGCCCGTCGCCGGCCGACCTCCCGCGCCCCCGCCTCCTGCACGTCACCGGTACCGGCGGCCGCGGCCACCAGGCTGCGCACCCCGCCGGCCAGGCCGCAGCGGGTGGAGCGGCGCAGCTCGACGACGTCGAGCTCGCGGTAGGCGGGCTCCGTGCGCATCAGGACGTCGACCATCCGGTCGACCATCGCGTCGATCTGCTCGAACAGCCGCGGGGCCAGCTCACCGAGCCGGGTCGACACCTCGGGGGCGAAGAGCTCCACTCGACCACCTCTCCGTGACGTGTGGCACAGCGCACAGCCCGGCGCGGTCATCACTGTGCGTCGCGCCCATTGTGACCGTGCTCACCGGACAGCAACCTCATCAGGACCCAGCCGTGACCCAATCGTCGCCGACCGCACCCGGTCGGCGACCTCCCCGGACCCAGAGGAGACGTGGGCCCTTGGCGCCGCCCGACGCACCCGGCAGCACCCCTCCGCTGGAGCGGACCCTCAGCGCCCGCCTGGAGATGACCGGCATCACCGTCGCCTTCGGCGGGGTGACCGCCCTCTCCGACGTCTCGCTGACCGTCGAGCCCGGCCAGGTGCACGGCCTCATCGGCCCCAACGGCGCCGGCAAGACGACGATGTTCAACGTCGCCTGCGGGCTGGTCCGCCCGACCGCCGGCAGCATCGTCTGGCGCGGCCGCGAGCAGCGCCGGCTGCGGCCGGCCCAGCTGACCCGCCTGGGCATCGCCCGCACCCTGCAGGGCGTCGGCCTGTTCCCCGGCCTGACGGTGCTGGAGAACGTGATGGTCGGCGCGCACCGGCACGCCCGGGCCGGCTTCTTCTCCGCGTTGTTCGCCCTGCCCACCGCCCACCGCGACGACCAGCGGCTGCGGCAGCGCGCCACCGAGGCGCTGGACGAGCTGGACGCCGGCCCCTACGCCAACCGCTATCCCGGCAGCCTCCCGTACCCGGTGCAGAAGCGGGTCGCGCTGGCCCGCGCGCTGGTCGCCGAGCCGGAGCTGCTGCTGCTCGACGAGCCGGCCAGCGGCCTGTCCGAGGACGAGATGCACGACCTCGGCGAGACCATCCGCCGCCTGTCGGCCTCGATGAGCGTGCTGCTCGTCGAGCACCACATGGACCTGGTCATGCGGGTCTGCGACCGGATCACCGTGCTCGACTCCGGCAAGCAGATCGCCGTCGGGACGCCCGAGGAGATCCGCGCCGACCCCGCGGTCACCGAGGCCTATCTCGGCGACGACGTCGACGTGGCTGCCGACGCCGCGGCGCTCGCGGCCACCGACGGGGGGACCGACCGTGGCTGAACCGCACGGGGCGACGGCCTCCGACGCCGGCAGCGGCGGTGCCGCAGGGACGGCCACGGCGCTGCTCGAGGTGCACGACCTCAGCGCCGCCTACGGCCCGGTCCGCGCGCTGGACGGCGTCTCGCTGCGCGCCGAGGCCGGCCGCATCACCGCCGTCCTCGGGGCCAACGGCGCCGGGAAGACGACGTTGCTGCGCACGATCAGCGGGCTGGTCCGCCCCACCGGCGGGCGGGTGCTGCTCGACGACGAGGACATCACCCGCGCCCCGGTCGAGGCGATGGTCACCAAGGGCATGGCGCACGTGCCCGAGGGCCGCGGGGTGATCGCCGAGCTGACCGTCGACGAGAACCTGCGCTGCGGCACGCTGTTCCGGGGCAACGTCCCGCGGTCGGAGATCGACCGGGTCTACGACCTGTTCCCGCGCCTGACCGAGCGGCGCAGCCAGCCGGCGCACGTGCTGTCCGGCGGCGAGCGCCAGATGCTGGTCATCGGCCGCGCGCTGGTCGCCCGCCCGCGGGTGCTGCTGCTCGACGAGCCCTCGCTCGGCCTGGCGCCCCGGATCGTCGCGCAGATCTTCGGCCTCGTGCGCCAGCTCGTCGACAGCGAAGGCCTGTCGGTCCTGCTGGTCGAGCAGAACGCGCGCAGCGCGCTGTCGGTCGCCGACACCGGCGTGGTGCTCAACCTCGGCCGCGTCGTCGTCACCGACTCGGCCCGCACCCTCATGGCCGACCAGGACCTCCGGCACGCCTACCTCGGCTTCTGACTCCCGACCAGGAAGGCAGCGCACCCCGTGCAGCAGTTCATCACCCTCACCGTGGCGGGGGTCGTCCAGGGCGCCGTCTTCGCGGCGTTCGCCCTGGCGCTGGTGCTCATCTGGCGGTCCACCCGGATCGTCAACTTCGCCCAGGGCGCGATGGCCGCGGCCACGACGTTCATCGCGCTCGCCCTGGTCGAGGCCGGCTGGTCCTACTGGCTGGCCGTCCTCGTCGCGGTGCTCGCCGGTCTGCTGATCGGCGCGGTGATCGAGCGACTGGTGATCCGGCCGGTGGAGGGCGGCCCGGAGCTCAACGCGGTCATCGTGACGCTGGGCCTGTTCATCGCCATCCAGGCACTGATCGGGATCTCGTTCGGCAACACCGAGCGGGCCTTCCCCTCGCCCTTCGGCCGCGTCGGCTTCACCGTGGGCGGCACCAACATCGCACTGACGCCCAACAACCTGTTCACGCTGGCCGGCGTCGTGCTGACCCTCGGCGCGCTGATCGTCCTCTTCCGCTACACGCGGGTGGGCCTGGCCATGCGGGCCTCCGCCTTCGGCCAGGAGGTCGCCCGCCTGCTCGGCATCCGGGTGGGCCGGATGCTCACCCTGGGCTGGGCGCTGGCCGCCGCGGTCGGGGCGATCGCCGGGGTGCTGATCGCCGGCGAGGGGGCGACGGTGAC
This sequence comes from Blastococcus sp. SYSU D00820, assembly GCF_054050695.1. Lineage (NCBI taxonomy): Bacteria > Bacillati > Actinomycetota > Actinomycetes > Geodermatophilales > Geodermatophilaceae > Blastococcus > Blastococcus sp. SYSU D00820. The sequence continues at coordinate 84,758 of NZ_JBJGZW010000005.1, forward strand.
GCCGACCTTCATGGACGCGCTCATCGTGTACGGCTTCGTCGCCGCCGTGCTCGGCGGGCTCGACTCGCCGGTCGGCGCGGTCGTCGGCGGGATCACGCTCGGCCTGCTGCTCGGCTATGTCCGCGGCTACCTCGGCGACGAGGTGGTCAGCCTGGCCGCGCTGGTGATCCTCGTCGTCGTCCTCCTGGTCCGCCCCGGCGGGTTGTTCAGCAGCACCAAGGCCCGGAGGGCATGAGCATGAGCGAGACCCAGTCCCCCGGCGCCGCCGGGCAGGCGACCTCCGAGGCGCCCGTCGTCGCCACCGCGGCGGCGAACGTGCCCAGCGCCACCACCGGCGGCGGGCGCGGGCGGTTCCGGCTGCCGCAGGCGGCGCTGCCGCGCCACCTGGTGCTGGTGGTGATCGCGCTGCTCGCCGGGATCGCGCTGATCGAGGTGACCGACCGGTTCACCCACACCCAGCTGGCGCAGGTGGCGTTCTACGCCGTCGCCGCGGGCGGGCTCACCGTGCTGACCGGCCTCAACGGGCAGATCTCCCTCGGCCACGGCGCGCTCATGGCCGTCGGCGCCTACGTGACGGCGCTGGTCCTCGACCGGCAGGAGGACCCGTGGCCGCTGCCGGTGATCTTCCTCGTCTCGATCGCCGCCGCCACGGTCGTCGGCGGGGTGGTCGGCGTGGCCGCCGCCCGGTTGCACGGGCCCTACCTGGCGGGCGCGACGCTGGCGCTGGCCGTCGGCCTGCCGGGGCTGGCGCTGGTCTTCCCGGAGACCCTGGGCGGCAACCAGCCGATTAGCTTCCGCCGGCCGGAGCCCCCCGAGTGGTGGCAGGACGCGTCGTTCTTCCTCTCCGGGACGCAGCCGACCAACCAGAAGTGGCAGGCCTACCTCGGCCTGTTCTGCGTGCTGCTGACCTTCTTCCTGCTCGCCAACCTGGCGCGCAGCCGGGTCGGGCGCACGTGGCGTGCCGTCCGGGACCAGGAGGTCGCCGCCGAGCTCGCCGGCATCTCGCTCGGCACCTGGCGGGTGATCGCCTTCGTCGTCAGCTCGGCCTGCGCGGGACTGGCCGGCGCGCTGCTGGCCTTCGTCCTCGGCTCGGTGTCGACGCTCTCCTTCACGATCGTCCTGTCGCTGGGGCTGCTGACCGCGATCGTGATCGGCGGCCTGGGCAGCCTGCTCGGGGCGCTCCTCGGCGCGGTGATGCTCGTCTTCCTCCCCGAACTGGCCCGCAACACGGGCTCATCGCTCGACCTGAGCGACACCGAGGCCGCCCAGCTGGCCCCGCTGGTCTACGGCGTCGTGCTCATCCTCGTCATGCTCTTCGCCCCCGCCGGCGTGGTCGGGACCATCCGGCTGCGCTGGCTGGCCGGCCGCGCCAAGCGCGCCGGCGCACGCGCCGGCGGGGGGTGAACACCCGGCCCTCGTCCCCTCGCGTCCACCCACACACCTCCGGGCATCGGTGCCCGGATCGCACAGAGGAGAACAGTTGCGCACTCCCTCACGGCGCCTCGTGTCGTTCCTGGCCGCGGCCACCGTCGTCTCGTCCGTCGCCGCGTGCGGCGCCGGCGAGGACCGCGAGAGCGGCGGTGACACCGGCGGCGGGGCCAACGAGGCCTCGGACATCGGCATCACCGAGGACACCATCAAGATCGGCGCCCACTATCCGCTGACCGGCCCGGCGTCGCCGGGGTACAGCGAGATCCCGACCGGCGTCCAGGCCTACTTCGACTGGGTCAACGAGAACGGCGGCGTCTACGGCCGGCAGATCGAGTGGGTCTACCGCGACGACGTGTACAACCCCACCAACACCGCCGCGGTGGTCAACGAGCTCGTCCTGGAGGAGGAGGTCTTCGCGCTGATGGGCGGCCTCGGCACGCCGACCCACAGCGCCGTCCTCGACTTCCTCAACGGCGAGGGGGTGCCCGACCTGTTCGTGGCCTCGGGCTCCCTGCTCTGGGACAACCCGGAGGAGAACCCGTACACGTTCGGCTGGCAGCCGGACTACGAGTCCGAGGGCAAGATCATCGGCCAGTACATCTCCGAGAACTTCCCCGACGCCAAGGTCGGCCTCCTGCTGCAGGCCGATGACTTCGGCGAGGACGGCGAGCAGGGCGTGCGGCAGTTCATCGACGCCCAGATCGTCGACGTGCAGACCTACGTCCCGGGCACGCAGGACTTCACCGCGCAGATCGCCGGGCTGCAGGCCGCGGGAGCGGACTTCGTCATCGGCTTCACCACTCCCACGTACACGGCGATCTCCCAGCTCACGGCCCTGCGGACCGGCTACACGCCGCAGTGGTTCTACTCGAACGTCGGCTCCGACCCGGTCCTGGTCGGTTCCCTGCTGGCCAACTTCTCGCGCGGGGCGGTGACCGACGCCAGCCTGCTCAACGGCGCCCTGACGACCGAGTACATGCCGGGCCTGGACTCGCCGGACGACCCGTGGGTGCAGCTGTGGCAGGAGATCTGGGACGCCTCCGGCCAGGAGGGCGAGCTCACCAACACCCGGATCTACGGCATGGCGCAGGCCTACACGATGGTCCAGGCGCTGCTCGCCGCGGGACAGAACCCGACCCGCGACGGCTTGGTCGAGGCCATCGAGGAGAACGGGGCCGACTGGCAGGGTCCCGGCTTCACGCCGTTCCGTTTCTCCGCCGATCGGCACGCCGGGTACAGCGGCATGCTGGTCAGCCAGATCCAGGGTGACGGGGCCGAGGACCTGACCCCGGTGCTGGTCACCGACAACGGCGACGCCGAGATCGAGGAGTACGACGGCGAGCGCGCGACGCCGCCGGAGAACGGCATCCCGGAGGAGTGACCTCCTCCACCCGGCGGGCCGCCGGTCCCCTCGCGGGGGCCGGCGGCCCGTCGCCGTTCCGCCACCCGATCGGGAAAACACTTAGACGGTGAAGTGTGTGAGGTGATCGCGGCCGGGTAGGAGCGCCGCGGACGTGCGCGGGTGCGCGTCCACGGCCGGGAGGAGCTGCGGTGGTGCACGCGACGCGGGAGATCAGGCGGGCGGTCGTGACCGGGGGTGCCGGGTTCCTCGGCTCCCACCTGTGCGAGCACCTGCTGGCACGGGGCGTGGAGGTGGTCTGCCTCGACAACTTCCTCACCGGGTCGCCGCAGAACGTCGTCCACCTCATGGAGCACCCCGGCTTCCGGCTGGTGCGCTGCGACGTCACCGACTTCGTGCACGTGCCCGGCCGGGTCGACCTGGTGCTGCACTTCGCCTCGCCGGCCAGTCCCATCGACTACCTCAAGATGCCGATCGAGACGCTCAAGGTCGGCAGCCTCGGCACGCTGCACACCCTGGGCCTGGCCCACGAGAAGGGCGCCCGGTACGTGCTGGCGTCGACCTCGGAGGTCTACGGCGACCCCCTGGTGCACCCGCAGCCCGAGGAGTACTGGGGCAACGTCAACCCGGTCGGCCCGCGCGGGGTGTACGACGAGGCCAAGCGCTTCAGCGAGGCGATGACCACCGCCTACCGGACGTCGAAGGGCACCGACACCGGCATCGTGCGGATCTTCAACACCTACGGGCCGCGGATGCGCCCGGACGACGGCCGCGCGATCCCTGCCTTCGTCAACCAGGCCCTGGAGGGCCGCCCGGTGACCGTCGCCGGCGACGGCTCCCAGACCCGCTCGATCTGCTACGTCGACGACACCGTGCGCGGCATCCTCGCCATGGCCGAGTCCGGGCAGCCCGGCCCGGTGAACATCGGCAACCCCGACGAGCTGTCGATGCTGCGCCTGGCGCAGTGGATCGTGGAGATGACCGGGTCGTCGTCGGAGATCGCCTTCATCGACCTCCCGGTCGACGACCCCAAGGTGCGCCGGCCGGACACCACCCGCGCGGAGCAGCTGCTCGGCTGGCGGCCGACGGTGCCCTCCGAGGAGGGGCTGCGGCGCACCGTCGAGTGGTTCGCCGCGCAGCGGCAGGCCACCGCCGTCCCCGCCTGAGCACCACTCTCCCGCACGCCCGGCAGGACGGGCCCGTCCGCATCTACCCTGGGGATCGGCGGATGGGGGTCGCCGTGAGTACTTCGACGACGACGGAGAGCGAACACCATGGGTCGCCACGCCACGCCTGCCGCTGACCGGGGATCCCGGCGGCCGACACCCCTGGTGCTCGCCGCCGCGGCCGCGGCCGTGCTGCTGGTGGTCGGCGGGGTGGTCTGGTGGATCGCCGGCTCCGGAAGCAGTGGCGGCTGCGCCGACCCGCAGGTGGTGCGGGTGACGGTCGCGCCCGAGCTGGGTCCGCTGGCCGACCGGCTGCTGAGCGAGCCGCAGGGCCTCGGGGACGGCGCCTGCGCCCAGGCCGAGGTGGTCGCGCAGGAGCCGCTGCAGACCGTCGGCGACCTCGGTGCCCTGGAGGAGTCGGCGCAGCCGCACATCTGGGTGCCGGACTCCTCGCTGTGGGCCGGCCGGGTGACCGACGTGTCGCTCGACGACTCCGGCTCGATGGCCTCCTCACCGCTGGTGCTGGCCACCAGCCAGGCCGCGGTGGGCACGCTCGGCTGGGACGAGGAGGCGCCGTCCTGGGGCGAGGCCCTGGCCACCGGCCGGCCGATCGCCGTGCCCGACCTCGCGACCAGCGCCGAGGGGATCCTCGCCCTGGCGGCGGTGCGCTCCGCGCTCGGTGGGGACGAGGACGCCGACAACGCCGTGGTGCAGGCGGTGCTCGCCGCGTCGCGCGGCGCGGTGCCCTCCGCGGCCGACGCGCTGACCGCCGGGGCGGAGGGCGGCGAGGACGCGCCGCTGGTGCCGGTCACCGAGCAGGAGGTGCACGCGGTCAACGCCGGCAGCGAGCAGGCCGCGCTCGTGGCGGTGTACCCCGCGGAGGGGTCGCCGTCGCTGGACTACCCGGTGCTGCGGGTCGGCTCGCCGAGCGACGAGGAGCGTCCGGCCGTGGACGCCGTCGTCCGCGCGATGACCGCGCAGGCGGCGCGGGACGCGGTGCTGGAGTCGGGGTTCCGGGACGCCGAGGGCAATCCCCCGCCGGACGCCGGCGAGGGCACCGGCATCCGCGCCGAGGCGCCGGAGGAGCTGGAGCTCGACGCCGACGACGTGCAGGCGCTGCTCGCGCGGCTGTCCAGCCTGGCGGTGCCGTCGCGGCTGCTGACGGTGTTCGACGTGTCGGTCTCGATGGAGGCCTCCGTCGGGGGCGGCAACACCCGGGCGACGCTGGCGCGGGACGCGGCACGCAGCGCCCTCACCCTCATCCCGGACAGCTCCGCGATCGGCCTGTGGGTGTTCGCCTACCAGCTGGAGGGCGAGCAGGACTGGACCGAGCTGGCCCCGATCCGGACCCTCGACGAGGACGTGGACGGCCAGACCCAGCGCGAGCTGCTGTTCGACGAGCTGGACACCATCCCGGGCCGGCTCTCCCCCGGCGGCACCGCGCTCTACGACACGACCCTGGCCGCGGTGCGTGCCGCGCAGGCCTCCTACGACGAGGACGCGGTCAACAGCGTCGTGGTGGTCACCGACGGCACCAACGACGACGACGCGGGCCTTGAGCTCGAGGCCCTGCTGCAGACGCTGCGCGCCGAGGCCGATCCGGACCGGCCGGTGAAGGTCATCGGCATCGCCCTCGGCCCGGACGCCGACCTCGCGGCGCTGGAGCAGATCGGCGAGGCGACCGGCGGCGCGGCCTACTCGGCGGTCGACCCCGGCGACCTGCAGACGGTGCTCTTCGACGCCATCCGCCAGCGCGGCTGACGCCCGCCGCGGCGCCGCCGGCGACCCGGCAGGTTCCCTCCCGCGTCCTCGTGCTCTGCCCACACCAGAGGGCAGAGCACGAAGGAGCCACCGGCACACCCCCTCCCCGGACACTCGAGCTCTGCCCACACCAGAGGGCAGAGCACGAGCGTGCGCAGGGAGAGGTGCCGGCCGTGGCCCGGCGGCCGGTCAGCGCGCGGCGGGCGCGGTCTCGGCGGTGCGCGCCAGGAGGTCCTCCAGCGCGGCGAGGACCTCGTCGGCGGTGATCCGGGCCAGCGCCGGGTCCAGCCCGGTGCCCCAGGGGTCGCCGGTGCCGTCGCCGTGCCAGAGCACCACGTGCAGCGGACCGTCGCCGGCCCGCCGGTGCGGCGGGCCCCACAGCGCCGGCGCGACCGGTCCGAAGAGCACCACCGAGGGCCGGCGGTACGCCGTGGCCAGGTGCGCGACGCCGGTGTCGCCGCAGACCACCACGCGCGCGGCGGCGACCGTCGCGGCCAGCTCCAGCGACGTCGTCGTGCCGGCGAGCACTGCCGTGTCGTCCAGGCCCGCCGCCGCGGCGACCGACCGCGCCAGCTCCACCTCGGCCGGGCCGCCGGTGATCCGCACGTCGTGGCCCTGCCCGGCCAGCGACCGGGCGACCGCGGCGAAGCGCTCCACCGGCCACCGCCGGCCGGGGAACGCCGCGCCCGGGTGCACCAGCGCCGCCCCGGTCACCGGCGGGGGCACGGCCGGGACGGCGAGGTCGAGCGCGTCGGGGTCGGCGTCGACCCCCAGCCCCTCGGACACGAGCCGGCACCAGCGGCGCACCTCGTGCTCGTCGGGGTACCAGGTCGGGCCGGGATAGCCGGGGCTGTCGAAGGTCAGCAGCCGCTGCGGCCGCAGGTCGGCGACGACGACGTGCGACAGCGGCCCCTTGCCGTGCAGGTCCACGGCGAGTTCCGGCGGCGGGCCGGACCAGTCCAGCGGCTCGAGCTCGCGCGCGGGCAGCACCTCGTCGACGGCGTCGATCAGCGCGGCCAGCGGCTCCAGCGCGCTCGTGGTGGCCAGCGCCAGCCGGTGACCGGGCACCGCCGCCCGCACCGCGCGGATCGCGGGCACCCCGGTGAGCAGGTCACCGAGCCCCAGCGGCCGCAGCACGACCGCCGAGGGCCTCATGCGCGGGAGCGCTCGACCAGCGCCGTCGTCGAGTGCCCGTCCAGGTACGGCAGCACCACCGCCTGCCCGCCCCAGGTCCGCAGCACCGCGGCCTCGGGCAGGTCGGCACCGGCGTAGTCGCCGCCCTTGGCCCAGACGTCGGGCCGGAGCCGGTCGAGCACCTCGGCCGGGGTGTCCTCGTCGAACACCACGACGGCGTCGACGAACTCCAGCGCCTCCAGCACCCGCGCGCGGTCCGCCGCGGTCACCAGCGGCCGCGAGGGGCCCTTGAGCCGGCGCACCGAGTCGTCGGAGTTGATGCAGACCACCAGGCAGTCACCCAGCCCGCGGGCGGCCCGCAGCGTGGCCACGTGCCCGGCGTGCAGCAGGTCGAAGCAGCCGCCGGTGGCCACGACGGTCCCGCCGGCCGCCCGTACCCGGGAGATCACCGAGTCCACGCCGGGCTCGGCGACCACGTTGGCCGCCGGGCGGTCGACGGCGTCCCACGCCGAGGCACCGCCGCGGCCGACGAACGCCGAGGCCGCCGCCACCGCGCCGGCCACCGCCTCCCCGGTCACCGCGCCGTCGGCCAGCAGCAGCGCCGCCGCGGCGGCGAAGGAATCGCCGGCGCCGCACGGGTCGCCGCCGGTCACCGGCACCGCCGGCACGACCATCGGCGCGCCCTCGCCGTAGGAGAGCAGCGCGCCCCGGGAGCCCAGCGTGACCGCCACGGCGCCCACGCCCCAGTGCCGGATCAGCGCCTCGGCCCGCGCGCCCACCGCGGCCAGCCCGTCGCCGTCGGCGGCCACCCCGGCGGCGGCGGCCACGCGGGCGGCCTCGGCGCCGTTGGGGGTCACCAGGCGGGTCTGCGGCACCGGGTCGGCCCCGCGCGGGTGCGGATCCCACACGATCGGCCCGCCGGCGGCGGACAGCGCCGCGCGCACCTCCGCCGACGCCGTCGTCCCGCGGCCGTAGTCGGCCACCAGCACCGCCGCCGCGTCCCGGAGCACCGCGGCCGCCTCCTCGGGCAGCGCGCCGAGCCGGGCGACCGGGTCGCCGCTGTCGATCCGCACCACCGAGTGGTCGCCGACGCGCACCCGCTGCTTGACCGCCGTGCCGCCGGTGGCCGGGATGGCCACCACCCGCACCCGGCCGGCGAGCAGGGCCCGCAGCCGGTCGGCGCCCTCGTCGGTGTCGAACGGCGCGACCAGCACCACCTCGCGGGTGGTGGCCTGGGCGGCGATCACCGCGGCCAGCGCGGCACCGCCGGGGCGCTCGCGGCGCTCGACGTCCTCGACCACCGGCACCGGCGCGTCGGGGGTGAGCCGGGACGCCGTCCCCACCAGGTCGACGTCGAGCAGGGCGTCGCCGACGACGACCAGCGGCCGGGCAGCGCTCACCGGGCCACCCCGAGCCGGGTCTCGGGCACCCGGGCCGGCTCGGCCAGGACGGCGGCGTCGAAGGCGGCGCAGAGCAGGTGCAGCGCCACCAGGTGGCACTCCTGCACCGTCGCCGTCCACGGGCTGTCCACGCAGACCGCCTCGTCGGCCTCGGCGGCCAGCGGGTTGGGCGCCGGGCCGGTCATCGCCAGCACGGTGATGCCGCACTCGCGCGCGCGGCGGGCGGCGGCGACCGCGTTGGGCGAGCGGCCGGACGTCGACAGCAGGACCAGCACGTCGCCGGCCCGGCCGTGCGCCTCGACCTGCCGGGCGAACAGCTCGTCGGCCGGGTAGTCGTTGGCGATCGCGGTGAGCGAGGAGGTCTCGGCGGTCAGGCAGATCGCCGAGAACGGCGGCCGGTCGGCCCGGTACCGGCCGACCAGCTCGGCGGTCAGGTGCTGGGCCTGCGCCGCGCTCCCGCCGTTGCCGGCGGCCAGCAGCCGGCCGCGGGACTCCCCGCAGAGCACGTCGGCCAGCAGCCGCCCCCAGCGGTCGAGGGTGTCCACGTGCGCGGTGACGTCGCGCAGCGCGGCCGTCAGCGAGGCCACGTGGTCGTGCCCGGTCAGGTGGGTGCAGGTGTCCGGGGAGACGACCTCGGCGGCGGAATGCGGGGCAACACTCATCGGACGGCCTCCACGGGGACGCGGGATGCGAGGACGGACCGGTAGACGGTCTCGGTGTCGGCGACGACCCGGGCCCAGCGGTAGCGGGCCCGGGCCCGGCGGACGCCGGCCGCGCCGTACGCGGCGCGGCGGGCGTCGTCGGCCAGCAGGGCGGCCAGCACCTCGCCGAGCCGCCCGGGGTCACGGGGCGGGACGAGGTCGCCGGTGCGGCCCTCGACGACGCTGTCGACGAGCCCTCCGACGGCGGTGGCCACGACCGGGCGGCCGCAGGCCATGGCCTCGAGCGGGGTGATGCCGAACGGCTCGTACCAGGGCACGGCCAGGACGACGTCGGCCGAGCGGATCCAGGCCGGCACGTCGGCGCGGGAGACCGACCCGGTGAAGCAGACCCGGTCGGCGACGCCGGCGGCCGCGGCGACCGCGCGCAGCCGGCGGACCTCGGGGTCGGCGTCCAGCCGGTCGGCCGGCGGCCCGCCGACGACGACCAGCTCGGCGTCGGGAACGGCGGCCAGGGCACGGACGGCGTCGTCCTGGCCCTTGCGCTCCACCAGCCGGCCGAGCACGAGCAGCCGCGGCCGGCCCGAGCGCGGGGCGACCGGGCCCTTGGGCGTGAACACCGCGGTGTCCACGCCGCAGGGCACGACCGAGACGCGGTCGCTGGACAGCCCCAGCCGGCGCAGCTCGAACACCTCGTCGCTGCAGGTGGCCACGACGTGGGAGACGGTGCGGCACAGCGACCGCTCCAGCTCGATCCGCTGCGGCGGGGAGGTGTCGGCGGCGCCCTGGTGCCGGCGCTTGACCGACCCGAGCGCGTGGAACGTCTGCAGCACCGGGATCCGCCCGGCCGCGGCGACCGAGGCCAGCCCGCTCATCCAGAAGTGCGCGTGCACGAGGTCCGGCGGCGCGGCGGCCCAGGTCCGGCGCAGCGCCGCGGCGAAGTCGGGCATGTGCCGCAGCAGCTCGTCCTTGGGCAGCTCCCGCGCCGGGCCGGCCGGTACGTGCACCACGTCGTAGCCGTCGCCGGTGGTCACGCGGTCGGGGAGGTCGGGGTCGTCCCGGCGGGTGTGCACGGTGACGTCGTGACCGCGCCGGGCCAGGCCCGCCGCCAGCGCGGCGACGTGCACGTTCTGCCCGCCGGCGTCGACACCGCCGATCGCGGCGAGCGGCGAGGCGTGCTCGCTGACCAGGTCGAGCTTCATCGGGTCACCTCCGTGAGCAGCGCGTCCCAGTCGCGCAGGAACCGGGCGAGGCCGTAGCGCTCCAGCGCCGCCGCGCGGGCGGCCTTGCCGGCCAGGCGGGCGGCGTCCTCGTCGTGCAGGTAGGTGCGGACGGCGTTCCACAGCACGTCGGGCCGGGTGGACAGCACCCCGGCGCCGTCGGGCACCGCCTCCACCACCTCGGTGGTGGCCAGGGCGACGACCGGCATGCCCAGGTGCATCGCCTCGAGCAGCGACAGGCCGAGCGAGGTCCAGCGGACCGGGTGCACGTACACCCGCCGCCGCGCCAGCTCCGCGTGCATCGCCGACTGGGGCGGGTCGTCGTGCAGCGCGACCCGGTCGGGGTCCAGGCCGTAGCGCTCGTGCAGCCCGGCCAGCCCCATGCCGAAGACGTCGACCGGCGCGGCGGCGGCCAGCCCGGGCAGCAGGTCGGCGCCGACGGTGCGGCCGCGGCGGACCGGCTCGTTGGTGACGACGGCGGCCCGGGCCAGCTCGCCGGTCCAGCGCTCGCCGGGGTCGACGATGCCGTGCTCGATCACCGTCGTGGGCGCCCGGCCGTTGTCGTAGAACAGCTCGTTGAACGAGGTGACGTGCGCGATCGGGATGTCGTCGCGGTGCCCGAGCGGATGCCGGGTGTGCGGAACCGGTCCGTCACCGGGTTCCAGGCCCGGCGCGTTGTGCTCCAGGAAGACGGCGGGCAGGTCGGCCCCGGGCTCGCGGCCGAGCCACTCGCGCACGAGCTCCAGGTCGCGCATGCGCTGCAGGACGACGACGTCGACGTCCTCCTCGCGCAGTTGCTCGGGTGTGACCTCGCGCGCGGCGGCCGGCCAGTTCCACGTGCGGGCGCGGCCCAGGCCGTCGGGGCCGCGGCCGGGCACGACCGGGATGAGGTACTCGTGCCCGCCCTCCACGAACGCCGTCGTCCAGGAGCCGTGCACGTGCCAGACCAGCACCTTCATGCGACCACCTTCTCCACAGCGGCGACGACGTCCTGCGCGGTGACCGAGGACAGGCAGGGGTGGCCGGGCACCGGGCAGATCCGCGCCCGGGTGCCCCGGCAGGGGGCGTCCTGGTCGCCGAGCAGCACCGTGGGGACGCCGTAGGGCGCCCACCGCGCGGCCGGGACGACCGGCGAGAACAGCGACACCACCGGCGTGCCGACGGCCGCCGCCAGGTGCGCCGGGCCGGTGTTGCCGACGACGACGGCCGCGGCGCCGTCGAGCAGCGCGGCCATCTCGGCCAGCGAGGTGGCGCCGCCGAGGTCGACCCCGCGCGTGCCGGCGACCGCGGCGGTGAGGTCGCGCTCCCCGGGGCCGCCGGTGACCAGCACCCGGTGACCGGCCTCGGCGAGCGCCTCGACCGCCTGCGCGCACCGGTCGGCGGGCCAGGCGCGGGCGGGGACCGAGGCGCCCGGGTGGAGGACGACGTAGCCGGGCTCGTGCGCGACCGGCGGCAGCGGCCGGCGCACCGCCAGCCGCCCGTCGTCGCCCTCGGGCAGCGCGAACCCGGCCGCGGCGGCCAGCGACAGCGCCCGCTCGGGCTCGGGGAGGTCGTCGTCCACGCGGTGCCGGACGTCGAGCAGCGAGCCGGGGTAGTCGACGCTGATCGCCGAGATCCGCGGCACGCCGGCGGTGCGCAGCAGCAGCGCCAGGGGCAGCGGCGACTGGTGGAACGACGTCGACACCACGGCCGCGTCGGGCGCGAGCTCGCGCACGCGGGCGGTGAAGGCGGCGAGGTCGACGGAGTCGACCGGTGGCGGGTCGCCGAGGATCCACGGGCAGGCCCAGGTCCAGACTTCGTCGACGCCGGGGAGCAGCGCGGCGGCCTCGGCCCCGGCCGGGCCGGCGAGGAAGACCACGCGGTCGGCGCCGGCGGCGACCGCCCGGACGAGCGGGCCCTGCAGCAGCACGTCGCCGGCGTTGTCGAGCCGGGCGACGAGCACGGTCCGCGGCCGGCGTACCCCGCCGGCCGGCGTCACCACCGGCCCGCCAGGACGTCGTCGACCGCCGCGGTCAGGGTGCTCGCCCGGCGGGGGGCGGCCGCGACCTCCTCGCGGCGGGTGACCGGAGTGGGCACCATGATCCCGCTGGCGCCGGCGGCCGCCGCGGCCTCGACGTCGGCGGCGATGTCGCCGATGACCACGCAGCGCGCGGGGGCCACGCCGAGCTCCTCGCAGGCGGCGCGCACCATGCCGGGAGCGGGCTTGCGGCAGTCGCAGCCGTCGTCGGGGCCGTGCGGGCAGACCTGCACGGTCTCGAACGGGCCGAGCAGCTCGTCGAGCCGCGCCATGCACGCGTCGACCTGCTCGCGGGTGATCAGGCCCCGGGCGACGCCGGACTGGTTGCTCACCACGCCGACCCGCACTCCGCGGGCGCGCAGCGCGTCGACCGCCTCGCGGGCGCCGGGCACCGGCTTCACCAGCGCGGGATCGCCGTTGTAGGGGTAGTCGCGCACCAGCGTGCCGTCGCGGTCGAAGAGCACGAGGTCGGGCAGGCCGCGCCAGCGCGGCACCCGGCGGTGCTGCACGACGCCCCGGGCCCAGTGCCAGGTGGCCAGCGGCGGGATGAGCGCGCTGGTGGCCAGCATCGTGGTCACCTCGGCGCGATCGCGGGGGCCGGGCGCAATCCGCCGCCAGGCGAACTCCGCGGTGCCGGCGGCCCACGCCAGCGCGGCGGCGGCCGCCGCGCGCGGGCGGCGGGCCAGCGCGAGGCCGGCCGCGGCCAGGGCGGCCGCGGTGACGGCCATGTGCTGCGGCCGGCGGCCCAGCGGGGCGTCGGCCCGGTCGCGCCAGTCCGGCCCGTGCAGCCGGCGCATGAGGACGTCGTCGGCGTTGCCGGCCTGCACGCGCACGCTGACCCAGCGGTCCACCGGCCGCACCGGATGGGTGATCCAGCGCTGCCCGCGGACCAGCCGGGCCCCGGTGTCCATCACCCGCAGCGCGAGGTCGGAGTCCTCCCGGAAGGCGCGGGGGAAGCGCTCGTCGAACCCGCCGACGGCGGCCAGCGCGGCGCGGCGGTAGGCGAGGTCGGCGGTGATCCAGCTGCTGGTGGCCAGCCCCGCGGTGCCGCGCTCCCAGTCGGTGGGCCGGCGGTCCTCCGGAAGGGGCACCCGCACCCGGCCCTGGCTGCCGGCGACGTCGGCGGGCAGGCCGGCCAGGTCGTCGGCCAGGCACTGGTACCAGTCGGGGTCGGGCACGACGTCGTCGTCGAGGAAGGCGATCCAGTCGGTGCGGGCCACCCGCCAGCCGAGGTTGCGGGCGCGGGCGGGGCCGCCCCCACCGGTGCGCACGACGCGGACCGGCGGCAGCCCGGGGCGCTCGGGCCGCAGGGGCTCGCCCGCGGGCCGGTCGTCGACCAGCACGATCTCGGCCGGGCGGGGGCCGGACCCGGTCGCCAGGGCGTCGAGGAGGACGTCCAGCGACGGCCGGCCGATCGTCGGCACGACGACCGTGCAGCGCGCGAGAGCCCCCACCATGATCGGCGTCCTGCCCTGGCCGGTCGCGGCGGAAACACTACGGGCTTGAAGTTTTTCCCGGCCGCGCTCCGCTCGAGGTGCCGGAATCGCGCTTCCGGCACCTCTCCGCGCAGGTCAGCGGCGCGTGCGCACCACCGCCGAGACCCGGGCGAGCGCGTCGGTGACGACGGCGGCGTCGTCCCCCAGTCGGGTGAGCAGGTGGGCGACCAGGTCGTCGTGGGTGGGCCGGGCGGCCTCCAGGCGGGCGCGGCCGGCCGGGGTCAGCCGGGCGTGCAGCAGCCGCTTGTCGCCGGCGCTGCGCTCCCGGACCACCAGCCCCTCGGCGACCAGCCGGGTGATCGTGCTGGTGACGCCGGCGCGGGAGAGCCCCAGGGTGTCGGCGACCTCGCCCATGCTGGCCCGCTCCCCCGGCGCCTCGGCGATCCGCCGCAGCGCCTCGAAGGCGGTCAGCGAGATGCCGTGCTGGCGGTGCAGCGCGGAGTCGACGCGGTGGGTGATCCGGTCGTGCACCTGCACGATCCGCTGCCAGGTCTCCAGCGGGCTCGGGGCAGCGCCGGGGAGGGCGGCGGCGTCGCGCGGGACGGCGGGCGCCAGGACGTCCTCGGAGCGGGCCACCGGACCATCCTCGCCGAGGTCGGCCTCAGGCGCTCCCGGACGCCGGGGCGTCCGGAGGAGCGGGCCGGCGCCGGAGCAGGCCCACGAGGATGCCGCCGGAGACGGCGAGCAGGCCGATCCCCGCCAGCAGCCGCGGCCACGGGGTGCCGGCGGACAGCAGCGGGGTCTCCGCGGCCGCGATCCGCAGGTCGACGGCGACGGCGGCCTCCGACGTCGCGCCGACGACCTCGACCGTCGCCGGACCGGCCGTCGTCCCGGCCGGGATCTGGACGTCGGCGCGGACCGAGCCGTCGGAGCCGGCGGTCGCGGTGCCCAGCTCGGTTCCGTCGACCAGCCGGAAGACCACCCGCTCGCCGGCCACGAAGCCGGAGGCGGTCAGCGTGACCACGCCGCCCGCGGCCACCGCCGCGGTGTCGGCCGACAGCACGGGACCGCCCTCGTCGGCAGGGGCGCCGCCCGGCGGCACGGGGACGTCGCCGGCCTCGGGCATCGGCACCGCGGAGCCCTCGGTCACGTCCGCCTCGCCGGGCGGCGGGGCCGCCGACGGGGGCACGGTGGCCGGCGCGGTCGGCGGGGCGATCGCCGCGCAGTCCTCCTCCGCCGGCCGGGTGAACTCGAAGCCCTCGAGCTCGTCGACGTAGCTGATGCCCGAGCCGTCGAGAGCGGTGTACTCCAGCCGGGAGTCGATCATCTCGCCCCAGCCGACGTCGGCGGTGGTCAGCTCGACGGTCTGGCCGGGCTGCAGCTCGGCGGAGTCCTCGCCGTCCGGCGTCCGGGTCGTGGCGAGCACGACGGCGTACGGGACGGTGCCCGCGGTGACCTCGACGACGACGCCGCCGGGCCGGCAGCTGGGGCCGTGCGTGACGCGGGCGTCGGGGCGCGCGGGGTCGTCGACGGCCGCGGCAGGGCCGGCAAGCCCCACTCCCCCCGCCAGGAGCGCCACCGTGAGCCCCACGAGCAGTGCGGGAGCGCCGGCGACCCTCGGCGTCGTACCGGACGGCACGGCGTTCCCCCTCGAGCAGTCGTGCAACCGGCGATGGGCGACTCCCCGCACCGGCCCCCACATGATGACCGCTGTGACGGAACCCGGACCCCGTGTCACGCCCCCCTCTGGCGTGTCGGTGCGGCGTGTCGCGGAAAAATGTCACGGGTGGGATTCGAGGGACCTCGACGCACCCCCGGCGCCCTGAGACGGCGGTCACTACGGTGGCCCGGGTGACTCCTCCACCGGGCGCCGGGCGCCGCCGTCAGGACGAGGTCTACCGGGCCGGGGTGTACGGACGCCGCCCCCTCGTGCCCACCGCGGCGCGGGCCCTGCAGCGGGCCGCCCGCCGCCGGCTGGACGCGCGGGCCTACGCCTACGTCGCCGGCGGCGCGGGCAGCGAGGCGACCCAGCGGGCCAACGCGGCGGCCTTCGACCGCTGGGCCGTGGTGCCCCGCGTGCTGCGCGACGTGAGCGTGCGGGACACCTCCGTGGAGCTGTTCGGCCGGCGGATCCCCGCGCCGGTGCTGCTCGGCCCGGTGGGCGCCCTGGAGCTCGTGCACCCGGAGGCCGACCTGGCGGTGGCCCGCGCCGCGGCGTCCCTGGGTGTGCCGATGGTCTTCTCCAACCAGGCGTCGGTGCCGATGGAGGAGTGCGCCGCGGCGATGGGCGACGCCCCGCGGTGGATGCAGCTGTACTGGTCGACCTCCGACGAGCTGGTGGAGAGCCTGGTCGGCCGGGCGGAGGCGGCCGGCTGCGACGCGCTGGTGGTCACCCTCGACACCACGATGCTCGGCTGGCGCCCGCGCGACCTCGACCTCGGCCACCTGCCGTTCGCGCTCGGCAAGGGGATCGCCCAGTACACCTCCGACCCGGTGTTCCGGCGGCTGGTGGAGGAGCGCGCTTCCGCACCGGCGCCGGCGCAGCCGGGGGCGTCGGCGGAGCGGGACCGGCAGCCCCGGCCCACGCTGGCCGCCGTCCGGGCGCTGGTCGGCATGGCCCGTGCCTGGCCCGGACCGCTGCTGGAGAACCTGCGCTCGCCGCTGCCGCGCGCCGCCGTCGAGACCTTCCTGGCCATCTACTCGAGGCCCTCCATCACCTGGGACGACCTCGCCTGGCTGCGCGGCCGCACCCGGCTGCCGATCGTGCTCAAGGGCGTCCTGCACCCCGACGACGCCCGGCGCGCGCTGGACTGCGGCGTCGACGGGGTCGTGGTGAGCACCCACGGCGGCCGGCAGGTGGACCGCTCGATCGCCGCGCTGGACGCGCTCCCCGAGGTCGTCGCCGCCGTGGGCGACCGCGCGCCGGTGCTGCTGGACAGCGGCATCCGCGGCGGCGCGGACGTGCTGACCGCGGTCGCGCTCGGTGCCCGGGCGGTGCTGCTCGGCCGGCCCTACGCGTGGGGCCTGGGCCTGGCCGGGGAGGCCGGCGTGCGGCAGGTGGTCGGCGACGTCCTCGGCGAGTTCGACCTCAGCCTCGGGCTGACCGGGCACACCGCGGTCGACCAGCTCTCCCCGGAGGTCCTGCGCCGCGTGCCGTGAGCCGGCCGGAATAGCGCTTCCGGCACCGGTGGACGACGCTGCCCGCGTGAGCGGTCCCTCCGTGCGCAGCCAGCTGTTCCGCCGCAAGCCGGTGGCGGCGATGGTCGAGGAGACCGGCGCCGAGCAGGCCGACGGCGGCGCGCTGGCCCGCCGGATCGGGCCCGGGCAGCTGATGGGCCTCGGCATCGGCGCGACCATCGGCACCGGGATCTTCTTCGTGCTCACCACGGCGGTGCCCGAGGCGGGCCCGGCCGTGGTGGTCTCGTTCGTGCTGGCCGCGGTCACCGCCGGCTTCACCGCGCTCTGCTACGCCGAGCTGGCCTCGACCATCCCGGTCGCCGGCTCCTCGTACTCCTACGCCTACGCCACGCTGGGCGAGGTCGTCGCCTACGCCGTGGGCTGGTGCCTGGTGCTGGAGTACGCGGTGAGCTCGGCGGCGGTGTCGGTGGGCTGGAGCGAGTACGTCAACGAGCTGCTCGACGACACGATCGGCGTCCGCATCCCCGACGCGCTGTCCGCGGCGCCGGGCGCCGGCGGGGTGGTGAACCTGCCGGCGGTCGTGCTCGTAACCCTCTGCGCGCTGCTGCTGGTGCGCGGGGCCAGCGAGTCGGCGCGGGCCAACGCGGTGATGGTCGTGCTGAAGATCGCCGTCCTGCTGTTCTTCTCGGTGCTCGCGTTCACCGCGTTCGAGTCGGCCAACTACGCGCCGTTCGCACCGATGGGGATCGCCGGCGTGAGCGCCGCGGCGTCGTCGATCTTCTTCTCGTTCATCGGCCTGGACGCCGTCTCCACCGCCGGCGAGGAGGTGCGCGACCCGCGGCGCACGCTGCCGCTGGCGATCCTGGGCGCCCTGGCCGTGGTGACGACGGTCTACCTGCTCGTCGCGTTCTCCGCGGTCGGCGCGCAGCCGGCCGACCGGTTCACCGGCCAGGAGGCGGGCCTCGCGGTGATCCTCGAGGACGTCACGGGCTCGCGGTGGCCGGCGATCGTGCTCGCCGCCGGGGCGGTCATCTCGATCTTCTCGGTCACGCTCGTGACGATGTACGGCCAGACGCGGATCCTGTTCGCGATGAGCCGGGACGGCATGATCCCGACGCTGTTCAGCCGCGTCGACCCGCGCACGCTGACCCCGGTGCGCGGCACGATCGCCGTCGCGCTGTTCGTGGGGGTCCTGGCCGGGTTCGTGCCGCTGGACTTCCTCATCGACCTGACCAGCATGGGCACGCTCGTCGCCTTCACCGTGGTCTCGATCGGCGTCATGGTGCTGCGCCGGCGGGCCCCCGAGCTCCCCCGCGGCTTCCGGGTGCCGGGCTATCCCGTCGTGCCGGTCCTGTCGGTCGCCTTCTGCCTCTACCTGGTCGCCGGGCTGTCGGGGACGACGTTCCTGCTCTTCGCCGCCTGGCTGCTGCTGGCCGCGGTGGTCTACGTGACCTACGCCCGCACCCACTCGGCGCTGCGATGACCCTGGTGGCCGGCACCGCCGTCGAGGGTCCGGACGTCGACGAGGCCCCGCTGCGGCTGGCCGCGCTGCTGGCCCGCACCGGCGGGGAGGACGTCGTCGTGACGACGGTGACCGCCCGCGGCTTCCCCGATCCGCGGGTCGACCGCGAGTACCGCGCGTTCGTCGCCCGCACCGTGGCCGAGGGCCAGGCGGCGGCGGTGCGGCTGCTGGCCGGGGAGGGGGTGGCGGGGGCGAGCACGCTCGCGCTGGAGGCGACGTCGGTGCCGGCGGGGCTGGTGGAGGCGGTGCGCCGCACGGCGGCCTCGCTGCTGGTGCTCGGCCCGGCGTCGCGGGCGCCGGCCGGGCGGTTCGCCGCGGGCAGCGTGACCGGCCACCTGCTGCACTCCTCCCCCGTGCCGCTCGCGCTGGCGCCCCGGTCGGTGCCCGGCGACCCCGCCGGCCGGGTCACCCGGCTCACCTGCGCCTGGGCCGGCACCGAGCGCTCCCGCGAGGCGCTGGCCTGGACCCGGCGCACCGCGGCGGCCTGGGGCGTGCCGGTGCGGCTGGTCACCTTCGCGCCGGAGCGGGCGCCGATGCTGCCGTCGGAGACCGGGCTGCGGGTGGAGGCGGTGGTCGCCGCCCAGTGGGCCGGGCAGGCGCAGGCCGACCTGGACGCCGTCGTCGCCGGGTGGGAGGGGTCACCGGCGCCGGAGACCCTCGTCGCCCGCGGCCGCAGCTGGGCCGGCGCGGTGGCCGCCGGGCGGTGGACGGCGGGCGACGTGCTGGTCATCGGCTCGTCCCGCCTGGGCCCGCTGGCGCGGGTCTTCCTCGGGTCCACGGCGACGCAGATCCTGCGGGCGGCGCCGGTGCCGACCGTCGTCGTCCCGGTCTGAGCCGACACGCCGGGCGGGGGTTGACCCTCCGGTGTGCGCTGGGTCACAGTGGTTGCGGGCGGGGGCAGCCGGCAAACAGTGGCCACCCACTGCTGGGTGGACCGACCAACGCGGCCAGACCGTCAGGACCGGCCCCCCGCCCCACATCCCGCCCCCCTGCCACCTGCGCCGCCGCGCGGGGGCGAGCAGGATGGAGCGGTGAGCAGCAGCGTGCAGATCCCCGGAATCAGCCGGCCCGTCCCGACCGGCGTCTTCATCGGCGGCACGTGGCGGGATGCCACGGGTGGCGCCACCTTCGCCGTCCACGACCCGGCCGACGGCACCGACCTGGCCACGGTCGCCGACGCGACCGTCGAGGACGCGCAGGCGGCCATGGACGCCGCGGCCGCGGCCGCTCCGGGCTGGGCGGCCACCCCGCCCCGGCAGCGCGGGGAGATCCTGCGGCGGGCCTTCGAGGCGATGGTCGCCCGCGGCGACGAGATCGCCCTGCTCATGGTCCGCGAGAACGGCAAGACGATGACCGACGCCCGCGGCGAGCTCACCTACGCCGCGGAGTTCTTCCGCTGGTTCAGCGAGGAGGCCGTGCGGATCGACGGCGACTACCGCGTCGCGCCCGCGGGCGGCACGCGCACCGTCGTCGTCCGCCAGCCGGTGGGCATCTCCCTGGCGATCACGCCGTGGAACTTCCCGGCCGCGATGATCACCCGCAAGCTCGGCCCGGCGTTCGCCGCCGGCTGCCCGGTGGTGCTCAAGCCCGCCGAGGAGACGCCGCTGACCGCGCTGCTGATCGCCGAGATCCTCGTCGAGGCCGGGCTGCCCGAGGGCGTGCTCAGCGTGCTGCCGACCACCAACGCCAAGGACGTCGCCGGCGCGGTCATGGCCGATCCGCGGCTGCGCAAGGTCAGCTTCACCGGCTCGACCGAGGTCGGTCGGGTGCTGCTCAAGCAGGCCGCCGACCAGGTGCTGGTCAGCTCGATGGAGCTGGGCGGGAACGCGCCGTTCATCGTCTGCGCCGACGCCGACCTCGACGCCGCCGTCGAGGGCGCGATGGTGGCCAAGCTGCGCAACGGCGGCGAGGCCTGCACCGCGGCCAACCGCTTCTACGTCGAGGACGCCGTCGCCGACGAGTTCGCCCGCCGGCTCGCCGAGCGGATGGGCGCGCTCACCCTCGGCCGCGGCGACGACGAGGGCGTGGGGCTCGGGCCGCTGGTCAACGAGGAGACCGTGGGCAAGGTCGACCGCATCGTCCGCGAGACCATCGGCGCCGGCGCCCGCGCCGTCCTCGGCGGCGAGCGCCCCGACGGCCCCGGGTACTTCTACCCGCCGACCGTGCTGCTCGACGTGCCGGCGGGGTCGGCGGCCACCGAGGAGGAGATCTTCGGCCCGGTCGCCCCGATCGTCCGCTTCTCCTCCGACGACGAGGTGCTGCGCCTGGCCAACGGCACCGAGTACGGCCTGGTCTGCTACGTCTTCACCGGCGACCTCGCCCGCGGCCTGCGGATGGCCGAGGCGCTGGAGTCGGGCATGGTCGGCATCAACCGGGGCGTGGTGAGCGACCCGGCGGCGCCCTTCGGCGGCGTCAAGCAGAGCGGCATCGGGCGCGAGGGCGGGCACGAGGGCCTGACCGAGTACCTGCAGACCAAGTACATCTCCTTCCCGCTCTAGCCATTCGCTGGTCGGGCACCAGTGCCCGGCAAGTGACGCGTTCGAGGCTCCTCGCGACCACGGCACCCGGCCGCCCCGGCCGACCGCCGTTCCGACGAGGAGTCCTCGAGCCATGCGCAGCACCGTCCGCACCCGTTCCGCCGCCACCCGTTCCGCTGCGGTCGCCCTCGCTGCCGGCGCCCTGTTCCTGGGCGCCTGCAGCAGCGCCGACCTGCCCGGCGCCGCCCCCGCCGACGCCCCCGCCTCCGGGGACGCCGGCGGGGACGGACCGGACATCGAGCCGATGGCCGACGGGCCGGCGTCGCCCGAGAGCCCCGACGTGCCGGGCAGCGCCGCGGAGGGCGCCACCAGCGGCGACGAGGACACCTGCACCACGCTGATCACCTACGGCGCGCTGGTGCCGCTCTCGCTGATCCCCGGGTCCAGCGGCGAGGTGGACCTCTCCGGCGCGATCGAGCTGCTGGTCTCGATCGAGGAGCTGGCCACGGGCAACCAGGCCGAGACCGAGGCGGTGCACGACGCGGCCGTCGACGTGGGCGCCGCGGCCGCCGACGCCGCGGCCGCGCTGGAGGACGGCGGCGACCCGGAGGAGCCGATCACCACCTTCCTGGAGTCGCTGGAGCCGCTGGGTGCGGCCTGCACCGAGGCCGGCGTGACGCTGGAGTGACCCCCGGCCGGGTGCAGCACCGCTGTGCCCGGCCCGTCATCCGGGCGCAACACGCGGCTGGTCCGATCGCCGGCGTGACCCCGGGGAACGGACTGTGCACGTGGCTGCGGCCCACCGACCTGGACGACGCGCTGCGCCTGGTCGTGGCCGGCGGCACGCCCGTGGGCGGCGGCGCGGCGCTGCTGTCCGCCGCGCTGCCCTGCGCCCTCGGCGACCGGGCCGTCGACCTGGCCGGGCTGCTGCCGGCCGGGGTCGACGGCGACGTGCTCGGCGCCGGGACGACGCTCGCCGCGCTCGCCACCGACCCCGCGATCGGCGCGGCCTGGCCGGCGCTGGCCTCGGCCGCCGCGGGCGCCGCCACGCCGCAGGTGCGCGCGGTCGCCACGCTGGGCGGGTCGGTGGCCGCCCGGCTGCCCGGTGCCGACCTCCCCGCGGCGCTGGCCGCCTACGGGGCGCGGGTGCTGCTGCGCACGGCCGGTGGCGCCGCCGAGCTGCCCCTGGGCAGCTACCTCGCCGCTCCCGTGCACCCGCCGCACCTGGTGCTCGGCGTCCGGCTGCCCGGCCGGGGCGCGGGGGTGACCCGGCGGTTCGCGGTCCGCACCGGCCCGGCCCCGGCGCTCGCCGTGGTCGCCGGGGTGCGCACCGGCGCGGGCCTGCATCTGGTGGCGGGGGCCGTCGGCCGGGACGCCGCGCCCCTGCCGTTCGACGACCCCGGCCGGCCGCCCGGCGCCGACCGCATGCGGGACGACGTCCGCGCCTCGGCCGGCTACCGCGCCCGGCTGGTGGCCGCGCTCGCCGACGAGGTCGCCGCGGAGCTGGCCGCGTGACCGCCGCACCCGAGGTCCGGCCGGCGCCGGCCGCGCTCGCCCCGGTGACCGTGGACGGCGTGCCGGTGCCGGTGCCGCCGGAGGCCGCCGCCGCGCCGCTGGCCGAGCTGCTCCGCGGCGCCGGCGTCCGCGCGGTGAAGATGCCGTGCGGCGAGGGCGGCTGCGGCGGGTGCACCGTGCGGCTGGACGGCGTCCCGGTGCCCTCCTGCGTCGTCCCGGCCGCCCGTGCCGCCGGTCGCGAGGTGGCCACCGCCGCGGGGCTGGCCGCCGGCCCGGCCGCCACGCTGGCGACCGAGTTCGCCCGCCGCGGCGGGCTGCAGTGCGGCTTCTGCGTGCCCGGCATCGTGGCCGGCGGCGCCGCCGCGACAGCGGGCGCCGGTCCGTGCGGGCCCGAGGCGCTGGACGGCCACCTCTGCCGGTGCACCGGCTACCAGGGGCTGCGGGCCGCGCTCGACCGCGCGGCCGCCGGAGCGGGGAACGGGCCGGCGCCGCGCGCCGACGGACCGGCCAAGGCCGCCGGCGCCGCCGTCTACACCGCCGACGCCGCACCGCCCGGCACGCTGACCGGCCTGCTGCTGACCTGCCGGTCGCCGCACGCGCGGGTGACCGTCGAGCCCGGGACGGCGATGGACGTGCCCGGCGCGGTCGCGGTGCTCGGGCCCCGTCACTCCCCCGCCGGCCGGTTCGGCACGAACCCGCACCTGGTCGACCCGGTGCTCGCCCCGGCCGAGAACGCCGTGTTCGCCGCGGAGGGCCGCTACGTGGGCGACGTCGTCGGCCTGGTGGTGGCCGACTCGCCGGCCGCCGCCCGCGCGATGGCCGCCCGCGTCGTGCAGCGCGAGGAGCCGCTGCCCGCCGCGACCACGGTCGACGAGGCGCTGGCCCCGGGGGCGCCGCCGGTGCGGCTGGGTGAGTCGGGAAACGCCGCGGTCGAGATGGCCGTGGGCGCCTCCGCCGCGGAGGTCGAGGCGGCGCTGGCCGCCGCGGACTCGGTGCTCGAGGAGACCTACGAGGTGGTGCCCGGGCCCCCGGCGCCGATGGAGCGGGTGGCCGCCCTCGCCCGGTGGGACGGCGGCACCTGCCGCCTCTGGTCGACCTCGCAGACGCCGCAGACGGTCGGTCCGCGGGTGGCCGCGCTGCTCGGCGTCCCCGCCGACGCCGTCGACCCCCAGCCGGTGCCGCTGGGCGGCGGCTTCGGGCTCAAGGAGGAGGTGTTCCTCGAGCCGGCCGCCGCGCTGGCCTCCCGGCTGCTCGGCGGGCGGCCGGTGCTCGTCGAGGCCACCCGCGCGCAGCTGGGCCGGTTCCGCCGCCGGCACGGGGCGCGGGTCACCGTGCGCACCGGCTGCGCGGCCGACGGCACGATGACCGCCCGCTCGGTGCGGGTGCTGCTCGACGCGGGCGGCGAGGTCGGGCACAGCCCGCTGATCCTGTCCAACGCGCTGCGCGGGGCGGCGGCGATGTACCCGGCCCCGGTGACCCGCGCCGAGGGCACGGTGGTGCTCACCAACACCGCGAACGCCGCGGCCTTCCGCGGCTTCGGCGCGCTGGAGGTGGGCTTCGCGGTCGAGAGCCACGTGGACGAGCTGGCCCGCCGCTGCGGCGCCGACCCGGTCGGGTACCGGGCCCGGCACGTGCTGCGGGCCGGGCAGCGCGATCCGCTGCACGGCTGGCCGGTGGCCTCGTTCGCCGCGACCGCGTGCCTCGACGCCCTGGCCGGGTACCGGGCCGAGCCGCTGCCGCAGGACCCGACCGGCCGGTGGCGGGCCGGCCGCGGCGTCGCGCTGCTCACCGTGTGCAGCAGCATCTCCTCCGCCGCCCACCGCGACTCGGCCGAGGCCGCGCTGCGGATCGAGCCCGACGGCACGGTGGTCGTGGAGACCGTCGTCCCCGACATGGGGCAGGGCGTGCACAGCACCCTCCTCACCGTCGCCGCCGAGCGGCTCGGCGTGCCGCCGGCCTGCGTGCGGATCGAGCAGCAGCCCGGCGTGGGCGGCCCGGCCGACGAGGGCAGCTTCGCCTCCCGCGGGGTGTACCTGACCGCGAACGCGGTGGCCGCCGCCGCCGACGCGCTGCTCGCCGAGCTGGCCGGCCGGCGGCCCGCGACGCTCGCCGGCACCCGCGTGACCGGCCGCGCCGTCGCCCCGGACAACGGGATGGTGGCCGGCGCGCAGATGGCCGACGTGCTCGTCGACCGGCGCACCGGCCGGGTGCTGGTGACCCGGGTGGTGTCGGTGCACGACGTCGGCCGGGTGCTCGACCGCGACCTCGCCCGCGGCCAGGTGGTCGGCGGGGTGGTGCAGGGCATCGGGGTGGCGCTGTCGGAGCGGGCACGGTGGCGGGCGGGGGTGCCGCTCGACGAGCACCTGCTCGACCAGGGGCTGCCGACCGCGCACACCGCCCCCGAGGTGGTCGACGTCTTCGTGGGCGACGGGCAGGTGCCCGGGCTGCTGCGGGCCAAGGGGCTGGGCGAGGCGCCGGTGGTCGGGGTGCCGGCCGCGGTGGCCAACGCGGTGCGCGACGCGACCGGCGTCCGGCTGCGGCGGCTGCCGATGGACCCCGAGAGCGTGCTGGCCGCCCTCGGCTAGGCCGCCCGGAGGTCGGAGCGCTCGAGCAGCCAGGAGACCGCCAGCCCGGCGACCAGGCCCCAGAACGCCGAGCCGATGTTGGCCACGGTCAGGTCGGAGACGGTGACCACGAAGGTGATCAGCGCGCCGAGGGTGCAGCGGCCGGCGAACGCGGTGACGAAGGAAGTCTGCAGCACCCGCAGCATCGCCAGGCCGCCGAGGGTGGCGATGAAAGCCGCCGGGGTGCCCAGCATCAGCCCGGTGAACAGCGGCGAGAACAGGCCGAACACCACCGCGAGCAGGCCGCAGAGGATGCCCGCGGTGTACTGCCGCGACCGCTCGCCCGACGCCGACAGCAGCGCGTTGGTCGGGCCGGTCAGGCAGGTCGAGACGGTGCCCACGGCGGCGGCCGGCAGCGACCAGACGCCGCAGGCGACGGTGACCGCGGTGACCGGCGGCTCGTGCCCGGCCGCGCGCAGGACGGCGATCCCCTGCCCGTTCTGGACGACGATCACCGTGATCGCCAGCGGGAGGACGAGCTCCAGCAGCGCCTGCACCGACCAGGCCGGCGCGGTGAGCACGGGCGCGGCGAACCAGGTGTCGCCCGCGGTGCCCGCGAACCTCCCCGACACCGCCACCGCGACCGCCCCGACGACCAGCGCGCCGAGCACCGGCGGCACCCGCCGGCCGAGCGCCGGCACCGCGCTGAGCATCAGGAACGCCACGACCATGGGCACGGCGACCGGGACGTCGTCCCGCAGCGCGTGGACCAGGTCCACGCCGAACCGGAGGAACACCCCGGCGACCATCGCCATGACGATCGGCATCGGCACGACCGCCATCACCCGGCGCACCAGCCCCGAGATGCCGAGGACGGCGACCAGCAGCCCGGTGGCGACGAAGGCGCCGAGCACCTGCGGCCAGGTCAGGTGCCCGAGTGCCGGGCCGACCAGCACGGTGCCGGGGATGGTCCAGAAGAAGGCCAGCGGCTGCCGGTACAGCCAGCACGCCAGCACCGTCAGGACGCCGTTGAGGAAGAAGGCGCCGAAGATCCACGACGCCAGCTGCGCCTGCGACAGCCCGCCCTGCGCGCCCACCGCGAGGATCACCGCGACCGGCCCGGTGGCGGCGAAAACGAAGCCGATCAGCGCGTTGGCCGCGGAGACGGGGGCCAGGTCGGCCAGGACCCGGCGCGGGGAGGGCAGCGGGCGCACCGGCCGCTCGACCAGTGCCGCGCGTGCCGTCGTCGGCTCGTCGGTCATGCGCCGCATCCTCGCCTGTTCCCCCCGGATCCTCCGCGCGGAGGGTCCGGGGGGAACGGGGATCAGTCGCGGGACAGCACCGGCGCCTGGGCCTCCGCCCGCGGCACCGGCAGCACGGGGACGGCGACCGGCTCCTCGTGCCGCAGGGCCGGGAGCCAGCGCAGCCACCGTGGCAGGTACCAGTTGGCGTCGCCGAGCAGCTGCATGACCGCGGGCAGGAGCAGTGCCCGCACCACCGTCGCGTCGAGCAGCACGGCGATCGCCAGGCCCAGGCCGATCTGCTTCATGCTCGTCATCGACAGCGTCACGAAGGTCAGGAAGACGAACACCATGATCACCGCGGCGCTGGTGACCACGCCCGCCGAGGACGTGATGCCGTGCGCGATGGCCCGGCGGGTCGGCAGGCCCCGGTCGTGGCCCTCGCGCACCCGGCTGAGGATGAACACGTGGTAGTCCATCGACAGCCCGAACAGGATCACGAAGAGGAACAGCGGGATCCAGTTCACGATGGCGCCGGTGCGGTCCAGCCCGATCAGGTCCGCACCCCAGCCCTCCTGGAAGACCAGCACCAGTGACCCGTAGGCGGCCGCGACGCTGAGCAGGTTGAGCACGATCGCGGTGATCGCGACGACCACCGAGCGGAACGAGACCAGCAGCAGCAGGAACGCCAGCACGAGCACGAAACCGAACACCCACGGCGTCCGCTCGGCCATGAGCTCGTCGAAGGCCACGGAGTAGGCGGTGCTCCCCCCGACCACCGCCGTCACGCCGTCGACGGCCCCGACCGTGGCCGGCACGAGCTCCTCGGCGAGGGTCTGCCAGGCCTCGCGGGACAACTGTTCCTCGCCGTCCCCGACGAGCGGCACGGAGACGACGGCGACCGTGCCGGCCTCGTTGGTCTCCACGGTGATCGGCTCGTTCATCCGCCCGCTGGCCAGCGCGCGCTCGCGCAGGTCGGCGACGGCGTCCTGCACCGCGGCCGCGGTGACGTCCGGCGCCTCGACGATCACCTGGGCCGGCGCCGGCCCGCCCGGGAACGCCTCGGTGATCCGGTTGTACGTCTGGATCACCGGGAGGTCCTGCGGGAGGTCCTGGATGCCCTCGGCCCGCAGGTCGAGGGAGAGCGCCGGGACGGCGAGCGCCACCAGGGCGGCACCGGCGGCGAGCGCGGCGACCAGCGGGCGGCGCAGCACCGCGCCGAGCACCGCCGGCCAGAACCGGCCACGGCCGGCGTCGCGCCGCCGCAGGAGGGGCACCCGCCCCTTCTCGACCCGGTCCCCCAGCCAGCTCATCATCGCCGGCAGGACGGTGAGCGAGCCCAGCACCGAGCAGGCGACGACGAGGATCGTGGCCGACGCGACGCCGGTGAAGACCGAGAAGCCGGTCAGGAACATGCCGGCCATCGCCACGATCACGGTGATGCCGGAGACGAGCACCGACCGGCCCGAGGTGGCGGCGGCGATGTCGAGGGCGTCGACCGGGCCGGCGCCGCGGGACCGCTCCTCGCGCTCGCGCTTCAGGTAGAAGAGCGAGTAGTCGACGCCGACGGCCAGCCCGATCAGGAGCATGACGATCTGCGCGGTCTGGTCGACGTGCCAGATCTGGCTGGTCAGGCTGAGCAACCCGAGCGCGCCGACGAACGCGGTGAGCGCGAACACCAGGGGCAGCACCGCGGCGACCAGGGCGCCGAAGGTGAGCAGCAGCACGGCGAGCGTGATCGGGATGGACAGCAGCTCGGCGCGCTGGAAGTCGGCGTCGAGGGTGGCGTCGAGGGCCAGGTCGGCACTGGTGCCGCCGAACTGCTCGACCCGCACGTCGTCGTGCCGGGCGGCGACCGCCTCGACCGCCTCGCTGATCGGCGCGATGCGCTCGCCGGCGGTCTCCCGGTCGCCGGCGATGTCGAAGGTGACCAGCGCCGACCGGCCGTCCGCGGACACCAGCGGGGCGCCGGCCAGCGGGCTGACCACCGCCGCGACGTCGGGGGTGTCCTCGAGGGTCGCGACGAGATCGGTCATTGCCGCGGTGACCGCCGCCTCGGGCACCTCCGCTGTGCGCTGGACCAGGACCATCTCCGACGCCGGGTCCGACCAGTCGTTCTCGTCCAGGATCTGCCGCGCCTGGGCCGGCGCGCCCAGCGTCTGCTCGGCCGCGGTCAGCTGGGCCTGCGGCACGAGGGCGCTGACGACGACGGCCAGGGCCACGAAGGCCAGCCAGCCGAGCACCGCCGTCCGCCTGTGCCGGGCGCTCCACCGGCCGATCCGGCCCGCCACGTTGCGGGATGGCTCCATCGTCTCTCCTGTCGGTGCGGGCGCAGCGGCGCCCGGGGCGTGGTCACGTCGAATCTGCTGGCAGGAGGCGCGCGCGCCCATCCCGCCAGCTGGTCGGTGGGGTGTCGGGCCAGCCCGACAGGCGCACCTGCGCGAGGGGCCTGGCACGGCAGCCGGCCGTGGAGAGTACCGGTCGGACGATCTCGTTCCGCGGTCGGCCGCCAGGGACCCGCCGGGATGCGGAGGGTCATCCGAACGTGACGGAACGCCACGGTTCCGGGATGCGGTCACCCGTGTTCCGGTAAGGTTCCCCACGGTGCGCCGGGAAGTCTGGTCGGCAGGTGTTCACCCTGCCGTCATCTCCGAGGAGCCCGCCATGTCCGCCCGCAGCACCCTCGGCCCGCCGGCTCTCCGGACGGTCACCGCCCGCCCCGAGGGGCTGGTCTACGAGGTGCCGGCACCCGCCGACCGGGTCGTCGACGTCCTGCTCGACGGGCGACGCGTCTGGTCCTTCCGCGAGGCCGCCGACGCGCGCCCGCCGGAGGGGTCCGACGATCCGCTGCAGCGCTTCGAGCCCTGGCCCGCCGCGCTGGTGCCGCACCTGCGCGGCACGTTC
The DNA here is from genome assembly GCF_054050695.1 of Blastococcus sp. SYSU D00820. Lineage (NCBI taxonomy): Bacteria > Bacillati > Actinomycetota > Actinomycetes > Geodermatophilales > Geodermatophilaceae > Blastococcus > Blastococcus sp. SYSU D00820. The sequence continues at coordinate 113,703 of NZ_JBJGZW010000005.1, forward strand.
GAGGTGACCCTGCAGGTCGTCGCCGTCGACGGGGAGGCGGTGCCGGCCGACCCGGCGGCGCCGACCACCACCGTCTCGCTCGACGGCTCGCCCGAGCCGCTGGTGCTCGCCGACGTGCACGGTCAGCCGCTGGTGGTCAACAAGTGGGGGCGCCTGGGCCACGCGCTCGGGGACGCCGGCCGCGACATGGTCGAGCGGATGCTGGACTCGCTGGACGCCGTCCGCGAGGCGCTGGAGGCCCGGCTGGGCCCGACGGTCTTCGTCACCGGCGGCACGCTGCTCGGGCCGGTCCGCGAGGACGGGCGCGTGCTCCCGCACGACGACGACGCCGACCTCGCCTACCTGAGCCGGCACTCGCACCCGGCCGACGTGACGCTCGAGGCCTTCGAGATCGGGCGAGTGCTGCGCGCGGCCGGGTTCGAGGTGGTCCGCCTGTCGGCCGCCCACGTGCAGCTGATGTTCGACCACGAGGGCGTGCCCGACCACTACGTCGACGTGTTCACCGGCTTCCTGCTCGAGGGGCACTGGTACCAGCACTTCGCCATCCGGACGCCGGCCGGCCGCGACGTCGTCCTGCCGACGGTGCCGCTGGAGGTCGAGGGCCGGGTGCAGCCCGCCCCGCGGGACGGCGAGCGGATGCTGCTGGAGCTGTTCGGACCCGGCTGGCGGGTGCCCGACCCGGCGTACACCTTCACGATCCCGCCGGAGACCGGCGAGCGGTTCTACGGCTGGTTCGCCGACTACAACGTCGAGCGCGAGCGCTGGGACGACGAGGTGCTGCTGGCCCCCGCGCCGCCCGAGCCCCCGCGGACGCCCAGCGCGTTCGCCCGCGCGGTGGCCGACCGCACGCCGGCCGGGAGCCCGGTGCTGGACCTCGGCTGCGGGCTGGGCGGCGACGCGCTGGCCTTCGCCGCGGAGGGCCGCACCGTGCGCGCGCTGGACTTCTCCCGCGCCGCCGTCGACCGGCTGCGGGCCGCCGCCGCCGAGCGCGGGGTCGACCTCACCGCCGACGTCCTCAACCTGCTGGACATCCGCGCCGTCGTCCGGCTGGGCGCCGAGACCGCGGCCCGGCCGGATGCCTGGACCGTGTACGGCCGCCGCCTGCTCAACGCGCTCGAGGACCGCGGGCGGGAGAACGTCTGGCGGCTGTGCGCCATGCTGCTGCGCCGCGGCGGCGCGGCCCACTTCGACCTGGTGGCCGATCCCGGCTATCCCGGTATCGCCCCCTACCGCCACCTCACCCTCGACCAGGTCGTCGCCGAGGCGGACCGGCACGGCCTGGTGCTCGAGGACGCCGTCCGGATCACCGAGCCCGTGAGCTGGGCCGGCGCTCCGGAGGAGGAACTGGTCGAGGTGTGGCGGACGACCCTGCGACGGAGGCCCCGATGACCGACCCCGACAACCGCACCCGCTCGGCGCTGGCGCGGCCGGTGCACGTGGTGCGCCGCGCCCTGGCGCCCGCTGCCCTGGAGCTGCACGGCGAGGTCAACGAACTGCAGCAGGAGAACCAGCAGCTGCGCGACCGGCTGGAGCTGGTCGAGAACGAGCTGACCGCCCTGCGGGCCGCCCGTGACGAGCTGCAGGGCGAGGTCGCGCGGCTGCGCGACGGGCTGCACCAGGAGCGGCGGCTGCACCTGCGCGTGGCCGAGCTGACCGACCTCGTGACCGAGCTCGTGCTGCCCCTGCACGACCGCGAGATCGACCCGGCTGTACTCGGCCGGCTGCGACCGGACACCCTGTGAGGGTGTCCAGCCCCATCCGTGTCGTCACCTTCGGCACCTTCGACGTCTTCCACGCCGGCCACCTGCGGCTGCTCGAGCGCGCTGCGGCGCTGGGCGACCAGCTGGTCGTCGGCATCAGCTCCGACGAGCTGAACATCAGCAAGAAGGGCCGCCCACCGGTGTACTCGCTGGCCGACCGGTCGGCGATCGTCGGCGCACTGCGCTGCGTCGACGAGGTCTTCGTCGAGCACAGCCTGGAGGCCAAGCGGAAGTACCTGGTGCAGAACCGGGCGGACCTGCTGGTCATGGGCGACGACTGGGCCGGCCGGTTCGACGAGCTCGGCGACGTCTGCAAGGTGGTCTACCTGCCGCGGACGCCGTCCATCTCGACCACCGCGATCATCGAGCAGATCCGGGGCACCTGAGCCCCGCCCGGAACACAACGCGGCCCCGCCCTCCGAGGAGGGCGGGGCCGCGGTGCTGTCTCAACCAGACGTGCACCCGAAGGGACTCGAACCCCTAACCTTCTGATCCGTAGTCAGATGCTCTATCCGTTGAGCTACGGGTGCCTGTGTTCAGTTGTCGCGCGGAGGCTCCGGGATTTGAACCCGGGATGGGGATTAACCCAAACCGCATTAGCAGTGCGGCGCCATAGACCGGACTAGGCGAAGCCTCCCGGGGTCCGAGTCCCCTCGGAACCACCGCGGAAGAGACTACCAGCGCCCCGGGAGGGCTTCGCAGCCCGGGGGTCTCAGACCGCCACGCGCTGGCGCGCAGCGGCCCGGACGGCCGCGCGGCGGCCGGGCACGAGCGTGACGACGACGGCCAGCGCGGCCCCGGCGACGGCCAGCACCAGCGCGCCGCTGACCCCCGACGGCCCGTCGATCAGCGCGCCCCCGAGGGCGGCACCGATGGCGGAGGCGCCCACGGTGATCGTCGACAGCCAGGTGAAGGCCTCGGTCGTGGCGTGCACCGGCGCGAGCGACCCGACCAGGGTGTTCTGCACGGTCAGCGTCGGGGCGATCACCGAGCCGCCGAGGAAGAGCAGCACACCCAGCGCCCAGGGGCTGGAGACCAGCGCCAGCGGCGCGAGGCCGATGGTCACGCCGAGCAGCAGCAGCCGGTACTGGCGCGGCAGCGAGGTGCTGATCACCCGCGCGCCGAACCACAGGCCGCCGATGACCGAGCCCAGCGACCAGACGGCGAGCAGCACGCCGGACAGCCCCGGGGCCCCGGTCGCGCCGGCGAAGGCGGGGATGGCCACCTCGAGCGCGCCGAAGCCGAGCATGAGCGCGGCTCCGCTGACCAGCAGCCGGGGCATGCCCGGCGCCAGCGCCGTCGAGAACAGCCCCGAGCGGGCACCCTGCACGGGCACGTACTCGGCGCCGGCCCGGGAGAGGGCGATGCCGAGCGCGCCGACGACGGCGAGCACCCCGGCCAGTCCCACCGCGGCGGCCGCGTCGGTGAGCACGGCGAGGGTGGCGACGAGCGTGGGGCCGACGACGAAGACCAGCTCGGTGGCGGTGGCGTCCAGCGCGTAGGCGGTCGGGCGCACCCGGACGTCGACGCGGCTCCACAGCGCCCGGACGGTGCCCGACACCAGCGGCGTCGCCGCTCCGGCCAGGGCGCAGGCCGCGACGACGAGCGCGTCGGCGGCGCCGCCCAGCACGGCGGCGACCGCCAGCCCGAGCAGCACGGGGTAGAGCGCGGACTGGGCCAGCAGCACCGGGCGCGGACCGCGCCGGTCGGCCAGCCGGCCGAGGACCGGGGCCATCACCGCCATCGCGACGCCGTGGGCGGCCGAGGCCAGCCCGGCGATCGCGTAGGAACCGGTCTGCTGCTGCACCATGAGCAGCAGTGCCAGGGGGACCATGGCCGACGGCAACCGGCCGGCGAACCCGGCCAGGAGGAGCACCGGGGCCGAGGGCAGGCGCCAGACGGTGAGGTACTTACGCACGACGTTGCTCACTTCGGTACTTGCGGGGGAAGGGAATCCGTAGGTGGTCAAGGACCGTTGACCACCTACAGACCCACGGTAGAGACGGAGCGGTAGGGAGTCAAATGGATTACGACACCTACGGGTCGACGGCCGTGGAGCTGGCCATCGAGCTGGCCAACACCGAGCGGTCGGGCGACGCCTGGGCCGTGGACTTCCTCCGCTCGCACGACGAGTGGTTCACCGCCGGCACGCCGCTGGAGCTCACCGCCGCCGAGACCGCCGACGCGGCCGCGACCGCCGCCCTGGTGCGCGCCGTCGCCCTGGCCGCCTCGCAGGACGAGGTGATGGCCCGGCTCAACGAGCTGCTGGCCCGCGCCCACCCCGCTCCGTACGCGACCGACCACGACGGCGAACTGCACCTGCACTACGCCCGCCCCGACGCCCCGGTGCTCGAGCAGCTGACGACGACGGTGGCGATGGGCCTGTCGCAGGTGGTCGTGCAGCACGGCTGGCAGCGGCTGGGCATCTGCTCGGCCGAGGGCTGCGACGACGTCTACGTCGACACCTCGCGCAACGCCAGCCGCCGGTACTGCTCCAACACCTGCGCGAGCCGTTCGACCGTCGCGGCCTACCGCGCCCGCCAGCGCACCTGATGGAGTGCCACGGCGCGGATTCCGCGCCCGTGGCACTCCGGTGGACGGCCGGCTCCCGTAGCGTTCCGGCGTGAAGTCACCGCGGCACTGGGACGCCCGCCTGCACGCCTTCGTCGGCGGCCTCCCGGCCACGCCGGCCGACCGCTGGCTGCGCCGCCTCTCCCAGTTCGCCGACCACGGCAAGCTGTGGCTGCTGATCGGCCTGCTGCTGGGCACCCGGAAGGGCCGGCCGCGGCGGGCGGCGCTGCGCGGCGTCGGCTCACTGTCGGTGTCCAGCGCGCTGGTGAACGTCGTCCTGAAGCGGATGTTCGGCCGGGTGCGGCCGGACCTCGCCAACCTGACCACCGACCGGCACCTGCGCCGGGCGCCGCACACCCTGTCGTTCCCGAGCGGGCACTCGGCCTCGGCGGGGGCGTTCGTCGCCGGGGTGGCGATGGAGAGCCCGCTGGCCGGGGCCGCGCTCGCGCCGGTGGCGCTCGGCGTCGGGTACTCCCGGGTGCACGTGGGGGTGCACTACCCCGGGGACGTCGTCGCGGGGCTCGCCGTCGGGACGGCGATCGCCGCGGCCAGCCGCGCGTTCTGGGCGGTGCGCCCGAACACCCCGGCCCGGGTGCGGCCGTCGTCCGGCGCGCCGGCGCTGCCCGAGGGCGAGGGCCTGGTGGTGGCGGTGAACCCGCGGTCGGGCCGCGAGGACTACGACCCGGCGGCCGACATCCGCCGGCTGTTGCCCCGCGCCGAGGTGCTCGAGACCTCGGCGGAGCACAACGTGACCGACCTGCTCGGCGAGGCGGCACGCTCGGGCCGCGCGCGGGCGCTCGGGGTGGCCGGGGGCGACGGTAGCGTGGCGGCGGCCGCGGCGGTGGCCGTGGCCCACGGGCTGCCGCTGGCGGTCATCCCGGCCGGCACGCTCAACCACTTCGCCCGCGACGTCGGCGTCGACACCGCCGAGGAGGCCGCGGACGCGGTGACCGCGGGGTCCGGCGTGAAGGTGGACGTCGCCGAGGTCAACGCCACGCCGTTCCTCAACACCGCGAGCATCGGCAGCTATCCGGAGATGGTGCGCCGGCGGGACGCGCTGTCGGGGCGCCTGGGCAAGTGGGCGGCGATGACGGTGGCGGCGGCGCAGACGCTGCGGCAGGGGACGCCGGTGCGGCTCACGCTGGACGGCCGGGAGGTGTCGGTCTGGATCCTGTTCGTCGGGAACTGCTGCTACACCCCGCGCGGGTTGGCTCCGGCCTGGCGGCCGCGGCTGGAGGACGGGCTGCTCGACGTGCAGTACCTGCGCGCCGACGTGCCGTTCAGCCGGACGCGGGCGGTGCTCGGCACGCTGCTCGGGATCAGCGACCGCTCGTCGGGTTACGCGGAGACGCAGGTGCCGTCGGTGACGGTGCGCTCGCAGTCGGGGCCGCAGCAGGTGGCCTACGACGGCGAGATGGGCGAGGTGGCGGAGGAGTTCGTGTTCCGGAAGGGGACGTCGCTGACGGTGTACTGCTGCCGGACGTCGTAGGCCGCTTCTGCCTTGGCCCCCATTGCCGGCGTTGCTCGTGCACTGCGGGGTCTGCAGCGCCGGCAATCCACGAGGAACCCCGGCAACGGCCGGCTACCTCGCTCCTGGAGCCCGACTCGCGCTCCACGAGCCCGGCACGCCTCCACCAGCGCGAGCCCGGCCCCGACAGGCGCGCCACCGGACCGGGTGGTCTGTCCACAGGACGGCTGCGGCGGCATTCCGGATCTCGATAGTGTCCCGAGTCCCGACGGTGACCGAGCGGAGGCGGCGCGTGGCGGAGCGGTGGGGCGTCGTCCGGACGGCGGTGGTGGCGATCGCGGCCGCGGTGCTGACCGGGTGCGCGTCCGAGCAGCAGGCCAGCGACACCCTGCCGTCGACGTCGACCTCGGCGAGTGCGACGGAGGAGGCGCTGCCGCCCCTCGGGCCGGCGGACTTCCCGATGCCGGACGAGGCGAGGGAGAAGACGCCGGAGGGGGCGGAGGCTTTCGTCCGCTACTACATCGGACTCATCAACCGCACCGCGATTGTGCTCGACGCCGCCCCACTCCGCGAACTGAGCGCAGGGTGCACCGATTGCGACCGTATAGCTCGACTGACCGAAGAGGACGCGGCAGCGGGATATCACTACGAGGGTGGGCAGTTCACTATTACGTGGATTGACTCCGCCGCCAAGTCTAGCGATGAGATCCATATTGCATTCGTTGCAGACCTCGCCGCACTGACCGTTATCGACCCAGCCGGTCAACCGCTACCCAACCTATCCACGGCGGCGAAGACCGACCTGTCATCAGGAGCGATTACCCGCTGGGACAGCGAACGAGCCACGTGGCTCATCACCGCACTCACCCTCGGATGATGCGACAAACTGGGCGCCTGTGGCTGGCGATCATGTTGACGTTCATCGCACTGGTGGGCGGGGCCGGGGCGGCCCAGGCTGACGAAACCGAATGTCGCCGTAGTTGCGACGGCCCACAGGTAGGCGTGGGTTCGGGCAGTCTCACTGCCAGCTACCTGTGGGAGACTGCTGGAATTTGGGCTGCGAGCAACAATGCGCCTGCTCCACAACCCTACGAATACCGATTCCTCGAGCCGTGCATTGAGGGCCGCGGCAACGAGTGCCGACCAGACGAAAACTGTGTCGGCACCCCTGAGCGGGTCGTACAGCTATTCACGATTCAACGCAGACTGTTGGTCTTGCCGGACGGGACCACCGCAGAGGGCATCTCGGCTGCGCCCGGAGCGCCCGTCGGTTCGCCAGTCGGTTCCTGGCAGGGCTTCATCACCACCTGCGTCGACATCACCGAACTCAATCCCGCTCCCTCCCCCGCCGAGGTCTTCCGCTACTTCCAGCAACTCCCGCTCCCCCGGCTGACCACCCAGCAGCAGCCCCCGGGCAACGCGCTGGTCGGCCTGCCCGTCGTCTTCTTCACCGACGACCCGGTCACCCAGACCTTCACCGTCGACATCCGCGGCTTCACCGTCGACATCGTGGCCACCGCGCAGAGCTACACCTGGCACACCGGCGACGGCGCCCACCTCACCACCACCGACCCCGGCGCGCCGTATCCCGACCACACCGTCACGCACGACTACGCCGCCGGCACCTACACGGCCTCGCTCACCACCACCTGGGGCGCGACCTTCAGCGTCGACGGCGGCGCCAGCGAGGAGGTGCCGGGCACCACGACGACCGACGGCCCGCCGGTGACCTTCACGGTGCTCGAGGCGCACGCGGTCCTGACCAACCCCTACGACTAGCCACTCGACCCTCACCGAACGTGCACACTGGTCCGGTGGCAGTACCCGAGCCGAGGGCGCCGGCACGACGGACCTCGGCTGCCCGCGCGCTCGACGGGCTCGACCTCGCCCGCGCCGTCGTCGAGAGCAGCCCGGCGCTCGTCGTCGTCCTCGATCCCGACGGGCTGATCCTGCACGCGAACGCCGCCCTGCAGCGCTTCACCGGCCGCACCGAGGCCGAGCTGCTCGGCCAGCACTTCTGCGACGTCTACGTCGTCCCGGAGCACCACGCCCTGGCCCGGCACGCCGTCGCCACCGCCGTCCAGGAGGGCGTCGCCCACTCCCAGGAGGGTGACTGGCTGACCGGCGCCGGCACCCGCCGGCGCATCTCGATGCAGAACTCCGTCATCCGCGACGCGGCCGGCCGCCCGGTGGCAGTGGCGACCATCGGCGTCGACGTCACCGAGAACCGCCGGCACCTCGACTCGCTCCACCTGCGCGCCACGACCGACAGCCTCACCGGCGTCGCGTCCCGGGGCGTGCTGTTCGACGCGCTGCGCGAGGTCCTCGACCCGGTGACCGGAGTCGGGTGCGGCCTGCTGTTCTGCGACGTCGACGACTTCAAGGCGGTCAACGACGAGCACGGCCACGTCGTCGGCGACCATCTGCTCGTGGAGATGGCCTCCCGCATCAGCGAGGTCGCCGGGCCGAGGGACGTCGTCGCGCGGTTCGGCGGGGACGAGTTCGTCCTGCTGCGCCCCGCTGCCGACGACGACGAGGTCCGCCTGCTCAGCGAGGCACTCACCGCGCGCATGCGCGACCCGTTCCTCTGCGCGGGCCGGGTGCTCCGCTCGGGCATCAGCATCGGCAGCGCCACCGCCGGTCCGGGCGAGGACCCCGACACCCTCATCGCGCGCGCCGACCGGCGCATGTACCGGTTCAAGACCCGCCAGCGTCCGTCGGTCCGACCCTGACCGCGCTCACCGCATCACGCAGAGTGAGAACGGACCGGCCTCGTATCGCAAAACCGCTGCACAGTTCACGATCGAGTTGACGCAGCGTGGCGATCTGCCACTCTCGACGGCCGGACACCAGCCCGGGCCGCCCGGCCCGGCAGCCAGCGGGAAGGGGGTGCCGGTCATCCCCGAGCACCCCCGTGGCGGGACCGGCAGGACGTCGGCGCGCCGGCTCCTGATGACCGTCCTGCTCGCCGCGGCCGGATGGCTGCTGCTCGTCGTGGTCGCGGGCTCCGCCTCCGCCGACGAGGGCACCGACGCCACCGCCCCGCTGGTCCAGCCGGAGAGCACGGCGGCCGCGCCCGAGCCCCCGGCCGAGCCGGTAGCGGCCACCGACGTCGTCCCGCCCCCCGAGCCGGCCCCGGCCCCCGAGGAAGCGTCGGCGGTACCGGACCCCGAGCCGACGCCGGAACCCGAGGACCCCGCCCCTGCCGACCCGGCGCCCGCACCCGCCCCGGTCGATACGCCGGCGCCGGAACCAGCGCCGGAGACCGTCCCGGTCGAGCCGGCCACCACGACCCTCGAGGTGGACGTCGTCCCCGTCGCGGCGTCTCCGGTCGAGGCCGCCCCGCCGCCGCCACCACCCGCTGCCCCGCTGTGCGACGAGCCCCCCGCACCGCCCGTCGTCGTCGCCTCCCCCGCGCCGCCGCCCCCGGTCGAGCCACCCCCCGCCGCGATCGCGACGCCGTCACCGGTCCCCCCGATCGCGCCGCCGCCCGCCCCGGCGCCGCCTGTCCCGGTCGTGCCGCCCGCACCGGCCGGGCCCGCGATGAGCGGCTCCTCGGCGGCCATCGCCTCCGGCAGCGCGCACGACGACCTCTTCCTGCCGCCGGCGGTCCCCGCGGCGGGGGCCGACGCCGCCGCGACGCCGTCGTCCCTGCGCCAGATCGAGCGCTCCGCCGAGCGCGGCACCGGCGGCGCCGGCGACCCCGGGTCCCGACCCGACTGAGCGCGGGCCCGCCTCCGCCCGCGCTCCCCCGTGGCCCGGCGTCCACCGCCCGGCCGCTCCCCTCCGGGACGACCCGTCCCCTCCGCTCGCCGCCCGGCGCCGTCGTGCGCCCCGCCGACGAAGGACCCCCGCATGAGGCCGCTGAAGAACTCCGAGGCAGTCGTCGTCTCCGCCGCACACCTGCGCGGCGACGGCACGGTCGCCCGCCGCGCCTGGCGCACCGCGTACGTCCGGCGGCTGGTCGCCGGCGACGCCGCGTGCGCCGCCATCGCGACGGCGCTGACCCTGGCCCTCGGCCCCGGTCCGGGCGTGCGCCCGATGGTGGTGCCGGGCCTCGCCGTGCTGCTGCCCGTTGTCTGGATCGCCGCGATGTCACTGGCGCGCAGCTACGAGCAGCGCTTCCTCTGGGACGGCCCCGAGGAGTTCCGGCGCGTCGCCTCCGCCGGCGCGATGGTGCTGGCCGCGGTCGGCTTCGGGTCCTGGGCGCTGCAGCTGGCGGTGGCCCGCGGCTTCGTCGTCGTCACCATCCCGCTGGCCGGCCTACTCACCCTCGCCTGGCGCCAGGCGGCGCGGAAGGCACTGCACCGGCAGCGCCGGCAGGGCCGCGCGCTGCAGACGACGCTGCTGGTGGGCCACCGCAACGGGATCGCGGCCCTGCACGAGCAGATGCGCCGCGAGACGCACCACGGCTACCGCGTCGTCGGTTGCTGCCTCCCGGCCACCGGCGACCGGGTCTTCGACGGCCTGCCGGTGCTCGGCGGGCTGGACGAGGTGGCGGCGGTCGTCGACTTCTACGAGGTCGACACCGTCGCCGTCCTGCCGACGCCGGAGCTCGACGGCTCCGCGCTGCGCCGGCTGGGCTGGGAGCTGGAACGCACCCGCGCCGAGCTCCTGCTGGCCCCCGCGGTGACCGAGCTGGCCGGGCCGCGGGTGTCGATCCGGCCGACCTGCGGCCTGCCGCTGCTCCACGTGGAACGTCCGGAGCTGCGCGGGGTGCGGCGGCTGGTGAAGGAGGCCTTCGACCGCAGCGCGGCCCTGCTCGGCGTCCTGGCGGTCCTGCCGGTGCTCGTCGGCATCGCCGTCGCGGTCAAGGTGACCAGCGCCGGCCCGGTGCTGTTCCGCCAGGAGCGGGTGGGCCGCGGTGGCCGCACCTTCTCGATGCTCAAGTTCCGCAGCATGGTCGTCGACGCCGACCGCCCGCCCGTCGAGGGCACCGGCGACGGCAACGGCGTGCTGTTCAAGCTGCGCGCCGATCCGCGGGTGACGCCGGTCGGGCGGTTCCTCCGCAAGCACTCGCTCGACGAGCTGCCGCAGCTGCTCAACGTGCTGCGCGGGGACATGTCCCTGGTCGGTCCGCGCCCCCCGCTGCCGGGCGAGGTCGAGCGCTACGGCGTCGACATGCGCCGGCGCTTCCTGGTCAAGCCGGGGCTCACCGGGCTCTGGCAGGTCAGCGGCCGGTCGGACCTGTCCTGGGACGACTCGGTGCGGATGGACGTCCGGTACGTGGAGAACTGGTCACTGGCGTTCGACCTGATGATCCTGGCCAAGACGGTGCGCGCCGTGCTCCGGGGGGACGGCGCCTACTGACCGCTGACCGAGTGCGGGAACGGGTCCTGCGCCGGGTCGAAGGCGGCGGCGTGCGCGACCAGCGGGAACGCAGCCGCGCCGGCGAGGACGACGGCCGACGCCGCGATCCGCCGCCACAGCGAGTGAGCGCGGCGGAGCGGACGACCAGCGCGAGTGGGTGACACGGGAGCCGATCCTGCCTGCTGCCGGCGACGCACCGTGACGGGTCCGACCCGTTCAGGGGACGGCGTTCACCCGCGCGGGACGCCGCCGAGGCCGCAGCCGCACCTCACGCCCGGTGGCGCGCCTCCGGCGCCTCGGCCCGCGCGCCGCAGCCCGGGCAGAGCGTGTACCGGCGGGCGTCGCGCAGCCACGGCTGCAGCAGCGCCACACCCCGCAGCTTGCGCACCGACTCCACCAGGTCCAGGCCGCGGTGGCCGCAGAGGGAGCAGGTCTGGTCGACCGTCCTCAGCCGCCGGCGCACCCGCTGGATCTGCTCGGCCACCCCGCAATCCTGTCAGGGCGCGTCGGTGCGCGCCGGGAGCTGCCAGCGGACGACGACGAGCAGCAGCAGCGCCGCCAGCGCCTCCCCGAGCTCCTCCACGAACGCCGCCCCGGCCACGGTCAGCGGACCGACGCTCGCCTGCACCAGCGCGACCCCCGAGGTCACCAGGTCCAGGCCGAGCGCCGTGCCGGCGTAGACCGCCAGCGCGAGCACCACCGGCCGCGCGCCGCGCACCCCCCACCGCCGGCCGAGCACCCAGAGCCCGATCAGCGCGGGCACGGTGACGGCCATCCCGAACAGCAGCGTGACCAGCGGCGAGAGCCCGCTCTTGAGGGCTGCGTGCACGCTGACCAGCTTGGCCAGCGCCAGCCCGGCGCCGACCAGCGCGATCGCCGTCCACCAGAGCGCGACGGCCCCCGTCGTCGCCCGGCGGGCGGCCAGCGCCACCAGGCACAGCGCCACGAACAGCCCGGTGGTGAACAGCCGCGGCAGCCCGCCGACGGCGTCGAGGTCGAGCAGCCGGCCCAGCGGCGGGGCCACGCAGGAGCCGATGGTGCAGCGCAGCCGCACGAGGAAGCCGACGGCGAACAGTCCGACGGCGGTCAGCGCGAGGGCGAACACCCACCAGCTGTCGCGCAGCCGGGGCCACGGCGACGGAGCCGGGCGGCGGAGCACCCGCCGATCATCCCCGCCGTGCGCGCCGCGTGGGAGTACCCCGGACGCGCCCTGACCCAGCGGAGTCGCACCGACCTCACTACGGTCCGATCAGGGGTGTCCCGTCCCGTTCCGGGGCAGGGAGCACCGCGACGAGTCCACGACCGACGGAAGAGGTACTCCCATGATCGTTCGCCGGATCGCCCGGCCGCTGCTCGCCGCCCCGTTCGTCTACGGGGGGATCAGCACCCTGCGCAAGCCGCAGGACCGCGTGCCCGGGGCCCGCCCCGTGGTCGAGAAGATCGCGGAGACCGCCGACAAGCAGCTGCCGGTCGAGGTGCCCAAGGACGTCGAGCAGTGGGTCAAGGTCGACGCCGCCGTCAAGGTGGCCGCCGGCTCGCTGTTCGCGCTCAACAAGCTCCCGCGGCTGACCGCGCTGGTGCTGTCGGCGTCGGTGGTGCCCACCACCCTGGCCGGCCACCGCTTCTGGGAGCACGAGGACCCGGAGGAGCGCTTCGGGCAGATCTCGAACTTCCTGAAGAACAGCGGTCTGCTCGGCGGGCTGCTGCTGGCCGCCGTCGACACGGAGGGCCGGCCGTCGGTGGGCTACCGGGCCCGCCGGGCGGCGAAGAAGGCCTCGGCGGCCACCGAGAAGAGCCTCGCGCAGGCGCAGAAGCGCGCGGCCAAGGCCGAGAAGAAGGCGCAGAAGCGAGTCAAGAAGTAGGCCCGACGCTGAACGAGCCACTCCCGCCCGCGGCCGCGCTCCGGAGGATCGCCTTCCTCCTGGAGCGCGCCCGCGAGCCCTCGCACCGGGTCGCGGCGTTCCGCACGGCCGCGGCCGTCGTCGACGGCCTGGACGACGCCGAGCTCGACCGGCGGATCCGCACCAAGACCCTCACCGACCTGCGCGGCATCGGGCCCAAGACCGGCACCGCGATCGTGCAGGCCCACCGCGGCGAGGTGCCCGAGTACCTCGCCCGGCTCGAGGAGACCTTCGCCGAGCTGGTGCCGCTGGCCGACGACGTCGCCGAGTTCCGCGCCGCGCTGCGCGGCGACCTGCACAGCCACTCGGACTGGTCCGACGGCGGCAGCCCGATCCGCGAGATGGCCGAGGCGGCCATCGGCCTGGGCCACGAGTACCTGGCGCTCACCGACCACTCGCCCCGGCTGACCGTGGCCAACGGGCTCACCGCGGCCCGGCTGGAGCAGCAGCTGGACGTCGTCGCGGAGCTCAACGAGGAGCTCGCGCCGTTCCGGATCCTCACCGGCATCGAGTGCGACATCAACGTCGACGGCTCGCTCGACCAGACCGACGACCTGCTCGGCCGGGTCGACGTCGTGGTCGCGAGCGTCCACTCCGACCTGCGGGCGGAGAAGGCCGCCATGACCGAGCGGATGCTGGCCGCGGTCGCCAACCCGCACACCGACGTCCTCGGGCACTGCACCGGCCGGCTGGTGATCGGCCGCAAGCAGCGCAACGGCACCCAGCGGCCCCGGCCGGAGAGCCAGTTCGACGCCGAGGCCGTGTTCGCCGCCTGCGTGGCGAACGGCGTCGCCGTCGAGATCAACTCCCGCCCGGAGCGGCTGGACCCGCCGCTGCGGCTGCTCTCGCTGGCCGTGGAGCTCGGCTGCGAGTTCGCCATCGACACCGACGCACACGCCCCCGGCCAGCTCGACTGGCAGGGCAACGGCTGCGAGCGGGCGGTGCAGACCGGCGTCCCGGTGGACCGCGTCGTCAACACCTGGACCGCCGACGAGCTGCTGGACTGGACCCGCGGCTGACGTCGACCCGCCCGAGGCCGGCGGGCGGGGCCAGAGCAAGGGCCCAAGGGCCCTTGACCGGTTCCGACACGCCTGTGGGCGAAATCACAGCAACTCTCATGAAAGTTACCGTCAGTAGTATTTGAGGCGAAGAACACCGGCGAACGCCGGAACCGGTTGACTCTCCGTCACCGCCATACCAACGTTCCCCTCGTCGTACCGAGCGGGGGGAACACCGCTGCACGGTTCCTCAGGCCGCATCCCACGGGGGAGCGCCTGGGCTGCCGCGCGGCCCCGACATCCACCCCGCATGGCCGTGCGGGGAGGACTCCATGGGTACGTTGGGCGAGCGCAGCCGGATCGCGGTGGTGGGTTACGGCTACTGGGGCTCCAAACACGTCCGGGTGCTCAGCACGATGCCCGGTGTCGCGGTCACGGTGGTCGACGCCTCCCCGGCCCGGCTGGCCGAGGCCGCGGCCCGCTACCCCGCCGCCGACCTCTGCACCGACCTCGGCGAGGCGCTGCGGAACGTGGACGCGGTCGTCGTCGCCACGCCGCCGGGCAGCCACGCCGCACTGGCCCGCCAGGCCCTGGAGGCCGGCCGGCACGTGCTCGTCGAGAAGCCGCTGACCACCTCGGTCGAAGACGCGCAGATGCTCGTCGAGACCGCCAAGCGGCGCGGCGTGCAGCTGATGGTCGGGCACACGTTCGAGTACAACGCGGCGGTCTGGAAGCTGCGGGAGCTCGTCCGCTCCGGCGCGCTGGGCCGGATCCTGTACGTGGACACCGCCCGGCTGAGCCTCGGCCGCTACCAGAGCGACGTGAACGTCATCTGGGACCTCGCGCCGCACGACATCTCGATCGTCTCCTACATCCTCGACGACCTGCCGACGTCCGCGGCCGTCTGGGCGCACAGCAACATCAGCAGCCAGCACGCCGACGTCGCCTACCTGCGCCTGGACTTCCCGCGCTCCTGCACCCGGGCCTACGTGCACGTCAGCTGGCTGAGCCCGGCCAAGGTGCGGCGGGTCACCGTGGTCGGCGAGCAGAAGATGGCCGTCTACGACGACATGTCCGACACCGACCGGATCCGCATCTACGACGTGGGTGTCGACGTCGAGGCGATCGACGGGCCGGCCGCGGCGCACGCCCTGCCGGTCAGCTACCGCACCGGCGACATCGTCTCCCCCTACATCCCGTTCAACGAGCCGCTGCTGCAGCAGGACCAGCACTTCGTCGAGTGCGTCCGGACCGGCGCCTGCCCCCTGACCCCGGGCGAGCGCGGGCTGGCCGTGGTGGAGATCCTCGCCGCCACCGACCGGGCCACCGAGGCCACCGTCGGCGACCTGACCGGCGGGGCCGCCCAGCCGGCCGCACGCCCGCTCGTGTCGACCCCCTCCCTCGCGTCGTGAGCGCCGCGCCCATCCCGTTCCTGGACCTGCCGGGGACGACCGAGCTGGTCCGGGAGGACCTCGACCTCGCGTGGAAGACCGTCGTCGAGCACGGCCGGTTCGTCGGCGGGCCGGAGGTGGCCGAGTTCGAGGCCCGCTTCGCCGGCTACTGCGGCACCCGGTCCTGCGTCGGGGTCGGCAACGGCACCGACGCGCTCGAGCTGGTCTTCAGCGCCCTGGGCATCGGGCCCGGGGACGAGGTGGTGGTGCCGGCCAACACCTTCGTGGCCACCGCCGAGGCCGTCTGCGCGGTGGGCGCCCGGCCCCGGTTCGTCGACGTCCTGCCCGACACGCTCGAGGTCGACCCCGAGGCGGTGGCCGCAGCGATCGGCCCCCGGACGGCGGCGGTCGTGGCCGTGCACCTGTACGGGCAGATGGCCGACGTCGCCGCGCTCGGGCAGCTCGCCCGCCGGCACGGCCTGGCCCTGGTGGAGGACGCCGCGCAGGCGCACGGCGCCCGTTTCGACGGCGTGCGGGCCGGCAGCGCCGGCGTCGCAGCGGCGTTCAGCTTCTACCCCGGCAAGAACCTCGGCGCGCTCGGCGACGGCGGCGCGGTCGTCTCCGACGACGCCGACCTGGTGCGGCGGATCCGCGTGCTGGCCGACCACGGCCGGACGCCGGGCGGCCACCACGCGCACGAGGTCCCGGGCCGCAACAGCCGGCTGGACACGCTGCAGGCTGCCGTCCTCACCGCCAAGCTCGCCCGGCTCGACCAGGACAACGCCGCCCGGCGGGCGGCCATGGCGCGCTACCGCGAGATGCTCCCCGGGGGCTGCCGGCCGGTGGCCCAGCACCCGGCGGCCGAGCACGTGCACCACCTCGCGGTGGTGCAGGTCGACGACCGCCGGGCCGTCACCAGCGCGCTGGACGCCGCCGGCATCGGCTGGGGCGTGCACTACCCGGTGCCCTGCCACCGGCAGCCGGCGTACGCCCGGTTCGCCGAGGGCCCGCTGCCGGTCGCGGAGGCCGCAGCGGACCGGATCCTCTCCCTGCCCATGTCGCCCACGCTGACCGCCGACCAGGTCGACCGGGTGTGCGAGGTCGTGGCGGAGGTGGTCGGGCCGTGACGGCCAAGGCCAATGGCGGACGGACCGTCGCACCGCCGGACCACAGCGGTCCGGCGGTCAACGGGCACACGGGCCGGTCGGCCCGGCCCGGCGACCGGCGCAGCGGCACCGGCGACCGCCGCAGCCGGCCCGACGGGAGCGGTCGCACGGATGGCGCCGGGGTACGGGGCGGAGGCCGCGCACCGGTGGTGGCGGAGGATCGCGAGCCGGAGCGGCCGGCCCGGCGCCGGCTCAGCCGGCGGGCCGCCCTCCTCCTCGTGCTGATGGTGCTGGTGCTCACCGGGGGCGGGGCGGCCGCGGGGTACCTGGTCGCGTCGCGGATGCCCGAGGTGTACGCGGCGCGGGCGGAGATCCTGTACTCGCTCACCCAGGAGCAGCCCACCGGCTTCCTCCGGGAGGACCGCAACCTCAGCACCCAGCTGGTGCTGCTGACCAGCCGCACGGTGCTCGACCCGGTCGCCGAGGAGTGGGACCGCCCGGTGCCCGCGCTCGCCGAGCAGCTGTCGGCCACGGTCGTCGAGGAGAGCGAGGTCATCCGGGTCGAGCTGACCGACACCGACCCCGACCGAGCCCGCGGCCTGCTCGACGCGATCGTGGCCCGCTACCTCGAGGTGTCGGACAACAACGCCCGGTCGGAGCTGCAGAACTATCTGGACGCCCAGCTCACCGAGGTGCTCGAGCGGATCGCGCTGGTGCAGGCCGGACCGGTCGGGGCGCAGGGCGAGCTCGCGGCCCTCGTGCAGCGGGAGCAGTGGCTGCGCACCCAGCTCGACGAGCTGCAGTTCACCGCCCTCGCGGGGCCCGCCGCCGAGGTGCTCGTCGCCCCGTACGTCGACGCCGACCCGGTCAGTCCGAAGCCGGTGGTCACCACCGCCGCCGGGGCGGCATCCGGCCTGGTCGTGGCCCTGCTCGTCACCGCCCTCGTCGCCCGCCGGCTGACCCGGCCGCGTCCCTGAGCGGTCGGCCGTGGCCATCGGGGGGACGACGCGGCCGGCGGAGCCGCCGGGGGTCACGGGCACCGCCTCCGTGGCCCGGAACTCCGCGACGGTCGCCGCCTGGACACTCGCCAGCCGGGCCACCGGGCTGCTGCGCGTGGTCGTCATCGGCGCCGTCCTGGGCCCCACCCACCTGGCCAACACGTTCCTCACCACCAACCAGGTGCCCTCGCTGGTCTACGCGGTCGTCGCCGGCCAGGTGCTCGCGCTGGTCGTGGTGCCCGCGGTCGTGCGGACGCTGCGCGAGCACAGCGCCGCGGACGCCGCCGCGCACGTCCGCCGGCTGAGCGGGATGCTCGTCCGCGCCTCCGGGCTGGTCGCGCTGGCGCTGGTGCCCGTCTCGGTGGGCCTGGGGTGGGTGCTCACGCTCGGCGTCCCCGAGGCCGACCGCGGGCGGGCGCACTCGCTGGCCGTCGTCCTGCTGGTGCTGGTCGCCCCGCAGATCGTCCTGTACACCGTGGCCGCCGCCGGCGCGGCCGTCCAGCAGGCCCGGGGCCGCTTCGCCCTGGCCGCGGCCGCTCCCGCGGTGGAGAACGTCGGCCTGATCACCACCATGGCCGCCGTGGCCGTCGTGTACGGCCGGCCCCCCGACGTCGGGGAGGTGCCGCTCGGCGCGGTGCTGCTGCTGGGCACCGGAGCGACGCTGTCGGTCGCGATCCACACCGGGCTGCAGCTGTTCGGTGCGGCCCGGGTCGGCCTCTCGCTGCGCCCGGCCCGCGGCTGGCGCGACGATCCGGAGTCCCGGGCGGTCGCCGCCCGGCTGCGCAGCTCGGTGGTCGTCGCCGCCATGCCGGCGGCGAGCCTCTTCCTCCTGCTGGCCGCGGCCGCCACCGTGCCCGGCGGTGCCCTGGTGTTCCAGATGGCGTTCGCCGTCTACGCCGTGCCCACCGCGATCGGCGCCCGGGCGGTGACCACGGCCGTGCTCCCCGGGATGTCGGCGGCGGTCAAGGGAGGGGACAGCGCCGGGTTCGCCCGGTCGTGGCGGCAGGCGCTGTTCTACGGCACCGTGGCCGGGCTCCCGGCGCTCTGCGTGCTGGTGACCTGGCCGGGCACCGTGGCCGGCGTGCTGGCCGCGGGCGAGGCCCGCACCGAGGAGCTGCTGGCCACGCTGACGGTCTGCATCGCCGTCATGGGCGTCGCTCAGCTGGCCAGCGGGTTCCACGAGATCGGCCGGCAGGCGCTGTACGCCCGGCTCGACGTCCGGGGGCCGCAGGTGGCCGGCGTCATCGGCTTCGCGGTGACCGCGGTCGCCGCCGGGCTGGCCCTGCTGCTGCCCGCGGGGCTCCCCCGGCTGGCCGGCCTGTGCTGCGCGGTGCTGCTGGCCGACACCGCCGGGGCCGCGGCGGTGATCGCCCGGGTGGGCCGGGCGGTGCGGCCGGAGCGTGCCGTCGACGGCCGGCGGCTGGCGATCGCGGTCGCCGCGGCGGCGGCGATGCTGCCCGTCCTGGCCGGCGGCCGCGTGCTGGCCGGCGAGGGCGGTCCGCTGCTGCGCGAGCTCGTGGTGCTGGCCGCGGCCGCGCTGCTGGCCACCGCGGTGTTCGCCGGGGCGCTGTCCCTGCTGGTCCGCACCCGGGCGGGCACGCCGTGACCGCCGTCCTGACCCGGCCGGCGCCCGGCGAGGCCACCGGTCGCGCGCCCCGCCCGTGGCTGGTCCCGCTGCTCCTCGGCCTGCTGGCGGCGGGCGTGCTCGGCGCCGCGGCCGCGTTCGTCGGACCGTTCGCCGCCCTCGGTGCCCTGGGCCTGGTCCTGGTCACCGTCGCCGCGCTCTTCCCGCAGTGGGCGGTCTACCTCTACCTCGGCACCACGCCGTTCCTGGCCGGCATCGACCGCGACCGGCTGATCCCCCTGATCCGGCCGAACGAGGCGGTGCTGGCGCTGCTGGTCGCCGGGGCGGCGATCGGGGGCTACCTGCGCTACGTCCGGGGGGACGACGTCCGCTGGCGGCTCCGGCCGCTCGACGTGCAGCTGGGCGTCTTCGTGCTGCTGTCGACGCTCTGGCCGGTCGCCTGGCTGCTGCTGCGCGGCAGCGTGCCCACCGGCGCCGAGCTGGCCGCGCTGCTGCCGATCTGCAAGCTGGTCGCCCTGCTCGTGCTGGTACGGCTGACCATCACCACCGACGACCGGCTGCTCCGGCTCGCCCGGATCATCACCCGCACGGCCGCGGCTATCGGGCTCATCGCCGTCAGCCAGACGATCGTGGTGCCGGGCATCGGGCAGTTCCTCGCGCTCTACTGGGTCGACCTGGGCCGCGACGCCACCGACACCATCGACCGGGGCAGCACCACGCTCGCCTCGTCGATCGCCACCGGCGACTACGTGCTCATCGGCCTCGCGCTGCTCCTGGCGCTGTTCGTGCGGGGGCTGGCCAGCCGGCGGGAGCTCCTGCTGCTCGGGGTGCCGCTGGTGGCCGGGGTGCTCGCCTCCGGGCAGTTCTCCGCCTGGGCGGCCGCCGGGATCGTCGGCATCGGGATGCTCCGCCAGTACCCGCAGCTGCGCCGGCTGGCCGTCCGGCTGCTGCCCGTGCTGCTGCTGGCCGTCGTCGTCGGCCTGCCCGCGTTCATCACCCGGCTGTCGGAGTTCGGCGACGGCTTCGGCGTCCCCCGGAGCTGGCTGGGCCGGTGGGACAACCTCACCAGCTTCTACCTGCCGGGGCTCGGGGACTGGCGGTGGGTGCTCGGCGTCTCGCCGAACTCGGTGCTCCGGGCGCCGGAGACGTGGCGCGAGGAGATCTACCTCGAGTACGGCTACCTGCAGTTCCTCTGGGTCGGCGGCGTCCCCCTGCTGCTGGCCTTCGTCTGGCTGTCCGTGGCGGTCCTGCGGCACGCGCGCCGGCAGGCCGGCCGCGCCGACACCGCCGGCGCCTTCGCCTCCGCGCTGTGGGCGACCTGGTGGATGGTGCTGGTGCTCTCGCTCATCGACATCCACCTGGTGCTCCGCGGCGTCGGGGAGCTGCTGTTCGTCGGTCTGGCAGTGCTGAGTGGGAGGTCCGATGACGACGACGGGTGAGCGGGAGCTGCGGCGCTCCCGCGGCGAGGAGGCCGTCCGGCGGACGCTGGACGTGCTGCTCTCTGCGATCGGCCTGCTGGTGCTGGCGCCGGTGCTGCTGGCCATCGCGCTGTGGGTGCGGCTGGACAGCCCCGGGCCGGCGCTGTTCCGCCAGGAGCGGCTGGGCCGGGATCGCCGGCCCTTCCGCCTCTACAAGTTCCGGTCGATGCGCTGCGGCGGCGACGACCGCGCGCACCGGGAGCTGATCGCCGCCGAGCTGCGCGGGGAGGACACCGCCTGCGAGGGCAGCACCAAGCTCTCCGCCGACGACCGGGTCACCGCCTCGGGCCGGTTCCTCCGGCGCACCAGCCTCGACGAGGTGCCCCAGCTGCTCAACGTGCTGCGCGGGGACATGTCGCTGGTCGGCCCGCGACCGTGCCTGCCGTGGGAGGCCGAGCTGTTCCCGCCCGAGTACGCCGACCGCTTCGCCGTCCGCCCCGGGCTGACCGGGCTGTGGCAGATCAGCGGCCGCAGCCGGCTGGGCACCCTCGACATGCTCCGCCTCGACCTCGAGTACCTGCGGCGCCGCCGGCTGGGGCTGGACCTGCTGATCCTGCTGCGGACGCTGCCCTCCCTCCTCCGCGGGGACGGCGCCCGATGACCACGCTGATGCTGGCCACGACCGGCGGCCACCTGGAGCAGCTGCGGGCCCTGGCCGACCGGATCCCCGCCGACGACGACACCGTGTGGGTGACCCACGAGAACGCGCAGAGCCGGGCCCTGCTGGCCGGCCGCGAGGTGGAGTTCGTGCCGTACGTGCGGGTGGGCAACGTGCCCGACGTCGTCCGGTGCGTGCCGACCGCCCACCGGCTGCTGCGCGAGCGGAAGCTGACCCGCGCGGTGTCCACCGGGTCCGGGATCGCGCTGGGGTTCCTGCCCTACCTCGCCTCCCGCGGCGTCTCCTGCCACTACATCGAGAGCGCCGCCCGGGTGGCCGCGCCCTCGCGGACCGGCGGGGTGCTCCAGCGGATGCCCCGGGTGCGCCGGTACACCCAGTACCCGCACTGGTCGGATCCGCGCTGGGAGTACCGGGGCAGCGTCTTCGACGCCTTCGAGCCCGACGACTCGACGCGGACCCTCGGCGACGTCATCCGGGTGGTGGTCACCGTCGGGACGGCGGCGGAGTTCCCCTTCTCCCGGCTGGTCGAGCGGCTGGTGCCGCTGCTGGCCGAGGACGGCGAGCTGGCCGCGGTGACCGGCCGGCCGGTCGAGGTGCTCTGGCAGACCGGCTGCACCCCGACCGACCACCTGCCGATCACCGCCACGCCGTTCCTGCCCGGCGACGAGCTGACCGCGGCGATGGCCGCCGCCGACCTGGTGGTCAGCCACGCCGGCGCCGGCTCCGCCCTGGCCGCGCTGGGCGCCGGACGGCGTCCGCTGCTGGCCAGCCGGTCGGCCGCCCTCGGCGAGGCCGGCGACGACCACCAGGGGCAGCTGGCCGACGAGCTGCAGCGGCGCAAGCTGGCCGTGCACCACCCGGCCGACGGGTTCACCCTCGACGACCTGATCGACGGCCTGCTGGCCGCCGGCGCCCGGCGCGCGGGCAACCCGCCGCCGCTGGAGCTGCTGCCGTGACCGCCGTCCTGCGGGTCGACCCCCGCACCGACGAGCGCTGGCGCCGGCTGGCCGAGGGCCCCGGCGGCAGCCTGTTCACCTCCCCGCCATGGCTCACCGCGGTCACCGGCACCTACGGCTTCGAGCCCGAGGCCCGGCTGGCCGTCGATCCGGCCGGCACCCCGATCGGCGGCCTGGCCTGGGTCGACGTCGCCGACCTGCGCGGCCGGCGCCGGCTGGCGCTGCCGTTCTGCGACCGGGCCGACGCGGTGGCCACCGCCCCGGGGGTGTGGGACGCCCTGGTCGCCGACGCCCTCGCGGGCGACCTGCCGTTCACCCTGCGCTGCCTGCAGGACTCCCCCGGCGCCACCGATCCCCGGTTCACCGCCACCGGGGCCGCCGCCTGGCACCTGACCCCGCTGGACCGGCCGCTGGCGGAGCTCACCGCCGCCTTCCGCGGGCAGACCCGGCGCAACATCGCCACCGCCGAGCGGGCCGGGGTGGAGGTGGTGCTCAGCGCCGACCTCGACGCCGTCGGGGAGTACCACCGGCTGCACGTGGGCCTGCGCAAGGCCAAGTACCGGCTGCTGGCCCAGCCGCTGGAGCTCTTCGAGGCGATCTGGAAGGCCTTCGCCCCCGACGACGCCATCCGGACGGCGCTCGCGCTGGTCGACGGCCGCCCGGTGGCCGGCGCGGTCTACCTGGTGTGGGGCGACACCGTCTACTACAAGTTCGGCGCCTCCCGGGCCGACGCGCTGCCCCTGCGGCCCAACGACGCGCTGCACTGGGCGCTGATCCGGTGGGCGCACGAGCGCGGGCTGCGGGCGCTGGACTGGGGGCTGTCCGACCTCGACCAGCCGGGGCTGGTCGCGTTCAAGCGCCGCTGGGCCAGCGTGGAGAGCCGGATCTGCACGCTCAACGCCGGCGGTCCGCCGGTGGGCCGCTCGGCCGAGGTGGAGCAGGTGCTCCGCCTGGCCACCGAGCTGCTCACCGACCCCGCCGTCCCCGACGAGCTGGCCGCCCGGGCCGGCGCCGCCCTCTACCGGTACTTCTGCTGACCGCCGTGCGCACCCGACCCGCCGCCTCCGCCGGTCACCGCTCAGCCGGTGTCGGTGGTGAAGCCGCGCTCGGAGGCCTCGTCGACCTCGACCGGTGGCACGCCGTCGGGCACGTCGTTGCCGGTGAACTCCGCACCCGTGGAGCCGTCGAGGAAGATCGCCGCCCGGTCGAGGAACGGCCCGTCGAAGCCGTTGCCCACCACCTCGACCTCGGGGAACCAGCGGACGAGCACCGCCTGGGAGCCCTCCACCTCGCAGGTGTTGTTCTCGAACCGCAGGCCGCGGGAGCGGCCGAGGTCGCCGGACTCGCCGGCCTCCTCGGCGGTCGCGATGAGGCACTGGTGGTCGACGTTGCGGCACACGTTGTCGGCGACGAGCGCGTCGACGGTGGGCAGCCGGCTGTTGTCGTAGGTCTGGAAGCAGTCGGTGTGCGGGGGCTCGCCCGTGTAGCCGTCGTCCTTGATGTCGTGCACGGTGTTGCCGACGATCTGCACGTCGGTGCCGAAGAACCGGATGCCGTCGGCGTCGCCGGCCTGCCGCCGCACCGAGGCGCTGACGTCGTTGCCCCGCACGGTGATGCGCTCGCCCTCGACGATGATCCCCGTGCCGTCGGTGCCGACGACGGTGTTGCCCTCGACCAGCAGGTCGGTGCAGCCGCCCTCGCAGCTGATGCCGTCCTGGTCGGCCTGGACCACCTCGTTGTCCTGGGCGACCAGCCCGTGGCCGAACAGGTCGATGCCGGTGCCGCCCTCGACGGTGAGCCCCTGCACGGTGACGAAGTCGGCCCGTACGGTGACCGACCGGACGGGGGCGCCCTCGGCGGCGAGCACCACGGGCCGGCCCTCCTCGCCGGAGCGCTCGACGACGAGGTCGGTGCCGGCCAGCGCGTCGCCGGTGACGCAGACGGTGGTGCCGGGCACCGCGTCGGCGAGAGCCTCGGACACCGCCTCGGGGCTGCTCAGCGCCACCGTGCAGGCCACCGGCCCCATGGTCACCGTCGGCGCGGGCGGCTCCTCCTGCCCGCTGCAGCCGGCCAGCAGCAGCACCAGCGCGGACGCCACGGCGGGCAGAGCTCCCGCTGGGCGTCGCCGTTCCGCCAGGGCTGCCTCCATTCCGGACGTGCCGTCCGGCACATCGTAGGTCGGGCGACCGGCCTGACCAGCAATCCCGTTCGCGAGAGAAGCGGAGAAGCCGATGTCGAGTAGCAGCGCACGCCAGCGCCTCGCGGTGGTCGGGCAGGGGTACGTGGGGTTGCCCCTGACCCGCCGCGCGGTCGAGGTGGGCTTCGACGTCGTCGGGTTCGACGTCGACCCGGTCCGCGTCCAGCGGCTGCGGGAGGGGCGCACCTACATCGACGACGTCACCGACGACGACGTCGCCGCGGCCCTCGCCACCGGCCGGTTCCTGCCGACCGACGACCCGGCCGACCTGGCCGGCTTCGACGTCGCGGTGGTCACCGTGCCGACCCCCTTGCGCGATGGCGCCCCCGACCTGCGCTACGTGGAGTCGGCGGCGACGCTGCTGAGCCCGCACCTGCGGCCGGGCTGCTGCGTCATCCTGGAGTCGACCACCTATCCCGGCACGACCGAGGACGTGTTCATCCCGCTGCTGGAGGCGGGCAACCCGCTGCGCGCCGGCCGCGACTACCGGATCGGCTACAGCCCCGAGCGGATCGACCCGTCCAACCCGGTCTGGGGCTTCCGGAACACACCCAAGATCGTGTCGGGGGTCGACGACGTCTCGCGCAAGGCGGTCGCCGAGTTCTACGAGACCCTCGTCGACCAGGTGGTGCCGGTGAGCGGCACCCGCGAGGCGGAGCTGGCCAAGCTGCTGGAGAACACCTTCCGGCACGTGAACATCGCGCTGGTCAACGAGCTGGCGATGTTCTGCCACGGGCTGGGTGTCGACGTGTGGGAGGTCGTGGACGCCGCGGCCACCAAGCCGTTCGGGTTCATGCGCTTCTCCCCCGGCCCCGGGGTGGGCGGGCACTGCCTGCCGATCGACCCGTCGTACCTGTCGTGGCAGGTGCGCCGCTCGCTCGGGCAGGCGTTCCGCTTCATCGAGACGGCCAACGACATCAACGACCACATGCCCGACTACGTGGCCGCGCGGGTCGGCGAGCACCTCAACCTGCGCAGCCGGGCCGTCCGCGACAGCGCCGTGCTCCTCATGGGGCTGGCCTACAAGCGCAACTCCGGCGACGCCCGGCAGACCCCGGCGCTGGTCGTGGCCCAGCGGCTGCACGCGCTGGGCGCGCGGCTGCGGGCCGCCGACCCGCTGGTCGACCCGGCGGTGGTGCCCGACTGGCTGCCGCTGGTCGAGCCGACGCCGGAGGAGGTCGCCGCGGCCGACCTGGTCGTCGTCCTCACCGACCACGACGCGCTGCCCTGGGAGCTGCTCGAGCAGCACGCGGAGAAGGTGCTCGACACCCGCAACCGGGTGCGGGCCGAGGCGGTGGACCGGCTGTGAGCACCCCGGCGGTCGGCAGCGTCGACTACTGGGCCTGGGTCAACGACCGGAGCTGGGGCAGCTACATCACCGGCGTCGAGGCGGCGGCCATCGAGGCGGCGGCCGCCGCGGCGGAGCAGGCCGTCCCGGCTCCGCCGCTGGGGCTCGACGTCGGCGCCGGCGGCGGCCGGTGGACCGGCCTGCTGCTCGACCGCGGCTGGCAGGTGACGGCGACCGACGTCGACGCCGAGGCCCTGGCCCGGTGCGCCGACCTGCACCCCGCCGCCGACGTCCGCCTCGTCGACCCGGGCGAGGAGCGGCTACCGGCCGCCGACGGGTCGGTGGCGCTGGTGACCTGCATCGAGGTGCAGGCAGTCACCCACTCGGGGTGGTTCCTCCCCGAGGTCCGCCGGGTGCTGGCCCCCGGCGGACGGATGGTCACGCTCGTCTGGAACAGGGTCTCGCTCCGCGGCGCGCTGGCCGACGTCGGGGCCCGCGTCCGCGACCGCCGGCCGCACACCCACTACCGCCTCTCCTACGGCAGCTGGCGGGCCGGGCTGCGGGCGGTGGGCCTCGAGGTGGTCGACGAGCGGGGCCTGTGCTGGTTGCCGTTCGGCCGCAGCAGCGACTCACCCCTGGTACCGGTCGGCGCGGCGCTGGAGCGACGGCTGGGCCTGCACCGGCTGCCGCGCCTGAGCCCGTGGGTGGTCGTGACCGCCCAGCGACCGGAGCGGAGCTACCACGCCCCCCACCCGTGACCACCCACCGCACCAGGACAGGAGCACCGACCATGATCCCGACCCGGACCGCCGACCTCGCCCTCGAGGTGCGGCGGGACGCCGCGCCGCCACCGGACGAGCTGTCCGACTGGGACGACCTCGTGTGCGGAACGCCGGGCACCGACGTGACCCAGCTGTCGGTGTGGGCCCGCGTCCGCGAGCACGAGGGCTTCCATCCGGAGTACGTGCTGGTGCACCGGGGCGGGCGGCTGGTGGGCGGCGTGCAGGTGCTGCTGCGCAGCCTGCCGCTGTTCGGCCGGGTCGGGTACGTGTCGTACGGGCCGGTGCTGCGCGCCGGCGAGCCCGGGCGCGACGAGGTGGCGGCGGTGCTGGCGCGCGAGCTGGGCCGGCTCCCCGGCGTACGGATGCTGTTCGTGCAGCCGCCCGAGGGCGGCGAGGACGCCCGGACGGCGCTGCTGCGGTCGGGCTTCCGGCCGTCGACGGCGGGGATCGCACCGGCCGGGTCGGTGCGGCTGGACCTGCGCCGGGACCTCGACGCGATCAAGAAGGGCTTCCCGCCACGGCTGCGGTCGTGGACCCGGAAGTGGGCCGACGCCGGGGTGACCGTGCGCCGGGGCGGGGAGGACGACGTCGTCCTGCTGGCCCGGCTGATGGCCGCGGCCGCCGACGCGTGCGGGTACTCGCGGCCGCCGGGCACCGACTACCTGCGCCACCTCTACCGGGAGCTGTCGGCGACGGGCAACGCCGCGCTGTTCGTCGGCGAGGTGCACGGCGTGCCGGTGACCGCGGACCTGGTGACCACCTGCGGGACGACGGTGCGCGGCCGGCTCGGCGGCTTTGACCGCAGCGGCGAGGGCCGGCGGCTGAGCGTGCCGGGGGCGGCGCGCTGGGCGATCATCCAGTGGGCCAAGGCCGCCGGCTACGAGTGGCTGGATTTCGGCGGGCTGGGGCAGCAGGCGCTGGCCGACGTGCTGGACCGCGGCATCCGGTCGAACCCCGACTGGCCGGGCCCCGACCACACGAAGCTGCACTACGGCGGGCAGGCGTTCCGCTATCCCGGTGCGGTCGAGCGGATCGGGCCGGCGCCGGTGCGCCTGGCCTACGACACGATCACCGACTCGGAGTGGGGCCGCACGCGGCTGCACCAGGTGAAGGTGGCGCTGCGCAGCCGGTCGGGCGGGAGGGCACGGCGGTGAGGATCACCTGCATCGGCGGCGGGCCCGGCGGGCTGTACGCCGCGATCGCGACCAAGCGCCTCGACCCCGCGCACGAGGTGCGGGTGGTCGAGCGCCGGCCGTCGTCGGTCACGCACGGCTGGGGCATCGTCTACTGGGACGACCTGCTGGCCGGGGTGCGCGGCGTCGACCCCGCGACGGCGCGGGCGATCCGGGCGGGCTCGGTGCCGTGGACGGGGCAGCGGGTGTGCGTCGGCGACGCGCGGCCGGTGCACCTGGGCGGCACCGGCTACGGCATGGAGCGGCGGCTGCTGATCGACGTCCTGGTCGGGCGGGCGCGGGAGCTGGGCGTGCGGGTCGACGTCGGCACGGAGGTCGACGACCTCGACGCCGCGGCCGCCGGCAGCGACCTCGTCGTCCTCTCCGACGGGGCGCACAGCCGGCTGCGGCGCAGCCGGGCCGGCGTCTTCGGGACGACGGAGACCGGCGGCGGCAACAAGCACATCTGGCTGGGCTCGGGGATGGCGTTCTCCGACTTCACCTTCGCCTTCGAGTCGACGCCGGCGGGCTGGATCTGGCTGCACGCCTACAGCTACGGCGCCGACGGCAGCACGGTGATCGCCGAGTGCGCGGAGTCGACGTGGCGCGGGCTGGGCCTGGACACGATGGACGACGCGGCCGGCCGGGCGCTGCTGGAGGAGGTGTTCGCGCGGCACCTCGGCGGGCACCGGCTGCGCAACCGGCCCGAGGCGCCGGCCACCTGGTCGACGTTCCCGCGGATCAGCAACCAGCGGTGGTCCGACGGCAACGTGGTGCTGCTGGGCGACTGCGCGCACACGGCGCACTTCTCGATCGGCTCGGGCACCCGGCTGGCGTTCGAGGACGCCGCGGCGCTCGGCCGCGCGCTGGCCGGCCGGACCGTGGCCGACCTCCCCACGGCGCTGCAGGCCTACCAGGACGAGCGGATGCCGGTGGTCGCCGCGCTGCAGCGCGACGCCGAGCGCAGCGCGCGCTGGTTCGAGCAGATCGACGAGCACCTGGACGACGACCTGCTGCAGTTCGGCTACGCGCTGCGGATGCGGCGCATCCCGGGTGCGGCCGACCGGCGCTCGTCGCTGCACTACCGGCTGCACCAGGCCACTCAGTGGCCGCTCGGGCGCAGCGCGCGGCGGGTGGTGGCCGACGGGCGGCGGGTGCTGCGCACCCACCGGGTGGCGGCACCGAGAGGCTGACCGGCGGGCGACTCAGACGGGGTGCCGCGGCCTGCGGGCCGCGGCACCCAGCGGCGTGACCCGCGGCTGCGCGGCCCTCGGCTCTGTCGGCGGGGCCTGCCGCTGGGGGGTCTCGCGGGCATCGGCGTAGGCGACGCCCCGGCCGACGACGACCGCGACAGCGATCGCGATCGGCAGCCAGGCGACCAGCAGCCAGCCCCACCACGGCATCGGTGACCCCCCGCTCCCCCGGAGTCCGTGGCAGCAGCATGGCGCAGGTCACAGCGGTGTGGCCAGGGCCCAACGGCCCCTGCCGTCAGGCGGTCGGAGCCCCCGTGCGGGGGCGGCGCACCCAGCTGCGCCCGTGCGGCGAGCGCGGCACCGGCACCGGCGCGGCCGGGATGCGCGGCAGCGGCCGGGTCAGCTCGGCGTCGACCTGCGCGCGGCCCAGCGACGTCAGCTCGTAGGAGTCACTGAGGTCCTCCCGCCCGCGCGGGACGAGCGCGAGCCAGCCGCGCTCCTGCGCCTCGGTGAACGCGGCGCGCACCTCGTCGTGCCGCTTGCGCCACGCGTCCAGGTTCCCCGAGGAGGCCCGCGTCTCCAGCTGCCCGAGGACGGCGAACATCGTGGCCGGGCGGTCCAGGGCGTCGAGCGTCTCGAGCACGGTGGCGAGCATGGCGCGGGTCTGCATGAGCGGGAAGCCTAGGAGCGGACGGGCTTCTCACCTGCGAGGACGCGCTCCGAATCGGACGCGTCGGCATGGGCAGATCTGCCATGCGGACGCAGGGGTTCCGCCCGCCGGGCTCAGGGCTGAGGGAACCGGCGGATCGGGGAGGCGACCTCCACGACCTGCGCGTCCTCCTCGCGGTTGAGCACCCAGGAGGCGGGCAGCACCAGGCGGGGCGCGACACCGACGAGGACGGCAATGAGCACGGCCACCCCGGCCAGTGCCTCGCCCGACTCCTCGACGAAGGTGGCCGCGGCGGCGAGCCGGCCGGCGCCGGCGACCATCGCGGAGACGGCGGAGAGGCCGACCGAGGCGAGGGCGTAGAGGCCGAGGGTGCTCAGCACCCGGCGCCGGTCACGGCGCTCGGCCCGGCTGAGGAAGCCCAGCGTGGCCAGCACGGCGCCGGCGGCCAGCACGCTGACCACGGTGGCGCCGACCGCGCCGGTGGCGTCGGACAGCCGGTTCATGGCCTCGGCGTGCACGGTGCTGCCGGCCTTGACCGTGGCGATGGCGGCGGCGACCAGGCCGACGGAGAGCCACCAGGCGCGGCGGCCGGGGAAGCGGGCGGCACCGGCGACGGCGGCCACGGCGGCGGCGGCGAACAGCGCGGCGACGAAGAGCCGCGGCAGGGAGTAGGGCGCGTCCATCGACAGCAGGCGCGCGGTGGGGCCGGTCACGTCGGAGAGACGCAGGGCGTAGCCGACGGCCTCGAGGGCGACGGCGGTGGCGGCCAGGCCCACGCCGACCGGGGGCAGGGGCACCCGGCGGCGGGCGGGACGGGCGGCGACCACGGCGCCCGGGAGGTCCGCCGTCGTCAGCGGCCGCTCGACTCCGGTGCCAGGCGTTCGCTCGTCGGCCATGCGGATGCCGCGGCCGAGCGCGAGGGCGAGGAGGAGAGCAGCGAGCACCCAGACGACGAGCGCACCGGCGATCCAGAACCACACACCGGGGTCATCGGCAGCTCAGCGGCCGACCGTGACCGGGTGGTCACACCAACGGGTCAGACGGGACGCGGCGAGCTCAGCGGGACGGAACGCGCGGCGTGGGGAGGAAGTGCTCGGGGAGGTCGGCGGTGGTCAGCCGGGCGCCGGTGCCGGCCGAGCGGGCGTCGGCGAGCCTGATGCCGCGGCCGACGACGATCGCCGTCAGCAGGGCGACGACCGCCCAGACGAGCAACAGGACCATGACCCAAGCCTCCACGTCGATGTGAATCGGCAGGGGGCATGCCCATCGGTACCGCCGCGTGAAACCTGGGGTTGCCGAGGACGCGTGAGGCAGGCGGGGTCAGCCGGCGCGGCGGCCGAGCGCCCGGTAGGTCCAGCCGGCGGCCGTCCAGGCCTCGCGGTCGAGCGCATTGCGCCCGTCGAGCACCCGCTTCTGGGCCACCAGCTGTCCGAAGGCGACGGGGTCGAGCTCGCGGTACTGCTTCCACTCGGTGAGCACGAGGACGGCGTCGGCGCGGTCGGCGGCCTGCTCGGGGGTGTCGACGACGTCGAGCTGCGGCCAGCTCCGGCGGATGTTGTCGCCCGCCGCGGGATCGGTGACCTGCACGACCGCCCCCTGCAGCTGCAGCTGGGCGGCGACGTTGAGCGCCGGGGAGTCGCGGATGTCGTCGGAATCGGGCTTGAACGCCGCGCCCAGCACGGCCACCCGCTTGCCCAGCAGCGAGCCGTCGCAGACCTCGCGGGCCAGCTCCACCATGCGGATCCGCCGGCGCATGTTGATGTTGTCGACCTCGCGCAGGAAGGTCAGCGCCTGGTCGGCACCCAGCTCCCCGGCGCGGGCCATGAAGGCGCGGATGTCCTTGGGCAGGCAGCCGCCGCCGAAGCCGAGGCCGGCGTTGAGGAACTTGCGCCCGATCCGGTCGTCGTAGCCGATCGCGTCGGCCAGCTGCTTGACGTCGGCGCCGGTGGCCTCGCAGAGCTCGGCCATGGCGTTGATGAACGAGATCTTGGTGGCGAGGAAGGAGTTCGCCGCCGTCTTCACCATCTCGGCGGTCGCGTAGTCGGTGACCACCTTCGGCGTGCCACGCTCCACGATCGGCGCGTAGACCTCGTCGAGCAGCTGCTCGGCGGTGCCGCGCGCCTCACCGGCGGGCAGGCCGTAGACCAGCCGGTCGGGGTGCAGGGTGTCCTGCACGGCGAAGCCCTCGCGCAGAAACTCCGGGTTCCAGGCCAGCAGCGCCCCGGGCACCTTCTCCCCCACCATGTCGGCGAGCCGCGCGGCGGTGCCGACCGGCACGGTGGACTTGCCCGCCACCAGCTCACCGGGCTGCAGCACGCCGAGCAGCGACTCGGCGGCCGCCTCGACGTAGCGGAGGTCGGCGGCGTACTCACCGCGCTTCTGCGGGGTGCCGACGCAGACGAAGTGCACCTGCGCGCCGGCGGCGTCGGCGATGTCGGTGCTGAAGCGAAGCCGGCCGGTGGCCAGCGTCTCCTGGAGGAGCTCCTCGAAGCCGGGCTCGTAGAAGGGGGCCCTGGCCTGCTGCAGCGAGGCGATCTTCGGCTCGTCGACGTCGATGCCGACCACGTCGTGGCCGATCTCCGCCATCGAGGCCGCGTGCACGGCACCCAGGTAGCCGCAGCCGATGACCGAGATCCTCATGAACCACTCCACCCCGTCCGGAACGCCCTACGGCTGGGACCGTACGGGGGAACGCGGGGGCCGAGCCACTCCGCGATCACTCGTCGGCGGGAGGCTCGGCACGGATCACGGACCGGGGCGCACGACCCCGCAGTGGCACGCGTACATGCTCGCCCCGCTGAACGAGTCCTCGCCCACCCAGTGGAAGCGGTGGCGGCGGCAGGACAGCGGCTCGCGGCCCAGCGGATCGGGCCGCCACTCCGCGGTACGGGAGCGGCGGAACACCGGCTGTAGCAGCGCGAACACACAGAGGAGTGTCCTCCCTGTCGCCCGTTCGGGGAAGAGGGGAGGACCAATCCGTCACAGGAGTCACACGTAGCGTGATCTTGACCGGTGGGTCGGGGCCCGGCGCCGGTGCGCCACCTCACCCCTGCGGGGCAGGAGCCCTGCCTGACCCCCCGTTCCGTCCGTAGCCTCGACCGGACTGGCGGAGCCGGACGGGGGACCTCCATGAGCGCAGAACAGCCTGAACATGACGCCGACGAGCCGTCGGCGGACGACGCCGACGACACGACCGAGGAGCGCGACGACGCCGCGGACGACGAGAAGGCCGAGCCGCCCCGCCGGCGGCGCGTGCTGCGCCGGTTCCTCATCAGCGTCGGCGTGCTGGTGCTCGTGCTCGTCGCCGTCATCGGCGGCGGGGTCTGGTTCCTGACCGACCGCTACGCCGGCAACATCGACCGGGTCTCCGATGTCTTCGGCGGCCTCGACGAGGGCTCCCGGCCCGCGCCGGCCACCCCCGCGCAGGCCGCGGAGGAGGAGCCGGTCACCTTCCTCCTGGTCGGCTCCGACACCCGCGCCACGGCCGACGAGGGCGTCGCCGCGGGCGGGCGCTCCGACGCGATCATGATCGCCCGCTTCTCCGGCGACCGGCAGCACGCCCAGCTGATCTCGATCCCCCGCGACTCCTGGGTGGACATCCCCGGCCACGGCCGCAACAAGATCAACGCAGCGTACGCGTTCGGCGGCCCGACACTGCTCATCCAGACCGTCGAGCAGCTCACCCAGGTGCGCATCGACCACTACGTGGCCATCGACTTCCAGGGGATCATCCAGGTCACCGACGACCTCGGCGGCGTCGACGTGGTCGTGGCCGAGGAGACCAGCAACGGCCCGTACACCTTCCCGGCCGGCGTCAACCACCTCGACGGCGAGCAGGCCCGCTGGTACCTCGGGCAGCGGTACGGCCTGGAGGGCGGCGACTTCGACCGGGTGAAGCGCCAGCAGCAGTTCCTCAAGGCGATGTTCGAGAAGCTGTTCAGCAACGACACCTTCAGCGACCTGGGCAAGCTCGACGCGGCGCTGCTCGCCGTCACCAGTGCGGTGGCCGTCGACGACACCCTCGGCAACGCCGACCTGGTGTCGCTGGCCTACTCGCTGCGCGGCCTGACGCCGGAGAACATCCAGTACTTCACCGCGCCGGTGCAGGGCACCGGGCGGGAGGGCGCAGCGAGCGTCGTCTACCTGGACACCGTCACCGGCGAGCGCATGTGGGAGTACCTGCGCAACGACTCGCTGTGGGCCAACGGCGCCGAGTTCAGCGACGAGGCGCTGCCGGAGGTGCCGCGCTGACCGCGAGGGCCAGCTCCTGGTCGCTGAGGTAGCCGGACGCCTCGTCGGCCTGCCGGCCGCCACGGCCCAGCGCGGCGAAGACGACGGCCACGAGCACCGCGAGCACTGCCCAGACACCCACGACGGCCAGCACCATGCCGCCGAGTCTGGCCAGCCCTCGTGAACGGCACGCCGCCGCGTCCCGGACAGCGGTCGACGGCGAGGAGTCGGTTGGTCAGGCCGGGCGGCCCGGCACGGCGTCCCGATCGGTCCTGCCCGCCACCACCAGGCGGTCGAGCACCATCAGCAGCGCGGGCGCGATGAGCTCGCCGGCGATCTCGTGCGCCTCGAGCGGGCGGCCGATGGGGTCCGGGACGTCGTCGGCGTCGCTGCTCTGCCGGCGCCCGCGCAGGCCCGCCCACTGGCGCACGAGATCGCGGGCGCGCTCGGCGAAGCCGCCCTCGGGCAGCTGGGCGTCGGGGCCGAGCATGGCGGCCAGGTCGGCGGCCTCGCGGAGGGTGAAGGTGCGGGCCAGCGCGCGCGGGGCGCGGGCGAGCACGTCGCGCCGGTGGCCGCGGGTCATGGTGAGCACGAGGTCGGCGTCGACCACCATGCCGTCCTCCAGCTGCCGGGCGGCGAAGCCGGCGGGGTCGCCGCCGTAGCCCTGGAGCACCAGGGCACTGTCCGGGTGCATGGCCGAGCCGACGACGGCCTGAGTGCCTGCGCTGGTCAGGCGCACCAGGCCGGCGTCGGCGCCGAGCACCTCGTCGAGGTAGGCACGGCCCAGCCGCTCCCCCATCGCCGACCGGCAGATGTTGCCGGTGCAGACGAGCAGCACCGCGAAGTCGTCGGGGCGGTGGGCGGGCACCGGACCAGTGTGCTGGTCGGAGAACATGTCAGTGCGGACGGCGGGGGTCAGATCCCGCCGCAGACGCGGAAGTCGCCGTCCTGGTCGAGGACGTAGGCGGTGGTCTCGTCGGACTCGCCGTACCAGCGCATCGTCACGTCGACGGTGTAGACGTCGCCGCCGAGGGCGCTCTCGTCGCCGTAGTAGTACTCGTCGTCCATGCGGTCGACGTCGCCGACGCGGAACTGCATGCGCGCGGCGTTGCCGAAGCCGTCCTCCGACTGCAGGGCGGCGTAGTCTTCCGGCGAGCCGGCGTCCTCCTGGCGCTCGGCGCACATGAGCAGGTAGGCCGTCTCCCAGTCGCCGTCCTGCTGGGCGGCGAGGTAGTCCTGGACGGCCTCGGCCGGCGAGTCCGGCCCGGCGGTCGCCGTGGCCAGGGTGGTCAGCCCGCCGGCGAGCACGACGGCGAGCGCGCCGCCGCCGAGGATCAGCTTGTCGCGGCTGCGGATGCCTGCGCCGGGCGACGTGGCCGGCGCGGCGGTCGGGGACTGCGCGGCGACGGGCGGGTGGGCGTGGGTGGTCACGGGAGTCCTCCTTGGGGATTGCGGTGCGCCGTCCGTGGCGCTTCCTCGCGGTCTTCGGCACGCGGGTCCCCCGACTGGAGGACCCCAACCGGTCATCCCCCTACTAGGGGTGAGCGGAGCCGGGGCCGGCGGTCAGATGCCGCCGCAGACGCGGAACTCGCCGTTCTCCTCGACCACGAAGGCCGTGGAGTCCGAGGACTCGCCGTACCAGGTGGTCTCGACGTCGATGGCGTAGCCGCGGGCGGTGGGCAGGCCGTAGTAGTCGCCGTCGACCGGGCTCACGCCGTCGAGCTGGTAGGTCATGCGGCGGTACCCGTCGTCACCGTTCTCGCGCATGATCGACAGGTAGTCGCGCATGGAGCCGGCGATCCGCTGCTGGTCGCGGCACATCAGGCCGTAGACCGCCTGCCAGTCGCCGTCCTGCTGGGCGGTGAGGTACTGCTCCACGGCCTCGGTGGGCGAGTCGGGCTCCCCCACCGAGATGCTGAGCACCGTCAGCCCGCCGGCCAGCACCAGGGCGAGTGCGCCGCCGCCGAGGATCAGCTTGTCGCGCGTGGCCATGCCGCGCCGGGGCGCCGGCGGAGCGGTCGGAGCGGGAGCGTGCGGCGGCGGCGGGAAGGCGGTGGTCACGGGTTCTCCTGGGAACGTGGCGCCGTCCGTGGCGCGTCACGCTCCTGATCGGCAGGGCCGCGGGCGAAGTGAAGCGGAACGGGCCCGCCCCGGAGGTTCCCGACTCGAGAACCCGTGCGGTCAGTAGGCGCCCGAGCCGCGCAGCACCGCGCCGGCGGTCTTCCAGAGGATCATGAAGTCGAAGGTGAGCGACCAGTTCTCGACGTAGCGCACGTCGATGCGCACCGAGTCGTCCCAGGAGAGGTCGGAGCGGCCGCTGACCTGCCACAGGCCGGTGAGGCCCGGCTTGACGAGGAACCGGCGGTGCATGTCGAAGCCGTACCGCTCGACCTCGCTCTGCAGCGGCGGGCGCGGGCCGACCAGGGACATGTCGCCGCGCAGCACGTTGATCAGCTGCGGGAGCTCGTCGATCGAGTAACGACGCAGGACCTTGCCGACGCGGGTGACGCGCGGGTCTTCCTTCTTCTTGAACAGCACGCCGTTGCCGTCGCTGTCGGTGGCGAGGTCGCTGACCATCGCGTGCGCGCCGACCACCATGCTGCGGAACTTGAGCATGCCGAACGTCTGCCCGTCGCGGCCCACCCGCTCCTGGCGGTAGAAGACCGGACCGCGGCTGCCGAGCTTCACCGCCAGCGCCACGCCCAGCAGCATCGGAGCGAGGAACAGCAGGCCGAGGGCGGCGGCGGAGCGGTCGAAGGCCTCCTTGGTGAGCCGGCGGACGCCGCGCAGCTCGGGGCGCTCCATGTGCAGGAGAGGCAGGCCGCAGACTGGGCGGATCCGCACGCGGGGACCCACGACCTCGGTGACGGCGGGGGCGAGCAGCAGCTCGGCGTCCGTGTCCTCGAGGGCCCAGCCGAGCCGGCGGAGCGCGGCGCCGTCGAGCTCCGGGCAGGGCAGGACGGCCACGGTGTCGACCTCGTAGTCCTTGACGACCCGGGCGACCTGGGTGAGGTCACCGAGGACCGGCAGCCCGTTGAAGGCGTCCTTGTCGTCGGGACCGACCGGGAGGCAGCAGCCGATGACGCGGTAGCCCTGGTAGGCCTCGCGGCCGATCTGCTCGTCGAGCGCAGCGACACCGCCGCGGTGTCCGACGAGCAGCGTCGTCTGCTGGAACCGGCCCTGCCGGCGCGAGCGGTGCAGCAGCTTCCGCTGCGCGAACCGCGCGGCCAGCGTGAGCACGGTGGCCAGGGGCAACGCCAGGACGACGAAGCCGCGGGCGACGTCGAGCTTGAAGGCCCACGAGACGGTGCCGACCGCCGCGAGCAGCAACGAAGCGGCGAAGAACACCCGGCGGAACTCCTCCGCGCCGGCCCAGAGGAACCGCTGCTCGTAGCTCCGCGCCAGCAGCATCGCCAGCACCCACACGACGGGCAGCAGCAGCGCGATGGCGAAGGGCACGTGCTCGACGCCCGACCCGACCGGTCCGAAGCGCCCGACGTACCCCACCGTGGCCGCGACACCTGCCACGACCGCATCACCTGCGACGAGGTGCCGGACGTAGGCGCCTCGCCAGGCGCGGCGGGCGGTCGTGCCCTCGCCCCGGAGCCGGGAGGCGGCGAAGCCCCACCCGTCGACCGAAGAAACGTCGTCAGGGCGGACCAGTTCGTCACGCAGGACGGACATGAAAGGGTGAGCTCCCCGTGCGATACCCCGGAGCCCCCGTGCTCCAGTGGTGAGTGCCAGTGCGCCAGGAACCTCGGCGTTCGACCGGCAGAGCGAGGCTATCCCGAGAGCGGGGCGTGCCGGAAGTGTTGGATGGACTACACCCGGCGATCTCCGCAGCTCACCACGGGCGCGGCCGCCGTCCCCCCTTCGAGTCACCCCGGCATCTGCACGGGTCGCATGTGGGCGCAGGCCTCTTAGCGTCGCGCCGTGCGCATCCTCTTCGTCTGCACCGGCAACCTCTGCCGGTCGCCGATCGCCGAGCGGCTGGCTCGCGGAGCCGCCGAGCGACTCCTGGCAGAGAGCCCGGAACTCGCCCGCGTCGAGATAGCGAGCGCCGGGCTCGATACGGTCGCCGGCCGCCGGATGGATCCGCACAGCGCGCTCGCGCTGTCGCGGCTGGGTGGCGATCCCGAGGGCTTCGTGTCCCGGCCATTCTCTGCCGAGATGGCCGACGACGCGGACCTCGTCCTGACGATGACCCGCGATCAGCGGCGCGCCGTGCTGGAGACGACTCCACGGGGGCTGCGCCGCACCTTCACCCTCCTGGAGGCTGCGGACCTGGTCGGGCAGGTGGAGCTGACCGGGCTGCGCACGATGCCCCTGGAGTGGCGAGCCCGTGAACTCGGCCGCCGCCTCGATGCCGTCCGAGCGCGCCGGCAGTCACGGGATGACGACGTCCGGGACCCGATCGGTCATCGGTCGAGCGTCCACGAGGACGTGGCTGCGGTCATCGACCGCGCGCTGCGCCCTCTCATCCCGGTGCTGTTCTCGAGTGTCCGGACCCATCCGGCCGTCGCCGTGCCGGCCTGACCGTCGCATCAGCGGTCGGAATGCCCTGTCGCAGTCCGGCAGGGATCATCTCGGTCCGGAGGAGGAGGTGACATGCCCGTGGATGTCGACGACCGCGTCAGGTCGCTGCTCCTCGACCATGCCTGCGGCGAGGTCGTGCGCCACCTCGAGGGAGCCGGGCACGAGGTGATCGTGCTCAAGGGCGACACCATCGCCTCGTGGCTCTACCCGGACCCAGGGGCGCGGACCTACCGGGACCTCGACCTCCTCGTCTCCCCCGAGGCGGAGTCGGCCGTCGTCCGGTCTCTCGCCGAGCTGGGGTACCGGCAGTTGTTCTCCGCCGCCTGGCGCGCCACCCAATCCCCGGAAGAGCAACCCCTGCAGGACCATCGAGGCGTCGACCTCGACCTGCACGTGACCATCAAGGGCATCGGTGTCCCGCCACGGACGGCATGGGACGTCCTCTCCCACGTGACCGTGCCGTGGTCCTGGCGTGGTACCTCGGTCCGCGCCCTGGCTCCACACGCGCGCGCGCTGCACCTCGCATTGCACGTGGCGCAGCGCGGTCTGGCCGACGACAAGGCGGCGCGCGACCTGGCGCTGGGACTGGCCCGCGTGGACACCTCAACGTGGCGCGCCGCCGCCCAATTGGCCGAACGACTGGAGGCGGTCGAGACGTTCAGCGCCGGCCTGCGGCTCGTGCCGGAAGGGGAGGCACTCGCCCGGGACCTCGGCCTGCCGGAGCCGCGCCGCCTCGAGACCCGCATGCGCGCCGACTCCGCGACCAACGCGGCCGTCGTGCTCCAGCGGACGCTGGACAAGGGCACGTGGGCGCAGCGCATCCGGTTCGCTGCCATCTACGTGTTCCCACCCCGAGCATGGTGGCGGCTGATGTACCCGGAGGAGGCCCGGACCCCGTGGACCCTCGCTCGGGCACGGTTGCGGCGCCCGTTCACGCTGCTCCACCGCCTGCCGGCCGCCGTCCGAGCCCGCCGTCGGTACCGCCCCTCACCCTGAGAAGAGACGTGATTCCCTACGCCTCCGTGTAGGCCACCCCTGGTGCCGCGCTGCCTAGACTTTCCCCCCACCTGTCATGACAGCACCCGGCGTATCAGCACGTCCCGCCCACCCCACCACACTCCCCGAGGAGGTCGAGATGACCGCGGCCGATGCGCCTTCCTATGCCTTCCCCGACGGCGTGCTGGCCCGTGAGGTCGACGCCGAGATGGTGCTCCTCAACCTGAACGACGAGAACTACTACGGGCTGGACCCTGTCGGCGCCAGCATCGTCACCCGCCTGACGCGGGAACCGGAGGAGCAGGCGATCGCTGCCCTCGCCGAGGACTACGACGTCGAGCTGCCGGTGCTGCGCGCAGATGTCGATCGCTTGGTCCACGAGCTGCTGCAGGCGGGGCTGCTCGAGCGGCGCTCCGCATCCTGATGCCGACGGCGGTCGGGGGTTGCGGTCGGGTCCCGTCGCGGGGGCTGCCGTGCTGACCCGACCGGGCGAAGCGGTCCACGCGGCCCGGGGGCTGCGCATCGTTCGGCCCGGAGCCGAGCCGATCGACGGAGACCTCCGGCTGCTGGGGATCGGCCCCGTAGGCCTCCCGGACACCCCTGCGGTGGAGTCACGGACGGCCGACGGTGACGTGTGGCGCCGGCTCTGGTCGCTTCCCGACCGACTGGTCGTCGAGTTCTACGGCGACGTGCTGTTCGAGGTCCGGGACACCGACGGCGGCATCGTGATGGGGGGCCCGCTGGCCTCCGACCTGGAACAGCACCTCGTGCTCGACCACGTGCTCCCGCTCGTGCTCGCCCGCCGCGGCGAGATGGTACTGCACGGGGCCGTCGTGAGCCTCGGCGAACGAGCCGCCGTGCTCATGGGTCCGACCGGGTCCGGGAAGTCCACACTGACCGCGTTCGCCGGCCAACGCGGGTGGACGGTGGGCGGGGACGACGGCGCGGTCCTCGACCTGGGGCCGCCACTGACCGCCGAGCCGACGTACTCCACCGTGCGACTGTTGCCCGACGCCCTCGGCTTGCTCGGCATGCACCCGGCCGAGGGCACGGAAGTGGTCGGCAAGCGGCGCCTGGACGGCGCCGGACCGGAGCCCTTCCGGTTGCAACCGGCGCCCCTGACGCTGGTCGCGGTCGTGCACCCGGTGGACGCGGATCAGCCGGCGGCTCTGCATCCCCTGCGTGGTGTCGACGCCCACGCGGCACTCTTCCGGAACACGTTCCACCTGGACCTCGGCGGAGGACGGTCCCTCTCCGCCGTCGTCGACCGACTCGCATGCGTGGCCGATTCCGTGCGCATCGCCGTGCTCGACGTGCCCCGGGGCCAGCTCGGGCTGGTGGCGGCGGAGAGGGAGCTGCGGATCGGGTTGTCCGGGGCCCAGGAGGACCAGTGAGCGGGCTCCGCCGGCGGATCGGCCTGCTCGCGCGCCGGCCCCGCCGGGTCTCGAGCGCCGACGTCCGGCGCTTCGTCGCCGCCCTTCGCCGAAGGCGTCGGTGGAGCGCCTGCCGATCGGTCTGGGACGGCGCCTGGGTCACCGCGACGCTGAGGCGCCGCGGCCTACGTCCCCTCCTCCGTGGCCGGTCGGAGCTCCCGACGGCCGCGGCGGAGGAAGCTGGCCCCGTCGTCGCGGCAGTCGACGCCGGACTCGGGCTCCTCCCCGTGCAGCCGACCTGCCTCCGCCGGTCGGTCACGCTGCTCCGCGAGCTCGACCGGTGCGGCCTGGGGGCGACCCTCCACATCGGGGTCCGGCGCGGGCCGGCCGGCGTGGAAGCGCACGCCTGGGTGCAAGCAGGCGACACCGTGCTGAACGACGATGCCGCCGCGGTCGCGGACTACGTCCAGCTCTCGGTCGGGGACGCCGAGCGCTACCTCGCGAGGATCGTGTGAACCCGTTCACCGCCGCTGTGGCGTCAGGAGCCGCGGCCGTCGAGGAGTTGCGGCGGGTACTGGCGTCCCGGATCGCGCGGGGGTCCATCTCGTGGGCCGCCCATGAGGGCCTCGCGGTGGCGTGGACGGCGGAGCACCGCTGGGTCACCAGCGCTGACGACGGCGACGTCCTGGTCGTGCTGGACGGTCATCTGCACAACCTCTTCGAGGAGGGCAGATCGCACGTCGACCTGCTCCACCATCGGTACAGGTCGACCGGTGAGCGTGTGGCCGACGGGCTCCTGGGGGACTTCGTCGCGATCGTCCTCGACCGGCGCAGGGGCCGGCTGCTGGTCGCGCGGGACCCGGTGGGCGTGCGGCCCTGGTACCAGGCCCGCTCCGGGGTCCGCCACAGCGGAGCGAGCGAGGTCGCGACCCTCTGCGCA
Organism: Blastococcus sp. SYSU D00820; assembly: GCF_054050695.1. Taxonomy (NCBI): domain Bacteria; kingdom Bacillati; phylum Actinomycetota; class Actinomycetes; order Geodermatophilales; family Geodermatophilaceae; genus Blastococcus; species Blastococcus sp. SYSU D00820. The sequence continues at coordinate 155,221 of NZ_JBJGZW010000005.1, forward strand.
CAGTCGTGGGTCGACGACTCGGTCGACAAAGTGGAAGCTCTCGCCTACCTCGCCGGCGACATGCGGAGCATCGGACCGACGCTGCACCGCGGTATCACCAGCCTGGGGCCCGGCGCGACGTGGATCTCGACAGGAGATGCCCACTCCGTGCGCCTGCACCACCGGTGGGACATCCGAGCCGAACCGGACGTCTCCTGGGATGAGGCCGTCGAGCGGTCCCGGGCAGCGGTGGACGAGGCCGTGCGCGACCGGGTGCGCGCCATCGGCGCCGCGACCAGCGAGTTGAGCGGAGGGATCGACTCGTCGGCGATCGTGGGCACGCTCGTGGAGTTTGGTTACGACGACGTGCTCGCGGGCCGGCTGCTGTTCGAGGGGCCGAGGGCGGACGAGCGCACCTTCTCGGACGCCGTGCTTGAGCACTGGGGATTGCGAGCGGTGTCGGCCGCACCGTGGCTGCCCACCGCGGAAGAGACCGACCGGCTGGTGCACGACCTGCGGCGTCCGCCGCCGGATCCCAACTTCACCATGTCCGTGGGGCTGCACCGGGCGCTGCTGGACGCGGGACGGACCAGCGCGCTGAGCGGCCTGGGCGGCGATGACGCGTTCACCGCCATGTCGACGCCCAGCCTGATCGTCAGCGCGCTGCAACAGCGGCGCCGCGATTTGATGTGGCGGCTGGCGCGGACGACGGTCACCGCTCCCTGGCCGAGCTGGCAGCAGCTGTGGCGCCCCACACTCGGCCACCTTCGCGCCCGGCGGCGGACTCACGTCCCGCCGCACGTCGACTCTCGAGCGGCGCGGCGCTCAGGACTGCTCGACCGCCTGAGGTCCCGTCCCCTGCCGGTGACGGGAGTCGAGGCTGTCGATGAACGCTGCGACGGGCTGACGTCCGGCTATCTTGCGCGGATCCTCGAGGACGGCGCAATCGTCGCCGACCTCAGCAGATGGCGGACGACGCACCCGCTCCTCGACCCCCGCGTCATCCAGGCGACCTATGGGCTGGATCCGTGGTTCCCCGTGCGCGGCGGGCACTTCCGCGCGCTCCAAGTCGCGGCGTTCCGCGATCGACTGCCACCGATGGTGCGCGAGCGGCAGTCGAAGGCCGAGTTTTCAGAAGTGGTGCAGCAGCCCGACGACGACCGCGCGCGGGAGATCGCCGCCGGTCCACTGAGTAAGCGAGGCTGGCTGGAGCCGGCAGCCTTGGCGCGACTGCGTCACGCACAAGGCGACGCCGCCGCCTCTGCGGCCTTCCACCTGGCCCGCACGGATCAGCTGGACCGGTGGTTCCGCACGAGAGCAGACTGAACCTCGCAGGTCCCGGCTAGTTGCCGGCGACGTTACCGAGCAGGTTGTTGGCCCCCTGAACCGGCTGGTTCTTGCCGCGCGTCTTGGAACCACCGTCGCCGGCGCTACCGCCGGACCCGAGGGTCAGCTCCGAGAGGGTGCCCAGCTTGCGCAGCTGAGGCGTCGCGTACTTCATGATCGTCTCCCCGTGATGACGTGATGTCGGGGCTAGTGTGACAACAGTGACCAGGCTCGCGGAAGACCGACCGGGGAGTGAGTGACACCACTTTCCAGTGAATCCACCTCTCGGGTTACTCGTGGTAACTGGCCCTGGCGTGCTCAGTCACCGTCATCCCGATAGGCACGCGCCTGCAGGTCGAAGAGCTCGGCGTAGACGCCTTGCGCAGCCATGAGGTGCTCGTGGTTCCCCTCTTCCAGGACCTGACCCTGCGACAGCACGTAGATGCGGTCGGCCTGCCGCACCGTCGAGAACCGGTGCGAGACCAACAGCACAGTGCGGTCGGCGAACAGCGTGCGAATGCGCTCGAACAGCTCGTACTCCGCCCGCGGGTCAAGTGACGCGGAGGGCTCGTCGAGGATGAGGAGGGGTGCATCCCGCACGAATGCGCGCGCCAGCGCCACGCGCTGCCACTGCCCTAGCGAGAGATCCGTTCCGCCGCTGAACTCCTTGCTCAGCACGGTGTCGTATCCGTGCGGCAGGGCAGCGAGGAAATCGTCGGCGTCGGCTTGCGTGGCCGCTCTTCGGACGGCGGGCTCGTCGGCCTCCCCGTCCAGCGCGCCCAGAGCGATGTTGTCCCGCGCGCTGAGCCTGAGCCGGGCGAAGTCCTGGAAGATGATCGCCATCCTGCGGCGGACCGACTCCGGATCGAGCGACCGCAGATCGACATCGTCCCAGGTGATGATCCCTTCGTCTGGCTCGTACAGATCGGCCAGCAACTTGGCGAGGGTCGATTTCCCACTTCCGTTCTCGCCCACCAGCGCGACCACCTCGCCGCGGCGGAGGGTGATCGAGACACCTCGGAGAGCAGGTTGGGGCGCCCGCGGATAGGTGAAGGAAATCCGCGTCGCACGGATTTCTTCGAACTCCTCCGGCGCCCGAGCCAGACCGGCTCGCCGGCCTGCTTCTGGCCGTCGGGCGTAGAAGCCCGCCAGCTCACGCAAAAAGAGGGACGCCTCGAAGATGGTGCCGACGTTCTGCGTCGCGCCGGACACTCGGCTACCGAGCAGACGCAGTGCCACCAAGGCCGCTCCGGCGGCGGCGACGCTGAGCGATCCGCGAGCCACGAGAACGACAGCCAGCACCAGAGCAGCACCCGACAACAGGGCGGCCATCAGGTGACCGGCGAGCAGCATGCGCAACCGGCGGTTGACGTGCTCCCGGGTATCGCGGAGATAGGCGTCGTAGTACTGCTCCCAGCGGGCCCGCAGCCGCGATTGCAAGGCGAAGGCTCGAACCTCCTTGGCGAGCTCGCGCTGGACGAGAACGGCTTCGAGGTAGTGCCGGCGCCGGGTGGGTTCGCTCTGCCGGAGCGCGAAGGCGAACTCCCGGCGGCCCACGACCTGGGAGACCACGATCAGTGGCACCCCGGACAGGAGCAGGAGCGGCGCCAGGAGGGGGGCCACGGCGAACAGTCCGACAGCGCCGGCGATGATGCCCAGGACGTCGCCCACGAGCAGCACGACGCCGTAGGCGACGGCCTCCGTCTGCGGGCCGGCACTCGCCTGGACCCTGGCCGCCTGGTCGTGGAACTCGGGATCTTCGTACGTGGCCAGGTCGACGCCGAAGCTGACGTCGAGGATCTTCCGCCAGACCTCCCTGTTGACCAGGTCGCCGAGCACTCGGTTCTGCAGGTTGGCCGCCGCCAGCCCTACGGTGGTCGCCGTCGACACCACGGTGAGCATGGCGACCGGCAGGAGCGCATCGCCGATGCGCCGCCCTGTTCCGGGAGCCTCGGTCAGGATCGACAGAACCTGGTCGACGAGCAGCACCTGCACGAGCAGCGAGAGCGACGCCATCGCCTGGACGCCGAAGGTGACAGCGCACCGCAGAGGGCTCGCCGCCCACACCAACCGAACCGCCGCGACGATGACGCCGATCCCCGCGCCGGCCTTCCTCAGCCGATCGACCGGCCCGGACCCGGGCTCCCGCGGCTCAGCTGCCGCCACCTCAGACTGCCGCAGCCAGCGGGCTCATGACCGCGTGGTGACGGTGCGGCCCTTGCTCTTCGATCGGCGTCCGAGTCGCGTTCCACTACCCGCGTTGCCCGAGCCCGCATCGGTGGACGCATACCCGTACTCGTAGCCGTAGGCGGCGACCAGCTCGGCCTTGGGAGGGACGATGTTCATGACGACACCCAGGGTCGTGGCACCCACTCGCTGGAGCAGTGCGGCGGCCTGCTCGAGTTGGTCCTTGCGGGTGCTGCCGTAGTGCACAGAGAGCACGACGCCGTCCATGTAGACGGCGAGCCCGGATGCGTCCGCCACCGGAAGCAGTGGCGGGGCGTCGATGAGCACGAAGTCGTTGTCACCCTGCAGCTTGTCCAGCAGGGAGAACATGTGCTTGCTGGCGAGGAGCTCGCCGGGGTTGGGCGGGTTGGGGCCGGCCGCGATGACCGAGAGGTTCTCGCGGTAGGTCTGGACGACGTCCGCCACGTCGGCCGTGCCGGAGAGCACGTTGGTCAGGCCGACGCCGCCGACGAGTCCCAGATAGCGCGTCACCTTCGGGCGCCGGAGGTCCGCCTCGATGACGGTGACCTGCTGTCCCGCATCGGCCAGAGCGAGCGCGAGGTTGATGACGAGCGTCGTCTTGCCCTCCGACGGGATGGCGCTCGAGACCATGATGACCTTGGGCGGCTCGTCCACGTTGAGGAACTGCAAGTTGGTACGCAGCTGACGGAAATCCTCGGTGGTGCGACTGTCCCCGACCCGGTCGATGGTGTGCACCTTGTCCAGGGCATCGCTCTTCAGCACCGTGCCGATCACGGGGGCTCCGGCCAGCCTCGCCGTTTCTTCGACGTCCTTGACCGTGCGATCGAGTCGTGCACGAAGAACCGCGAGCCCGCCCCCGACGACCAAGCCCACCAAGGCGCCGAGTAGGACGTTCCGCCGGGTCAGTGGACTGGTCGGCGACTCGGGCACATCGGCCTCGTCCGTCACCGTCACCCGTACAGGCGAGACTCCCTCGCCGTCGGGTGCCTCGAGCTCGCCGACGAACTCGATGAACTCGGCACCGACGGCGTCTGCCACCCGCTGTGCCTGCTCCGGCGAGGGGTCAGTGACCTCAACATCGATGAGGACCGTGTCCGCGGACGCCTCAGCCGTGATGGCACTCGTGAGGCCCGTCTCCTCGAGACCTAGCCGATCCTCTACCCGGGACGCCAGCTCATCGCCAACGATCAGGTCGGCGTAGGACGTCACACGCGCCTGGGCTAGCAACGATCCTTCGAACGCATCTGCGCTCGAGAACGAGTCACGTGCCGACACGAACAGCTGCGTGCTTGATGTGTACAACGGCGTCCGCGTCAGACTGAACAGGAGGGCCGCGACGCTCCCCGCGATCAACCCTATGACGGGCAGCCACCACGTGGCTCGTAGAGCGGCCAGGACATCGCGCAGTTCCACTGCCGCTCCCCGTCTCGACAACAACCGGCTGTTCTTACAGCACCCCGAGAGCCTGAGCCGGTCAAGTCACAGTCCCCCGCCGGAGCGAGACCGCGCGAGCCTTGACCCGCCCGAACTGGCCACTCACAGTCCGAGCTCCGAACCAAAGCCCTGCGCTGGGACGACGGCCAGCCGTATCGACACCGAAGGTCCTGACGCCCGCCAGCCTACGGGGCCCTCACACGCCCGCCTGCTCGACATTTGAAGGCGACGCACCACACGAGCAAGGACTGTGGCCGCCGTCACCAACACGTAGCGCCGCCACAAGCAACGACTGTGAGTTCCGGGGGGACCGACACTCTGACAACTGCTTCGCTGCAGGACTTCAGATTGCGCGACCCCAGGACCGTGTCCGACTGTCGCTTGAGCGACGCTAGTAAGGACCAAGTCTTATACCGCCGAGAGTCCAAGATCGAAGAGGCCGAGACCTGGAATATCGCAACGGGACTTGCTGAGGTCAGAAAGCTCACACGACCCGAGTATCCGCCCGGCCCCTGACTGCTTCGAAACTCAATGGCTCCTTCGCGGCGCCGCGTCAGAGCCACTGGACTTCCTTCCGCGCTTGCTTCGCTGCAACCTGTGCATAGCCCACATCCCGGCCCGGTACAGCCCGCGGCTCAACATGTTGAAATGCTTGTCGATGTACATCTTTTGCGACTCTTGCAGGAGCAACTCACTCCTTGACATCAGCGATGGGGAGTCCGACACCGTGCCGGCCGGGGCATGCCGCACCAAGCGTTGCGGATGCAGCACTAGGCGCCAGCCGGCCTGACGGGCCCTCCTGCACCAGTCCACCTCCTCGGAGTAGAGGAAGAAGCGCTCGTCGAACGCGCCCACACTCCTCCATGCCGAACCGCGCACCAGCAGACAAGACCCTGTCAGGTATCCGACCCCCGACTCGGGCAGGTCCGCATACAAGTCAGAAGCGCGCCAACCCCGCAAGCGGTGGGCGTATCCGGACGCCGACACGAGTGCTCGGACGGGCCCGATCTGACGATGAGCAACATCCCATGGCTCCACGCCATACCCCTCGCACAGCGGCCCGACAGCACCCACATCCGGTCGAGCGCGGAGCAGTTCAGCAAGCCCAACCGGTGACGCCAGCAACTCTGCGTCGGGGTTGAGCAACAGGAAGTCCCCCACCAAGTCACGCGTCGCAGCGTTGACCGCAGCTCCGAAGCCCAAGTTCTCGGCGTTGAAGGTCCACTTGACGTTGGGAAAGTCCCGCGACAACTCCCGCACGTCGCCACTCCGGTCGGACAAGTTGTCCACTACTGCAACCGGCCATAGCGGGGCATGTTGAGACAGGGATCGCAGACACGTTCGCAGCAACTCAGGACTTCGATAGCTCACGATCACCACAGTCGGCCACGCCATCCCGTCCATGCCGCACCCTCTCTACGATCCATTGCACAACCAAGAACACTGCCCCAGCGATCGGCACCTGCAGGAACACGGAGAGGGCTGCGCCGAGATGCAGAGCGAACAGCATCGACCCCAGGGCAGGCGCGAGAAGCAGGAAGTTCGCCAGCACCCCGACTGTCAGGAAGCCCCTGCAGCACCACGCCGCAATTCCACAAGCCAGGGCTTCGGTGCCAGCCAGTACCGCGGCCGCAGCTAAGGCGCCGAAGTGAGGGATGAGCACAACATTGAGCGCCACGTTCGGGATCAACGAAGTCAAGCCGAGGGTCACCAGCAGTTTGTTCCGGCCTATCGCGATCAGAACGCTCCCGAGCGTCAAGTTGAGGGCGGTGAACCCCGCCGAAGCCAAGAGAAGTGCTAAGACGACGCCTCCCGCACGGAACTCCGCCCCGCCCACTGACTCCATGAGGCGGTCTGCCACGAAGGCACCGCCAATCACCGCAGGAGCCATCCATCTGTTGGTGATTGCGAGGGAGTCCCGCACACCAAGCCGCAACTCCCGACGACTCCCTCCCACCGCCGTCTTTGAGAGTCGGAAGAGAACACTGGACGCGACGAGATTCGGGATGCTCGCCGCAACACCCAAGAGTCGATACGCGAGCCCGTAAACCCCGACTTGACTTGGCGGCGACAAAGCCGATAGGAGAACCATGTCGAGTCGCAGATAGAGTATTCCGATCAACATCGCCAGCCCCAGGGGGCTCGCTTCGCGGAGCAAGCTGAGCCAACTCGCGACGGACCCGGAGACTCGAATCCTCGACACTTTCCGGGCAGTTGCCCACAGAACTGCGAGTCGAGCTAGCGCAGCGGCGTCGGTGCAGATAGCGAAGGCCAACACGGGACCCGAGAGCGCCGCCACCAGAGCGCAGCCGACCAGAGTGACGGCGGCCGAGACCGTCTCAGCCGCAGCGGAGCCCTTGAAATCCTCCGCGACCTGAAATACTGGCAACAGGGATGACCCAACCCCCGACAGCACGAGGTAAGGAATTAAGGCGAGCGTTAGAGAACGGGCTGTTTCGTCATCTGCATAGATGAGGCAAGCGAGCAGCACCGCCACGCCCGAGAGTGGCAGGAGTATCGCCAGCGACAGGCCCAAGGAAGTGGCAATCAGCCGATCGAGAGATCCACCGCCAGCCTGCCTCCGGACGACCACCGCATTCACCCCGAAGTCGGTGAAGGCGGACAGGAGGCCCACGGTTGCGAGCGCAGCGCTGAGCCGGCCGAAATCTTCGACACCTAGGTAACGCGAACTGACCAAGACACCGGCAAACGCCAGGGAGAGTGACGCAACACGCCCGAGCGCCTGCTGACCTAACAGACGGCCCAGACCCGGTCGAGTCGATTCTGTCACGGTCTATGCCTCAAGCTGGCATAGATGGCCCGCAGCTGCACCAGGTGGGCACCCAGCGAGTAGTCAACTTCTACGCGGCGTCGAGCAGCGGAGCCGAGTTCATAGGACAAGTCACCGTCGTTGAGCAGAGTCGCCATGGCATTTGCGATCTCGTCCTCCCGCAGCTCAGCCAGCCGGCCCACAGACGCGTCCACGAGAGTGCCGACGTCCCCGACAGCCGTTGCGACAACCGGCCTGCCGCAGGCCATGGCCTCGAGGAGGCTACGCGGGAGCGCCTCTGCCCTCGAGGGCAGAACCAGCAACCAAGAGGAGCGCATGAGCGCCTGCGCCTGGGGGACATCCAGCACGCCGACGTACTGCACGCCAGGCAATGCCACCGCGTCAGCAAGCAGGTCGTCAGCACCCACCGGGACCGGGCCCGCCAGCAGGAGGCGGGCGTCGGGCACCCGCCGCCTCACCTCTGGCCAGGCTTTGACCAACACGTCGACGCCCTTCCGACGCCCCACCTCGCCGACGAAGCAGGCCGTAGGCACTGGCGACAATGGCTCCGTAGACGCATCTACTGCGATGGCATTGACCACTCTTCTGACATCTGCCGACGGAAGGAGCCGCCTCACCATTTCCGCCGTTTCATCGGTCAGGCAGAGTATTGCGGAAGCTGGCCTGAGGGCCAGTCGAGTCGCCCGCGGCCATCGCTTGGCGAACGACACGAAGCTAGACCCGTGAATGGTGACGACCCGCGGCAAACGCAGCGCTCTCGCTAGGCGGAGGAATATCCCCTCTCTCAGCAGCGATCCCTTTTGCGAGATGTGCACATGCAGCACTCCACGTTCGCCTCGAGCGAAGCTAATGACACCACGCATTGCAGTCGCCCAACGGCGTAACGACTGCGCGCGCGAGTCCTTGCTGGAGAAGGACGCTATCGCAGTGGAGGGCAATCCGACTTCAGGGCCAGCCGCAACGTACGTCGCGATGACGCTCGATATACCCCCGACATCTCGCACGCTGGGGCCCACATGGACCACGCGGACATCCGCTTCAGACACCGACGAGCCTGTCGAGCAGCGCCCTGTACCCGCCCACCATCATCGACCGATCGAAGTTCTCCCATGCCGACTCGCGCAGCATGCGAGCCTTGGCAGCCAATGCGGGGTAGTGCGCCAGAGCCTCTCTGATGGCCTCCGCCAAGGATCGCACGTCCGCGTCACACAGGACGGCTGCCGCTTTCGACGCGATCTCAGAGACGGCGCCAACGTCAGTGGCAACAAACGGTAGGCCGGCCGCGGCAGCCTCCAACAATACAAGCGGATATGCCTCGTTCCGGGAGGGCGCCACCAACATGTCGCTCTGCCACAGGACGCCTTCGGCGGACTTACTGCCGTGCCATTGGACCCTGCTGAGGACGTCCGCGAACGACTCGTCGGTCTGGAGTGCGCGGCACGGCCCGTCTCCCACGACCACCAAGGTCCATGCCAGGTCGAGGCACTCCCGCAGCGCGCTCAGTAGAAGGTCCAAACCTTTCTGTGGTACAAGGCGTCCGATGAACACGAGCCTGACAGGCGGTTCAGGTCCGGACAGCACCACATTGTCGCGAGTGAGGTACCTAGCGTGTCGATACGGAGCGACGTCGATCCCGTTAGGGATCACTGACACTCTGCGCATCCGGATGTGCGATAGGTCGGATCGTTGCTTCTCACTCAGCAGGATTACAGCATCTGCCGCTCGGATGCCGGCGCTCACGAAACGCGAGAACGGTGTCGTCCCACCCCTCGTGGGATTGTGCACCGCAACTATCCACTTCGCTCGACCTTTTGATGCCAACTTGAACAGCCATCCGTGCATGATCTCGGTGTTCGTCGTGCCAGTTATTATCACGCTCGGCGAGGACGGCCATCCCACTGCAGCATAATTCCGGACGCGATTCAAGGTCACCAACCTCGTGTCGACCGCGCTCTCAAGAGGCCCGCCGGACTGGAGGAGCCTGAGCTCCACGGCGTCACCGCCAGCCCCAAGCGCATTCGCCAACGCCACACGCTGTCTCTCAGCACCCCCGAGCGACAGCGTGTTGGACGTAATCACCACTCTATGCATTGCTTGCGATTTTCAGGGCTTCGACAAGTCGGCGAGCGACCGCTTCCCTACTGTGGTTCTCCTCGTATTCCTCCAGTACCCGTCTGGCCAACTCTCGCTGCTTGCAGTCGTCCAGAAGGTCCACCATGGCGTCCGCCAGTTCGTCGACCGATCCGAACGGGACCACGGGCTCCTCGTCGGCCTGGTATTCAGGCAGGGCCCCCACGCGCGTCACGATGGCTGGCACCCCGAACTGGTGAGCGACCACTTGAACCCCACTCTGCGACGCCTCACGGTATGGCAGGACAACCGCTCGGACAGAGCCGAGGTGCAGCGCCAGGTCATCATCGGTGTAGCTGCCACGGATCACTCGCACGTCGGACGAGTCGTCCCACTGCGCCAGCGAGCCGTCGGCTTGGCTCCCGGACACGAGGAAGGTCAGGGTTTCCCCGGGCGGCAGATGGGGTCTCGCCTGCCTCCACGCGTCAAGAAGGAAGTCGACTCCCTTGTAGTACGAGGCCCGACCGAAGAAGAGAAAGCCCTGCCGACCCGCGCTCGGTCGCTCCGGGCTGAGCGCTGACACTTCACTCGCTAGCGCCAGACGCACCACCGGAAGGCAATATCGACGTAGCGCCGACTCGGTGAAGTTGCTGAAGGCGGCCAACATCGACGCCCGGCGCCGATGTCGTTCCATTGTCACCCGCTTCCAAACGCCGAGGCGATGTGCGTCGTCATGAGGGTCGACGTCGTGCACGACGACGACACGGGGAGTAGCGCCGCACTTGATGAACGCGAAGCGCGGATCCCATGTGTCATCGGCCAGGATCACATCTGGCTCGAACGATCGGACCACCCGGTGAGCCGCGAAGACACCTGCCGCCACACGCGAAGACCGCAGACGCGGCTCGAGCACTAGCTCGTCTGACCGGGCGTCGAAAGCGCTCGGACGCTGCGCCGAGGTGGTGATTATTTGCACCCGGTAGCCAGCGCGCTCGAGCTCGTTGGCATGAATGCGTGCCAGATTTCGGAACCACGGAGCAAGGATGAGCACTCGCAAGGACGCCCTCCGGAGTTCTGTATCGTTGGGGACGAACGTCCGTCGCTGCCTAGGGGCATGCGTTCCTGTTGCCGCCACAGCGGCAACATGAACGCGGCGTTAGGTTACCCTACCCTTGATCCATGGTGGGCGACTCCACCGCGCAAGAGGAGTGCCTATGAACGCAGCACGACGACTCCCGCGCGGCGAGACACTGCTGATGGTGGCGTCCACAGGCGGGCACTTGCAGCAGGCTCGACTATTGGCCCGAGCTCTCGAGGCCCGTGGCGACTCGCATTGGATCACTTTCGCCAATGCACAAAGCCAGGCGCTGCTGGCCGACCAGTCGGTCACGTACGTTCCCTATCTGAGACCGCGCGACTGGGCCGGCGCGCTGCGCGCAGTTAGGCCATTGGTGCGCGCCATGCGCGCGAGGCCGTTCGGCGGCGTAGTGAGCACGGGCGCGGCGATTGCGCCAGCCGCCGCCATTGCAGCGCGCCTCACCCGAACGCCCTTCTATTATGTCGAGAGCATAGCGCGGACTTCAGGCCCGTCCCTGTCCGGTCGCATATTGGAGAGGATGCCATGGGTGCATCTCTTCACCCAACACGAGCATTGGGCAGGCGGGAAGTGGGCCCATGACGTGAGCGTCTTGGACGCCTTGGTTTCTGGCCAACGGCCGATCGTGCAGGACGACCGGGAGACCATACGCGTCTTCGTAACGCTCGGAACGATCAAGCCATATCGTTTCGATTCGCTTGTGGAGAACGTGAAGAAGCTGCTCAGCCCTCGGCACGAAGTGCGTTGGCAAGTGGGAGCAACGACCTACGCCGACCTACCGGGCGAAGTGGCGCTCGAGGTAAGTGGCGACACGATGTCGGAGTGGATGCGATGGTGCGACATACTGGTGACCCATGCAGGAGTCGGAACGGTGCTTCAAGCTCTCGAGCTCGGGCTGGAGCCGATCGTTGTGCCTCGTCGTGCTAGTCGCGGCGAGCATGTAGACGATCATCAGGAGCAGATCGCCGAACTTCTCGCTAACAAAGGGTTGGCAAGGTGGCGCGAGTCCGGGGAGATCCAGCAATCAGACTTGACCCTCGAAGATTGGTCGTGAGGTTGGTCCTCCGCCCGTCGGCAGGCTGTGGCGCTAGGGCGATGAGACGAGCTATTCAGGGCAGGAGCGAAACCGCGGGTGCGCTCGGCCTCAAGACGGTCTGGTCGTGGCGGTCGGTAGATGACCACCAGCAAATTTTGCGTTGAACATAGCGTCGTCTGACGCCCTGCGAGAGGCAGGTTCGGTCGACGAGGAGAACTGGCCCGGCACACCGTTGTGTTTTGATATCGCATTGCGCAGTGGGCAATCGCCCGGTGGGACCCTCAGGGGATCTCGAGTGAGGATCGCAGTCGCGAGCGACAGACGTACCGAGCCGCGCTACCCCCGTTGCATCTTGATTCCGCCGACTGGACCGAAGCCTTCTACGCAGCCCGAACCGGAAGAAGCGCCTCGAACCGAGCGCAGCTTGCCCTGCCTACCATGCTGCACCTCACCGGCAAGTACGCCCAGAGTTAGTCCCAGTGCCAGACTGTTCCAGTTGTCCAGCGGAAGCGGCGCGACGAAGCAGATGATGAGCAAGGCTGCACTAGCAGCGGCCGCCGCGACAGCCGCACGACTGTTCCAAGCGTGCCGGTTGAGAAGAGGTCCTGAAATGGCGAGGGCAAAGCCTATAGCTAAGGGGAATCCTGCCTTCACGAGAAGCCAAAGCCAGAAGTTGTGTGCGTAGTATGGGCCGAGGGTGGCATCGAAGCCGCTGCCGAAGGCCGGTTGGTAAGCGTAACCAAGCCCGTGTCCGGTGAGCGGCTGATCACTCAGATGGTTCAACAGGTTCGTCGTCTCGCGGCGTCGCGCACCGGCGGAAGGGTCGAATTGAAGGCCCCCATCCGTTAGTCCACCAAACACGCGCTCCTTGTAGGCCCTACCCTGCTCCGCTAGCCAAGCGGCAAAAGCTGTACCTTGACTCAGCCAGGCCACTACCCAAACCAGGGTCGCTGCTGCTATTAGGCCCGTCACTCCGCGCACGATCTTCCTCACTCGATGCCCACTAAAGGCCACCGCTACGGCGATCGCCACCAACAGGCCCAGGAGGGTGTTGCGGGAGAAGCTAAGCAGGAGTATCACGAGGGAAGGTGCGGCGAAAAGGGATAGCGCACCGAAGTTTTCGCGTCCCGTCACGACTCGGACCAAGCAGCCCACTGCTACCGCAAGCGCCAAGAATTGAGTATTGGTGAGCAGCCTGGTGGCCTCGAACGCCTGGTCGCCCAGGTGGGCGGTTTCTGTGCGACCGCCCACGTCTATGACGCCGAGAGCGGCAAGGAGAACCATCGCCGCGGACCAGAGCAGCACGCCGGCGACGACGCGTTGCACTTGCTTATGAATCCCCCACTTGCGGATGCCAGACGCGACGTACAGGGCGGTTACGAGGTCCAGGAGGCTCTGGAATTCCGCAACTCGGCGTATCTGGTCAGTCTCAGTCACCAAGCCTACGATGTACGTCACGCATAAAATGGCGATGGCTGCGGCCACTCGCCGGCCCGTGCCAGGACGTACTCGCACCGCTGTGTACGCCGCCGCGATAGCTAGCGGTATCTCGAACAGATAGATTGTATAGGGACCCGGATGGATCGCTGTGGGTATGGCTGCCGGCAGGGTGGCGAGCCCAAGCGCAATGCTGGCGTACACGCTGAGCGAGGGCTTGGCGATTAAGGTCGCCAGCGCCACGAGGACAAGCGAAGCGGCCAACAGAGTAGGCATGGCGATCAGAACGACCGCCGCCGCGGCGGCGAGCGCAGCGGCGGCAAGCGCTAAGTAGGCGGTGAGCCTCGCTGACGGCGTCTGCACTGTCACATCGTAGGTAGACGCTACGTAATCGAGATCGAGCACGAGGGCGTGGCAAGCGATCGACGGCACCGCTCGTCAGCGCCCCGCCATGTGGCCCCATGTTCCGGACATCTCCGGCATCCAGCAGTCTGTCGTAACAGGGCACGTGGCCGCGTTCGTGCACCACGGCTGCTGCTCGCCCGTAGCCGTGGGGACGATGTCGCCGCCATAGTCGCTCGCTTCGATGTCGGAGCGCCGGTCGTCGCGCCATGGGTCGATCGGGGCGGCCGACGACCGCCTCAGCGCGGCGGGATGCCGGCCTCCACCTGCTGGTACTCGCCGGTGGCTGGCTGCTCCTCCGGCTCGCCTTCTGGCGCCGCCGTCGCGCCCGCGCCCGAGGCGCCGTCGCCCAGCACCCCGTCGACGTGCACGACGACGGCCGCGATGTTGTCGCGGCCGCCGTTGTCCGCGGCCTCGGTGACCAGCTGCTGGGCGATATCGCCGGCCGGCTGGTCCGAGCCCATGAGCTCGGCCAGCCGCTCGTCGGACACCTCGTTGGAGAGGCCGTCGGAGCACACGAGGAACCGCTGGCCGGGCACCACGGCCAGCAACGTCACATCGGCATCTCCCCCGCCGCCGGCTCCCAGCGCGCGAGTGACGATGTTGCGTTGGGGATGGGTGGCGGCGTTCTCCGGCCGCACGTGGCCGGCCTCGATCAGCACCTGCACCAGCGAGTGGTCGACGGTCAGCTGACCCCAGGTGCTCGGCGTCCAGCCGTAGACGCGCGAGTCACCGATGTGGAACACCGCCCAGCACAGGTCGCCGTCCTCCTCGACCAGCGCGACCCCCGCCAGGGTGGTCCCGGCCCCGGAGGCCGCCGGCTGCTCGTTGCCCAGCGCCTGGATCGACGCGTGCGCCGCCCGCACCGTCTCCTGCAGCAGCGGCACGGTGAGCACGGGGCGCCCGATGGTCTTCGCGAGGCTGTCCACGGTGCGCTGGGCGGCCTCGGCACCCGCGGCGTGGCCACCCATGCCGTCGGCAACAGCGAACAGCGGGGGGACGGCGAGGAGCCTGTCCTCGTTCTCCTCCCGCTGCCCGATGTGGGTGGCACTCCCCCACGACAGCTGTACCTGCGGCATCCGCGCTCTCTAGCCTCCGACGCATCCCCTGAACCACATGACCAGAGGCCGCGAGCGTAGAGGCCGCGCGGTGCGCAGTCCCCTAGCTGCTCTCTGAGTGGGTCAACGAGGCACCGCGGCAGCCGATGCGACGTCGGTCGGTTCAGTCCTCAGTGCGCTCGGTCACGTGCCCGGCACCCGGTAGGCCACCAGTTGCTGCGGCACGTTCGTCTTGTGCAGCAGGGCCCCTCCCCGACGGCCAGGCTCTGCGGGAAGCCGCGCTGCTGCACCGGAATGCTCACCAGCGGCGACGCGCTTGTGCCGGTGGCGCTGAAGCCGAGGATCCGGTAGCCCAGCGCGCCGGCCGACGTCCGGTACTCGTTGATCACCCAGACCACGTTGCCGCCACGGACGGCCGGCGTGACGTAGTCGCCGAGGGTCGTCGTCCACTGCTGCGCGCCGTTGGTGACCGACAGGCGCGCAAGCACACCGGCGTACTGGTCGCCGTAGGAGTTGGCCGGTGCGGGCTTCCGGTAGCTCACGTAGAGGCTGGTGCCGTCGGTCGCGCCCAGGGCCAGCTCGGTGCCCGACGGGAACGTCTTCGTCCACTGCGCCCGGCACGTGGCCGCGCCGCAGCCGCCGGCGTCAGCGCCACCAGCGACGTGCCGGTGCTCGAGACGACCCGGCTGCCCGCGATCACCGGCGTCCCCTGGCCCGGCCCGGTCCACAGCCGCCGTCCGGACGCGGCGTCGAAGGCGGTGATGCCCGGCGTCCGCCCGTACCCGACGTAGAGCACGCCCGCGCGTGGCGTCGGCGTACACCTGGTGGCCGGTCCAGGCATGGCTCTGCGCGCTGTTGGCGGCGACGGTGCTGTTCCAGGCGATCCGGCGGTTGGTGAGGTCGACCGCGATGAGCCCGGCGCCGGCGCCGCGCGGCTGCCGGTAGGGGATCAGTGCCAGGTTGCCGGCCACTGTCACGCAGGAAGAAGAAAAGCCGGTGGGCCACGGATCAGCCGCTCTACCACGTGGACAACTTCCCCGCGACGATTACTAGCCCCTGCATTGCAGTTTGGGAGCCAACACTGTCCGGCGATAGGTTTCCCCTGCATAGACGATGCCCCCCAGTCGCTTCATGTCGCCCTCGCGAGCTATCGCCTCAGCAGGGCGCGGCCTCGCAGGGCCTTTGGGCACGTGCCGCCGGTTGAGCGGCACGATGTGCTCACTACCCTCGATGCGATGGCGCAGCGACTGCTTCTATCGGGCAACTGGCAGCCCTTCCAATGCGGACCGCAGCTCCCCTATATAGCGACTCATCGAGTGCCCCGCGACAGCTTCGGATGCGCGTTCGACCAACGTCATTGCGGCGGCCTCGTCGTCCAATAGATGACGAACGCCCGCGGCCAGCCCCTCGGCGTCATTTGGCGGAACAGCGAGGGCGGTGACGCCGGGCACCAGGTAGCCGTCCAACGCCTTGACGCGCGTGGCGACCACCGGAGTGCGCGCACCGATCGCAGTCATGAGCCGGATGTGCCCGGAGCTTGCCTGAACCTCCTGTAGGACCAGAGCGTATACGGATGCGGACGCCACCAGGTCGTTGTGCTGCTCCGCTGGGATCTCAGTAAGCACCTGGGCACCGACTCGGTTGAGCCGTTCAACGTGTGGTCCGTCGTTGGCGCTGCACACCACCACCAACGACGGCCATGCGCCCAACTCAGCGGCTCGAAACAGGGTCGCCCAGTCGCACGCCGCCCGACCTGAAGCAACCACCCGTCCGGGAACCCGTTCGACTGTTAAGGTCGGACGCTCCGCGGCTGGCATCTCGAGTGGCCACGGCACGGCGACTATCTGTTCGGGCCGCAAACGGAAGCGCTTCCGGTAGTCGTCAGCCTCGAAGGATGTCAGTACATGCACCGCTGCCACTCCCCGGCGAAGGAGCATGCCGTAAACAACGTCCACCAAGCGGCGCCAGCCCTTAGGTCGAGGCCGAATGAACTCAAAAAGGACGAGGCGTCGCCGACGGAGGACCGCCTCAAGAGCCAGTAGCGGTAACACACCTTTCCGCCGGGCGTGTGTCAATAAAAGCTCGGCAGGTCGCGCCGACCAGGCCAAGTGCAGGGCGGCCATTCGTCCGGACGTCTTCACCTTGCGAACGCCCAATCTGTCCGCGTACCAGACATCGCCACATGCTTCTCGGCTGAGGGAAACCTTGATCGGCGCGAGAGCCCGAACATCACTCTCAGCGTCCGCGCGCTGGCGGCCAGGTTTGCTCACCGAGGCACGGTACCGAGCGGTCGACATCGGTGGCAGCCGGAGGAGGCGTGTGCGTTCGATCGCGGAGCTTTAGTGCCGCGGGTGCGTTTGCAAGTCGGCACCCGAACAGCGCAGTCCTGTCAGGAGCGTCGGTCCGAGCTCTGAGGTGGCGCGTGTCGGGGGTACCCGCGTCCACTCAGCGGCTATCGGTGGGTCTTCTGCGCCAACATCGACAGCCCTTCGGCCGAGGCCGCCGAACTCGCGATCCGGTACACCGCCGAAACGACTGCACCTGACCCGGTCAGCAGACCTGGCCTCGCCGCTCAGGCGGTTGCGGGCTGCCGGCGCTCCACCACCCGGGCGGGAACGCCAGCGACGGAGGTATATAGCTCAACGTCCTTGGTGACTACCGCGCCAGTCCACACCGAAGCATGGTTTCCGACCGCCAGGGCGCCGATCAAGCAGGCATTCGGCGACACGTAGACGTCGTCGCCCAGCACGGGCGCCCGCCCGTCCGGGCCAGCGCCCAGCGTCACTCCTTGATGCAGCGTGCACCGAGCTCCAGCGCGGGCTCGGGCGTTCACGACAATCGTCCCGATATGCGCCAAGCGCAGGCCCGGGCCGAACACGTCCCGCGGGATGGAGAAGCCCATGCGCTCGCCGAGAAGCTTGACTCGGAGCGCCAGAACTGTAGCAACCAGGCGTCCAAGCGGATCGCGTCGACAATTAGCCCAGTACTCCGATCTGCGTAGCAGCCACTGAAAGTAGGCGATGCGCCGGGTCGCGCGGTACCGAGCTCGCCAACCGGGCAGGCCATGAGCGGCCATATCGGCCTGCAAGTACAACCGAAGCTCAGCCTTCGTCCTTATCATCAGCCCACCGTATCGAGCCAAACGGATGATCTTCGGCTACAACAGGTGGCGCCGCCAATTCCGGACACGCTGAACCTGCTGACTAGCGTCGCTGCCATGGAACTCCGCTGCGACCGGTGCGACCTCCCCCTCGCCTACTGCGTGCACGGCAAGCAGGCCACCGACGCGGCACGGGCGGCCCGGGTCGAGTGGCTCGAGGTCTCCCCCGCCCGGGTCGCCCACTACCCCGGCTGCCCGCACAAGGACGACACCGACTTCACCCGGTGGGGTCGCATCGAGCAGCAGGCACCCCGTGCCTGGGAGCGGATCGGCAACGGCGCGACGGTCGCCAGCGACGCCGGCGCCCGAGTGGGCCTGGAGGCCGTGAGCCGCTGCCGCGACTGCCTCGGCCACGGCCCGTGGTGACGCCGTCCGTCAGGTCTGCGGCACGACCCCGCGCAACCGGTTGATCTCGGCCGCCCAGGCGTGTCCCTCGGGCATGCCCATCCGCCCGCCGAAGGCGTGCGCCGCCTCGAAGCCGCCGGCCCCGCGCGTCCAGACGACGAGCGCCCGCTTCTTGCCCATCTCGCACCGGCTGATCGACGCCGGCGGCATCGCCAGGCTGCCCTCGGCGTCCAGCGACACGGACACCTGGCTGCCCAGCCCCGGGATGCCGGTCAGCTGCAGGCCCATGTGCCCGGCGCCGGAGCCCTTCGAGGAGAGGAAGAGCAGGCGCTGGGTGGTCAGCACCAGCTTGCCCAGCTTCGTGCCGAAGATGGTCGCGCCCATCTTCGGACCGTTCCAGCAGTAGACCGCGCCGCTCTCGGCGACCACCTGCTCGTCCATGCCGCACCTGCTCTCTCGGAGGGGGTCGGCACGCTGGCGCCGGTGCCGCCGCCGCGAAGGAGGCTCCGGCAGACGTTCTCGTGCCGGAACGGAGGGCCTCAGGTGTTCCCGCAGACCCGGTAGTCCCCGCTCTCCTCCACCACGAGGATCTCGGCGTCCGAGCTCTCACCCTCGAACCGGACGCTCACCTGCACACCCCAGCCCTGCGACTCCACCGGCCCGAAGGCCCCCACCTCGTACTCGAACCGCGAGAGCACGCTCTCCTCCGACGCCTCGACGTACTCGCGCAGCGAGCCGGCCTCGCGCTGCTCCGCCCGGCACAGCAGGTCGTAGGCCGCGGGCCAGTCCCGCTCGTTGCCGGCCGCGAGGTAGTCCTCGACGGCCTCCCGCGGTGAGCCCGGCCCGCCGGTGAACACCAGCAGCAGCGCCACCCCGAGCCCCAGCAGGAACGCGACGCCGAGCCCGGCCAGCGCCAGGGCGTTGCCGCGGCCGATGCCGCGGGAGGGCGGGGCGGGCTGGGTCACGGGCTCCTCCTCGGTGGGTTCGTCCCCCAGCCTCCGTCACGGCCGCTCGCCCCGCTGGCTCACCACACACCGTCGGCGACGCGGGCGGCGATCCCCACCCGGTCACCCGGCGGAACTCCTCCCCGTGGCGCGTTGTCGATACGCCGTCCGTCCCGGTCGGCTGACCCACCCCATGGGGAACGATCCGGTGTCGACCTCCCCGCAGCCCTCGACCGGCACAGTGCGTCACCGGCACGATGCGCCTCGCACGCAGGTCACACGGACGGGGGACACGCAGGTGCATCCGCAGGACCAGCCCGACCCGGCCGCCCGGCCCGGGTTCCCGCCGGCCGCACCCCCGGCCGCCTACGTGCGGTGGGACGGGACGGCGGCCCCCGCGGCCCCGGCGGCTCCTGCGGCGGAGCCGCCCCCCGCCGCACAGCCGCCGACGCCGCAGCCGGCGACCACCGGCGGCACGTGGACCGTCGACTGGTCGAAACAGCCCGCCGCGGCAGCCCCAGAGCAGCCCGCGGAGGAGCAGCCGAAGGCGCCGCGGGTGCCGTGGAAGCGGATCGGCCTGGCCGGCGTCGTCCTCGTCCTGCTCGGCGTCTTCGGCGCCGGGGTGGGCGTCGGCTGGGCGGCGGGCAGCCGCTCGGTGGACGGCGCCGCCGGCGACACCACGGTGCAGGTCATCGCCGCCCCCACCGACGCCGCGGGCGACCTGGTGGCCGTGCCCGACGTCCGCGGGCTGGTGCTCGTCGACGCCCAGCAGGCGATCCTCGACGCCGGCCTGCCGCTGGACATCGTCAGCACCCGCGACGCGCCCTCGGCCCTCCCCGCCGGCACGGTGGTCAGCCAGGACCCGGTCGGCGGCACCGAGGACGCCGAGGCGGTCACCCTCTTCGTCGCCGTCCCCGGTACCGTGCCCGACCTCGTCGGCCAGACCGCCGACGCCGCCCGCACCGCCCTGCTCGACCTCGGCGCCCGCTTCCAGCAGGTGCAGGTCTACGACCCCGCCGCGCGCGAGGGCACCGTGCTCCTGGTCGACCCGCCGGCCGGCAGCCCGCTCACCGGCACCGTCACGGTCACCGTCGCCGGCCCCGCCGACAGCGTCTTCCTCTCCGACCTCGACGCCGTCGAGGGCTCCTGCAGCACCGGCGAGTACCCGGTCAACGGCACCGACTACGTCAACTCGCTGTCGTGCAGCACCGGCAGCACGGCGCGCACCACCAGCTACCTGGTCGACCGGCTGGCCACCAGCCTCGACGCCGTCGTCGGCATCGCCGACACCAGCGAGCCCGGCACCGCCGCCACGATCGCCGTCTACGGCGACGGCCGGGAGCTGGCCCGGGTGACCGTCGGCTACGGCCAGTCGCAGCCGATCTCGGTGCCGCTGGCCGGCGTGCTGCGCGTCGACCTCCAGTACATCGCCGTCGGGGACGACGACTACGGCAACCTCGTGCTCGGCGACGCCCGCGCCGTCGGCAGCCCCGAGGCCATCACCCAGCTGGCCGGCTCGTGAGCACGGCCCGCCGACTGGTCCTCGGCCTGCTCGCGCTCGCGCTGGCCACCGGGCTGCTCGCCGTCCCGGCCGCACCGGCGGCCGCGGCCCCCAGCGAGCCGCTCGAGCCCGCCGGCGGCCAGCCGATCCTGCTGCTGGTCGACACCTCCGGCTCGATGGCCGAGGACACCCCGGACGGCGTCGCGAAGATCGAGGCCGCGAAGACGGCGCTGCTCAACGTGGTCACCGGCCTGCCGCTGGAGACCGACATCGGGCTGCGCACCTATCCGGCCGGCAACGGCGACTGCGGCACCGGCTACGAGGACTTCGCCGTCGCCCGCCGCCAGCCGGCCACCATGAGCGCGCGGATCCGGGCGCTGACCGCCGAGGGCGGCACCCCCACCGCCGAGGCGCTCGAGGCCGCCGGCGACCGGCTGATCACCCAGGGCTTCGAGGACGCGACGATCGTCGTCGTCTCCGACGGGGCCAGCACCTGCGGCGACCCGTGCCCGGTCGCGCGGACGCTCGTGCAGCGCGGCCTGTCGGTGACCATCCACAGCGTCGGCTTCGCCCTCGCCCCCGACGACCCCGCGGTCGCCGAGCTGACCTGCCTGTCCGACGCGACCGGCGGCACGTACACCAACGCCGACGACTCCGACGCGCTCACCACCAAGCTCGCCCAGCTCAGCGCGCCGGCCGTGCGGGTGGAGCTCGCCACCGAGGACCAGTTCAACGCCGAGTCGCAGTCGGCGCTCACCGTGCGGGCCACGGTCAGCAACCCGACCCAGCAGATGGTCACCGACGTCCGCGTGGACCTGCGGTTCGACCCGGCGGCCAGCGCGGGGGCGCCCACGGTGCTCGCGCCGCTGCAGCGGCTGGGCAACCTCGCGCCCGGCGCCTCCCGGGAGGTCAGCTGGACGGCGCTCACGGCCGCCGCGGCGACCGAGGGCGAGTTCGAGTACACGGTGCGCGCGATCAGCACCGGCGCGCGCCCGGCCGAGGAGAGCGGCGCGATCCTGCTGCGGGACGGGCTGGACCTCGACGTGGCCGGCGAGCTGTTCCAGGACGCCGAGCACGTGCTGGTGCTGGGCGACTCGTTCTCGTCCGGCGAGGGCGGCGGGCGCTACGAGCAGGCCACCGGCTCGTGCCACCGCAGCGCGTACCAGTACGCGGTCCAGCTGTTCGGCTCGAGCAAGGTGACCAACCTGGCCTGCTCCGGGGCGATCATCGACAACCACACGCTCACGCAGGAGGGCCGTCAGGAGAACGGAGAGCCGATCCGGCCCCAGCAGGAGCAGCTGGGCAACCAGCCCGTCGACCTGGTGTTCCTGACCATGGGGGGCAACGACGTCGGCTTCGAGGACATCATCAAGAACTGCCTGAGCGACACCGCCTGCACCGGGCGGGTGACCTGCGCGCCGGATGCGGTGCCCTTCCTCGGCGACTTCGACTGCACCGACCAGGCCCTGGCCATGCCCGCCTTCTGGACCAGCCAGCTGGGCTCGCTGCGAGGCCGCCTTCCGGGCTACTACCAGCAGGTGCTGGACGACACCGGGGATGCACCGGTCGTCGTCCTCCCCTACGTCAACGTCGTCCCGCTCGACGACCGCGGCTTCAACGCCTGCATCTCCGGGCTGCCCGGCGCCTCGCGCGACGAGCTCAACCAGATCCGCTGGCTGCAGGCGGAGCTCAACCGGCACATCGGCAACGCCGTCGCCGAGGTGCGGGCGAACGACCCCGACGGCTCCCGGCTGTACTACGCCGGCGACGTCGAGACCGCGCTGCAGCCCGACCACACCATCTGCGACGAGGACCCGTGGGTGAACCCGATCGCCGCGGTGGCCGACCTGGAGATCCAGGAGCTCGTGCACCCGGACCGGGACGGCTACCGGGCGATCGCCGGCGCCCTGATCCGCTGGTCGGCGCGGACGAACCCGCCCACCGTGCAGGACAGCGTCGCCCGGCCGGCCACGCTGCCGGAGCGGGTCGTCGGCGGAGTCGTGGACGGCGTCCAGAACACCTGGAACGGCGCGCGCGACTGGGTGGACGACCGCATCGAGGACGTCCGGTCGATCGACTTCACCATGCCGCTGCGCCCCATCACCCTGCCGGTCGGCCGGCCGCTGCGCGTGCTCGGCAGCGGCTACCTGCCCGGGGTCGAGGTGCAGATCGGCGTCGCCAGCACGATGCACACCCTCGCGGTGGTCACCGCCGACGACGAGGGCCGCATCGACGCCACCGTCGAGCTGCCGGAGGGACTGGCCGGCGGGCACCACGTGTACGCCACCGGCTTCTCCCCCGACGGCGGCTACCAGCTGCAGTCGCAGGCGGTGGAGGTCACGGGGCCGCCGATCTGGGGTGCGCTGGTGGTGTCGGTGGCCGGGCTGCTGGTGGCGGTCGGCGGGTTCCTCCTGGTGCGCAAGGCGGGACGGCGGCGTCGCCGGCCGGCCGTGGTCGAGGCGTGAGCCTCGGCGGACCCGAGGTCTTCGACGACGACCTGGCCGACGACGTCCGGATCGGCTACCGCCGACTGCTGGAGGACCGCACACCGGACGACGAGGCCACCCGGCGCACCATCGCCGAGTGGCAGGGCCTCGACGCCGACGAGGAGCCGGTGCTCTGGCTGGCCCTGGCCGCTGCGCAGTTCCAGGTCGGGCGGCTGGACGACGCGGTCCGGGCGCGGGCGCTGGAGGTCATCGACTCCGGCCGGGACCTGCGCAGGTGGGAGCCACTCGGCGCGCGAGCGCTGGCCGAGCGCACCGCCGTGCTGGCCCGGCTGCGCAACCAGCTGACCGGCCGGCAGCCGGCGCCGAAGCGGATCCGCAAGCCGTGGCTCTACGTGACCGACCTGGAGCCCGGCACGGTACTGGCGTGGACGGCGAGCAGTGGTGCCGTCGTGCTGCTGAGGGTGGTGCAGGTGCTGGTCG
The DNA here is from genome assembly GCF_054050695.1 of Blastococcus sp. SYSU D00820. NCBI lineage: Bacteria > Bacillati > Actinomycetota > Actinomycetes > Geodermatophilales > Geodermatophilaceae > Blastococcus > Blastococcus sp. SYSU D00820. The sequence goes on from NZ_JBJGZW010000005.1 coordinate 178,935, forward strand.
AGGAGCGCGGCGTACTCCGTCCGATCCTCGAGGAGCTGGCGTGGGACGGCGACCACGTGCCGCCGGCCGATGCGATGGCCGAGCTGCCCGGGAGGCCGCCCTACCCGTCCCACGACGCCTCGGGCCGTTTCCGGCCGGGGCCGCGGTACGGGCCGTTCACGCTCCGGGAGCGGGACCCCGACTGGTCCGATGTCGGCTTCCGGGTGGTCGGCCGGCTGCCGGTGCGACCCGGCGACGACGGCGACTTCCGGATCGGGACTGCGCGCCTGCAGTGGGAGAGCCTCCCCCTCCTGCTCGAGCGCACCCGTCCGCGCGATCTCGAGTGACCGGTCAGACCGCCTCCGGCGGCTGCTCCCCGGACTCGCGCTGGTCCCGGTGGCGGGCGCCCCGGCGCCAGCGGAGCTCGATGGCGAGGTAGCCGACCACGACGGCCGCGCCGGCGGCGATGAGGATCCCCGCGACGATCGCGGTGGCCACGGGGCCGAGCGGCTGCGTGGAAGCAGCGACCACGGACTCTCGGGACACGTCTCTCCTTTTACCGTCGACGTACGGCGGGGAGCCGGCCCAGGTATTGCCCCGCACGCTCGTGCTCTGCCCACAGTGGAGGGCAGAGCACGAGTTCCGCCACCTGACTCAGTCGCGGCCTTGCCGAGGGCCTCCTGGCTGAGGTCGACCTCCGACGAGCGTCGGTTGGACACCTGCGACGAGCGGTCTGACCTGCACTTTCACCTTGTCGCACGCCGCCCGGCCCGCTAGACTTCGTACATGTGTTCGATCGATGGTCCGGGAGGCGACGTCCTCGACGCCATCGCCGTCGGCGTCGCTGAGCGCAACCGGCGGGACGCCGTCCTGACGGGTCAGGTGCGGGCGGCGGAACTGTCCCAGGCGGCCGAGCGCGACGGGCTGAAGGCGATGACCTCGTGGTTGAAGGGCCACTGCCGGATGTCCGGCTCCGAGGCGTTGCGGCTGGTGCGCAACGGCCGCGCGCTGGAGCACCTGCCGGCTCTCGCCGAGGCGTTCGCGGCCGGGCTGGTCAGTGCGCAGCAGGTGCACGTCGCCGCCGACGCGGTCACCCCATCCCGGCTCGCGGCCGCGGCAGCCCAGGGTGTGGATCTGGCGGTGATCGACGCGGTGCTCACCCAGGTGGCCATCGACCAGCCGGTCGAGAGCCTGGTGCAGGTGGTCAAGAAGTACGTCGACAACCTCGATCCCGACGGCCCCGAACCCGATCCGACCGGGCAGCGGTCGTTGACGATCAGCCGGCACGCCGACGGCACGGTCTCCTTCTCCGGCACGCTGGACGCCGTCGGCGGGGAGAAGCTGCAGACCGTGATCGAGGCCCATTCCCAGGCCGACCGGCCGGCCGACGACACCCGCACCCGCGCTCAGCGGCAGGCCGATGCGCTGGTGCAGGCCATCGACAACACCCTGGCCGCGGGCAACCTGCCGGTCCTGCGGACCCGCAAGCCGCAGGTGCTGGCCACCATCCCGCTGTCCGACCTCGCCTCCACCGAGGTATCCCGCGGTGCGGGGCGGATGGGGTTCGGTGCCGATATCTCCGCTGCCCGCGCCCGCTGGCTGGCCTGCGACGGCGAGATCACCCGCATCGTGATGGGCCCCGACGGCCAGCCCCTGGACGTCGGCAGAGCCGCCCGGCTGGGGACGCCCCACATCCGGCGAGCCGCCGAGATCCGCGACGGCGGCTGCGTCTTCACCGGCTGCCTGGCGCCCACGCACTGGTGCGACCTGCACCACCTGGTGCACTGGATCGACGGCGGCGCCACCAGCCTGGACAACTCCGCCCTGCTCTGTGAGCGGCACCACACCAAGGTCCACCACGGCTTCCGCATCGAACGGCAACCCGACGGCCGCTGGCGCACCCTCCGGCCCGACGGCAGCGAGATCCGCACCCCCGAACCACTCCGGCCCGCCGCCGCCTGACCGCGCCCGCCTGACCCGATCACCGGCTGCCCGCCGCCGCGCTCCGCGCGGACGGCGGCACCGCCATGCCCCGCGCGGCTGAAGCCGTAATCGTCCAGCGGCACGAGCTCGCCACCGCCCTCGGCGAGGACCGAGAGCGGCGCGTGCCGACGTCGGGGATTGCCCGGGCCCGCCTCCTCGCCGATGATCTCGCTCCACCACGACCGACGACGCCCGGAGCTGGGATGGACCTGCAAACCACCGGCAACCGCCCGGGCCGGGTCCGGCTGCGCAACGGCCCGCACGGCTACGGGCTCGTCACCAAGGCCCTGCACTGGCTGACCGTGGTCGCCGTCGCCGCCCAGTTCGCCGTCGGCTGGTCGATGGACGTCGACGAGGATGCCGACCGCCGCGAGGAGGCGTTCGAGGCCGAGGCCGAGCGGCTGGAGGAGGAGGCCGAGAGCCGCGGCGAGGCGGCGGAGGAGCAGGTCGAGCAGGAGATCGAGCAGCGCGAGGAGGCCCTGGAGGCCGGCGACGACGACTCGCTCGCGGACGTCGCCCCCGGGCTCCTGAGCGGGGAGGGGTTCGCCGACGGGCTGTCACTCCCCGAGGTGCACGTGCTGCTGGGGTCGTCGATCGTCCTGCTCGCCGTCCTCCGGCTCCTGTGGCGCCGGTGGACCCCGCTGCCCCCGTGGGCCGAGCACCTGAGCCGGCGGGAGCGGCGGGCGGAGGCGCTGCTGGAGAAGCTGCTCCTGGGCCTGCTCGTCGCCGTGCCCGTGACCGGGATGCTCCTGCTGGGCACCGGCGACGACTGGCTGCCGCTGCACGTCGCTGCGCAGATCGCCTTCCTCGCCGCGATCGCGGCGCACGTGGGGCTGGTGCTCGAGCACACCGTGCTCCGCCGCAACCGCCATCTGTCGCGGATGCTCTGACCTCCCTGCGGCACGGTCGTGCTCTGCCCCCACCTGTGGGCAGAGCACGAGGACGCGGCAGGAAGGGTGCCGGCCCCGACGACGGCGTGTGCGCCGGCGCCGCACGATCGGCCGGGAGGTGCAGCCTTCGCGCACAGACCGGCGTGCGGGCCGCTACGGTGCGGCTCACCGCCAGCCCGGGGAGCCGATGCGCACCTGGACCGCTCACGACGTACGGCTCCGCCTCGAGCGCTACCTGCTGGGCGAGGGGCAACTGCTGGACGTCGAACTCCTGGGCACGCTCGTGCCTGGCGACAGCCGGCTCACCGTTCTGGTCCGGTCGCGCTACACCGGCACCGAGGGGCACCTGCAGTCGGTGACCTTCGACCTCGACGAGCTGTACGAGCAGGTGGCGGCCACCACTCTCGACCGGATGGTCGACGAGGTCCTCGTCGGTGCGGTGAACTTCCTGGACACGGACGAGATCGGCATCGACGCGTCCGGCATCAGGCACTGGAGGTGAGGCGGGCTCTTCCCCGTCAGCAGTCCCGCCCGTCCTCGCTGACCCACGTGTTGATGCAGCCGATGCCGTACTCGACGTCCGACCGCTCGGTCGGCGTCAGGCCGCCCGGCTCGAAGCGGATCACGATCCAGCCGGTCAGGTAGGCGTCGTCGCCGAAGCGCCGGGCGGCGGCCTCGGCGTCCGCCCGCTCCAGGAACCGGTACATCGTCAGCGTCTCGGCGCGCACGGCCTGGAGACACGGCAGCTCAGGGCCGCACAGCTCCTCGGTCGCCCAGCGGGCGCCAGGCATGACGGAGCGGGTCCAGTCGTCGTCGGCGCCCACCCACCGGCCGAGGTCGATGGTCCGCCGGCCGTCGTGGACGACGATCAGGAGGACGAACGCGACGGCGGCCAGCGCCGCCAACGCGGCGGCGCCCACCAGCACCCCGGCGACGATGCGGCGGAGCCGGCTCACTCGACGAGGCCCAGGCCCCGTTCGGCCAGGGCCGCCTCGATGACCCGCACCGCCTTGGGCCCGACCCCGTGCAGCGCGAGCAGCTCGCGGCGGGACCGGCCGGCGAGCTGGTCGAGCGTGGTGATGCCGATGGCGGCGAGGGCTCCGGTGGCCGGCCGGCCGATGCCGGGCAGCGGCTCGGGAGACGGCATGCCGAGCAGGCTAGCGGCGGGCGCCCGCTCCGGCGGGCACGCGCTCCTCCGCGGCGGGCACGTCCCCGGAACCGTCGGCAGCGGCGCCGGCCAGCCACACCTGGTCCCGGCCGGCGTCCTTCGCCCGGTACATCGCCCGGTCGGCCGCCTCGAGCGCGGCCTGCACCGGCCGGTCGCCGGCGACGACGGCCAGCCCGGCGCTGAACGTGACGCCCGGGCACGCGTCGGCCAGCGCGCGGCGCAGCCGCCCGGTGACCTCGACCCCGCAGCGCGGCTCGGCGCACCGCAGCAGCGCGACCACCTCCTCACCGCCGGAGCGGGCGGCGCGGTCGCGGGTCCGCAGCTCGCGCTGCAGCACCCGGCCGAACGCCTGCAGCACCCGGTCGCCGGCCGCGTGGCCGTGCTCGTCGTTGAGCTGCTTGAAGCGGTCCAGGTCGAACACGACGAGGACGTCGCCGGCCTCGGCCTCGGCGAGGAAGTGCTCCATGCCGCGGCGGTTGGCCAGGCCGGTCAGCGGATCCGTGGCGCCGTCCATACGCAACTGCCGGACCAGCGCGCCGTGCCGGCGGCTGAGCAGCGAGAGCAGCTCGCCCAGGACGATCCAGGCGACCGCCAGCATCGTCGCGCGGACGACCACCTGGTAGTCCAGCCCGGGGAGTGTGAACAGGTAGGCGACCAGTGCCGGCCCGAGCAGCACCCAGGAGGCGCGCCGCGGGCAGAACAGGCCCGTGTAGGCGAAGCACAAGCAGAAGAAGCCGCTGTAGACGCTGGCCGCGCCGGGCACCGCGGCGACGGTGAGCGCCACCGCCGCCATGGCAGTCAGCGGGAAGGCCAGCCGCGCCCACGGGGACAACCGGGGCCACGGGACGGCGAAGCCCGCGACCGCGGCGGCTGCGTGCAGCGCCGCGACGGCGGCCAGCAGCGACCCGTCCACCTCATCGGGCTGCAGGACGGCACAGGCGAGCACGGGGCCGGCCACGGCGCCCAGGCCCAGCAGCCGCCCGAAACCGGCCGCACGACCGCCGCGCCACCACCAGCCCAGGTCCCGGGCGGGCGGGTCAGAGATCCTCACCCCTCTGAGGACGGCAGCCCCGACAGGTCGGTTGACGTCCCCTCCCCCGATGGGGTCAGCCGACCGGCAGGGCGGCGATCCCCAGGCCCTCGCCGGGCTCTGCCGCCTGCATCCGCTCGGCGGGCTGCACCACCGGGGTGGTGCGGGCCGGCGCCATGGGCACCGTGCCCGGCGCGGCGCGCGCGCAGCCCGTCGTCCCTACGACGCAGGCGATGCCGACCACCGCGCAGGCCCACCGTCGACCGTCCATAGCCACTCCCGGCACGGGCCGCCGCCTCACCTCGGCGGCGTCATCCCGCAGCGTCCTCCGGTGCGGCGGCGCGCGACAGCGCCGTTGGTCCTCAGCCGGCCAGGCGCACGTGCAGCAGGACGACGGACACGTTGTCCCGCCCGCCGGCCTCCACCGCCTCGGTGACCAGCCGCCCGGCGACCTCCTCGGGCGAGCCGTCGCTGCCGACCAGCTCGGCGATCCGCGCGTCGTCGAGCTCGCCGGACAGCCCGTCGGAGCACACCAGCCAGCGCTCGCCGCCCTCCACCGGCAGCAGCGCGAAATCGGCCTCGCTGCTCGGGCCGGTGCCCAGCGCGCGGGTGATCAGGTTGCGCTGGGGATGCGCGGCGGCCTCCGCGGCGGTGATCTCCCCGCTGTCCACCAGCTCCTGCACCATCGAGTGGTCGGTGCTGACCTGCTCCCACGACGACGCCGTCCATCGGTAGATGCGCGAGTCGCCGACGTGGAACGCCGCCCAGCACGGCCCCTCGCCGTTGTCGAGCAGCGCGACCCCGGCCACCGTCGTGCCGGCGCCGCGGGCGGGGTCGGTCGTGCGGAAGGTGCGGATCTCCGCGTCGGCGGCGGCCAGCGCCTTCTGCAGGCTGTCGATGCCGACCCCGGGCCCCTCGACGACGGCGGCCAGCGCGTTCACCGCGGCCGTGCTCGCCGCGGCGCCGTCGGCGTGCCCGCCCATGCCGTCGGCGACGGCGAACAGCGGCGGTACCGCGAGGCAGCGGTCCTGGTTCTCGTCCCGACGCCCGACGTGCGTGGCCACTCCCCACGACAGCTCCACCTGCGGCACCGGCGCAGCTTACGAGCCGCCCGGCGCGCTGAGCAGCGGTTCCGTCGCGAGGGTGGGTGTCGAGCTACCGCGGAACGGCCTCCCCGTAGACCTCGCCGATCATGGTCAGCAGGTCGTCGAGGGTCGACGGCTCCAGCGGCACGGTGGTGCGGTCGACCTCGGTGAGCTCGGCCGGGGTGATGACGGCGCGCTCGACGGTGCCGGCGCGCACGGCGAAGACCAGGCGCTGGGACGGCGTCGCGGCCGGGAGGGTGAGCACGAAGGTGTCGCTGACCTCGCCGACCTCGGGGGTGGGGGTGCCCTCGGAGATCGAGGAGACCAGCGCGACCAGCGCGCGGGTGGACTGCTCGCCGGTCAGGAGCCCGAACCGGTGCAGCCCGACGGCCGAGACCACCTCCACCAGCACGTCGCCCGACCCGGGGCGCGCGTAGTTGAGGTAGGTGAAGCCGGTGGGCTCGAACGTGAGCTCCCGGTCGGCGGTGAAGGCCGAGACGCGGAGCTCGCCGTCCAGCGCGGTCCGCGCCATGTCCTCGAGACTGGTGTCCACGGCGAGCGTCCCGTCGGCCGACGACTCCAGCAGCCCGCGCGCGAGCAGACTCCGGTCGCCGCGGAAGACCGCCCGACCCAGGTCGGTGGCGTCGTCCGGGTCGATGGTCGGCCACACCGAGCGCCAGCGGCCGCCGAGCCGGCGGCACAATGCCGCGATCTCGTCGTCGGTGAGCACGGCCTCGTTCGTGTTGGTCACAGCCACCCCAGTGGGTTGATCTTCTCGCCCTTGGTGAAGAACGCCACCACGTCGGTCGCGGCGTCCACTCCCACGCCGCCGGCGTAGAGCAGCGGGTTCTTCGACATCTTGGCCGCGGCGGCGATGGTGTCCGCGCCGTGCAGGGCGGCACCGCCCCAGTCGCCCTGGCGGATCGCCTCGTACGTCTGGGCACCCTCGTCCACGACCCCGGTGACGCCCAGGATCCTGTCCAGCGGCTTGAGGATCGGTTCCGCGCGGTGGAACACGTCCGTGAGGTTGCTGGGGTTGGTCAGCCAGGTGGTGACCGAGGTGGCCCGCAGGTCGACGAACGGGTTGTTGGTGAGGCCGCGCACCACGGGGGTCGCGGCGTCGGCGACGGCGCCGGTGGCGCTGCTGACCCAGCCCGGGACGGCAGCGACCAGGCCCGGGATGCGGGTGAGCCCGCTGAGATTGGCCCAGATGCCGGTGGGGACCTTCCACGCCAGCGTGGTGGTGATCCCGGTGATGAAGCCCGCCACCGCGTCGGGGACGGTCCAGGGCGACCAGCCGTCGTCGTCCCCGTCCCCGGAGCCGGTCGGGCCGCTCGGGCCGCTCGGGCCGCTCGGGCCGTTCGGGCGGCCACTCGGACCCACCGGGCCAGGACCCCCCGGCACCGTTCCGAACAGGTTGGTCGACGCCCGCTCCTGCTCGTCGGCCTGCAGCACCACCGTCTGCGCGAGGGCCGTGAGGCCGTCGGCGGCCTGCAGCACCAGCTGCCGGTTGGCCGGCCACCAGGCGCCGCGGAAGGTGTCGGCGTCGCCGCCGACCCAGGTGCTGTAGGTGACCCGGCCGTCGACCGTGCCCACCGCGGTGCGCAGCTGCTCGGCGCCGATCCGCAGCTGCTCGGCCATCTGCCGGACCCCCGCGAGGTCCATCCCCGTCGTCGTCATCGCGACCTCTCCTCGTCCCCCCCGGACGCCAGGCGGGGAGGCGGCCGCCCCCGTGGCGGCCGCCTCCCCGTGCCGTCAGTGGGAGCTGACCTGCTCCTGCTCGTTGGCGTTGTTGATCGCCGACTGGCCGAAGCCGTGCAGCTGCTCGGCGGCCTGCTGCAGCAGCGTGCGCTTCTCGGGCCACCACGCGGTCTTGAAGGTGGTGGCGTCCGGGCCGACCCAGGTGGCGTTGTTGATCGCGCCCTCGAGCTGGGCGACGGCCGTGCGGATGGCGTCGGCCTGGGTCTGCAGCTGGGTGCCCAGCGAGCGGACCTCGTCGATGTTCATACCGTGGCTGACGGACATGGGATTTCCTCTCGTTCGTGTTCGTTCCGGCGTTCTCCGCCGCTGGGCGAAGTCTTGTTCGGCTATCGGCAGTCCGTCGATGGGGAGGACTCCCCATAGCTCCGCAGAGTGACTACTCCGGCACCGCCAGTTGCACCTTGCGCACGGTGCCCCGCACCACCAGGAATCCCCGCCCGGGCGGGAACTCCGCCCGCGCGGGGTTGCCGAACGGGGCCTGGAACAGCGACGTGCCGTCCAGCGCCTCGGGCATCAGCGCGACGCCCTTCCGGTCGGCCCGCAGCGCCTGCATCGGCGCCTGGAAGCCGGTCAGCTGGCCGGTCTCGCCGTCCCCGACGACGCCGTGGCCGCCGGTCCGCAGCGCGGTGACCAGGGCCGCGATGGTCGTCTCGGCGCTGGTCGCGTTGAGGTCGGCCAGCCGCTCGAGGACGACGAAGTGGAACGGCGCCGCGGCGTCCTCCACCTGGGCGAGCACGTCCTTGGCCACCGCCGCGATGCCCTCGACGTCGGTCGCGCAGGCCGCCCACGGCAGCGCCGAGACCAGCGGCGAGCGCGGGTTGCCCAGGTACACCAGCCGCGCGCGCGGCTGCCAGCGGTGCACCGCCAGCGCCAGCGTGGCCAGCGCCGTCGTCCGCCCGCTGCCGCCCGGCCCGGACAGGATCGTCGCCCCGCGCGGGTCGAAGGCGATCGGCTGCAGGTCCTCGTCGCCGATGCCGACCACCGGCAGGTCGCCCACCGCCACCGGCAGCGTCGACAGCGCCACCCGCGAGGGCAGCCGGCCGATCTCCGGCGCCTCGGCCACCCCGGCCTGGCGCAGCGCCGCGGCGAACCGCGACACCGCGCTCGCCTGGTCGGCCACCGACCGGCTCCCGCCGAGGACGGCGATCTGCACTTCCTCGCCGTCGAGCATGCCGCGGCCGGGGGGCGAGGACGCGCCGAGCACGTCGGTGGGCAGGCCCATCACCGCGTAGTCGTTGTCGTCGGCCAGCCGCAGCACCAGCCGGCGCTGGATCGCCGAGCCCAGGCCCGACGACAGCGTCGCCGGCCGGTCGGCCGAGACGACCACGTGCACGCCCAGCTGGCGGCCCTCCGCGGCGACCGCGGTGAACATCTCCCAGACCTTGGAGCGGTTGGTGAACTCGTACTCCTGCCGGAACGCGGCCAGCCCGTCGACCAGCAGCACGATCCGCGGCTCGTCGGGCCGGTCGGCCAGCCGGCGGTAGTCGCCCAGCGAGCCGGCCCGGACGGCGGCCCAGCGCGGCGCCCGGTCGTCGACCACCGCGGTCAGGTGCCGCAGCAGCCGCACCACCCGCTCACCGTCGTCCCCGGTGACCACCGCGCCCACGTGCGGCAGCTCCTCGAGCATCGACAGCGCCCCGCCGGCGAAGTCCAGCGCGTACACCTGGCTGGCCCCGCCGCGCACCGTGAGCCCGGCCGACACCGCCACCGTGCGCAGCAGCGCCGACTTGCCGGTGCCACCGGTGCCGAACACGACCATGTTGCCGTCGCGGTCGGGCTCGAAGGCGACCGGCGGCTGCACCTGCCGCTCGGGCACGTCGCCGACGCCGAGCACCACCCGGCTGTCCACCCGCATCTCCGCCCGCGGCAGCCGCGCCAGGTCGTAGACGTCGGCCAGCGCCGGCAGCCACGGCCGCCGCGGCGCCGGGATGTCCAGCCGCCGCGTGGCCTCGGTGATGCTGGCGACCATCCGCGCCATGTCCGACGGGCCCTCCTCGGGCACCTCCTCGCCCTGCGGCCGCTCCCAGCGCCGGGCCGGGCCGAACGCCAGGTCGTCGACGGCCACCTCCGGCGGCGGCGCCTCCTCGGGGGTGTGCCCGCCGCTGAACCCGGACTGGAACACCGTGAGCCGTCCGGGGCCGGTCTTGGCCGCCGCGCGGCCGGGCAGCTCGGGGTCGAAGCCGGCGGCCAGCGGCGTGCCCAGCACGTCGGTGGAGTCGGCCTCGTCGGCCATCCGCAGCGCCACGCGCAGGTTGGTGTTGGCCCGCAGGTTGTCCTTGATGACGCCGGCCGGGCGCTGGGTGGCCAGGATCAGGTGCAGCCCCAGCGACCGCCCGCGCTGGGCCACGTTGACCACGCCGTCGACGAACTCGGGCACCTCGTTGACCAGGGCGGCGAACTCGTCGACGACGATCACCAGGCTCGGCGGGCAGCCGGGGACGCCGGCCTTCTCCATCGCCGCGAGGTCCTTGAACCCGTGCCGGTTGAGCAGCTCCTCGCGGTGCCGCAGCTCGGCGTTCAGGCTGGTCAGCGCCCGGCGCACCAGGTGCGGGCTGAGGTCGGTGACCATGCCGACCGAGTGCGGCAGCGACACGCAGTCCTTGAACGCCGAGCCACCCTTGTAGTCGACGAACAGGAACGTCACCCGCGCCGGCGAGTACGCCGCCGCCATCGCCAGCACCCAGGTCTGCAGGAACTCGCTCTTGCCCGAGCCGGTGGTGCCGCCGACCAGCGCGTGCGGCCCCTGGGTGCGCAGGTCCAGGTGCAGGGCGCTGGTGGCGCTCTGGCCGACCAGCGCCCGCAGGCTCAGCTGCTTGCGCCGCGGGACGACGGGGTCGCCCGGCCGCACCGGCAGCGAGTCGGTCTCGGTCCACCGCTCGACGACGGCGCCGGCGTCGCGGCCCAGCGCCGGCCCCACCAGGGCCAGCGTGGTCACCGTGATCGGCAGGTCGCTCTCGTCCTCCACCAGCGCGCCGACGTCGACCACCGGCGCCAGCCGGCGGGCCACCATCGTGGCCTGCTCGACCGGCAGCGACTCGACCTCCAGCGGCGTGACCAGCTCACCGGCGCCCACCAGCCCGGCCGCGGCCGGGCCCTGCGGCGGCACGTCGACGAACACCCGGCACGACGCCGGCAGCGCCTCCACCGCCGGCGACAGCCACAGCACGTGCACCCCGGCCGCTCCGCCGCGCTCGGCGAGCTGCACCAGCCGGGCACGGGTGACCGGGGCGTCGTTCTCCACGACCAGCACCACGCGCGGCGTCGGGCCGCCGTCCTCCGACCGGCCGGCGCTGCGCTTCTCCACCAGGTCGTCGAGCGCGCCGACCAGCTCGGCGCAGCCCGATGGGCTGGTCTCCAGGTGCCCGCCGGGCAGCGGGCTGTACGGCGAGTTCGTGTGCGGCAGCCACTTGAGCCACTCCCACCGGCGGGCCGAGCCCGGCGAGGCGACGCCGACGACCACCAGGTCGGCCGGCGAGTGCAGGGCCACCAGCTGCAGCAGCAGGCCGCGGGCCACGCCGGCCGCGCGGTCGCCCGCGCCGCCGACGCCGATCGCGCCGACCTCCCGGAGGTCGCCCACCACCGGCACGCCGTCCACCACGGCCGCCCGCGTCACCAGGTCGGCGTGCTCCTGCAGCAGGTCGGCCTCCACGCCGCGCTGGCGGTTCTCCGCCACGCTGCTGCGCGAGGCCTGCCGGCCCAGCCCGAGCCGCACCTGCAGGAACTCCGGCATCTCCCGCCGGCGGCTCCACATCAGGGTGGTCTGGCGCAGCGCGGCGGCCGCGACCTCGGCGACCGACGGGTTCTCCGCCCGCCGCACCTCGGCCTCCTGCAGGTGCGCGGCGTCGATCTCCTCGGCCAGCTCGGCGAGGGCCTCCCGGTGCTTCGCGCGCGCCTTCCGGTGCGCCCGCTTGTTGCCGATCCGCCCCTCGAGGTAGGTGCCGACGCCGAGGATCGGGCTCATCGCCAGGAATAGCAGCGAGTACACCGAGCGGGTCACCGCGTAGATGACCCCGCCCATCACCAGCGGCGCGATCAGCGACAGCCACGGCAGCCGGCTCAGCGTGGGCGGGGTGGGCGCGTCGGGGGCGACGTGCTCCAGGCCCTCGTAGCGGGGCGCCAGCCGCGGGGACCGGTTGAAGTCGAGGCTCGGGGTGGCCGGCTGGCCCTCGCCGGCGGCCCGGTGCAGGACGACGGCGATCGCCGTCTCGCCCAGCACGGCGACGTCGTCGCGGCCGAGGGGCGCCCGCTCGACCTGCCCGCCGCCGACCAGGATCCCGTTGGCGCTGCGCAGGTCGACGATCTCCACGGTGTCGCCGACGTTGAGCCGCGCGTGCTCCTTGCTCACCAGCGGATCGCTCAGCCGGACGTCGCTGGAGCGGGCCCGCCCGATCGTCGAGCTGCCCTGCGGCAGCGGGAACTCCCGGCCGGCGTCGGGGCCCGACAGCACCCGCAGCGTGGCCACCGGCGCGCCGCGGCCGACGTCCCGAAACTCGGAGATCGGCGCCAGGCTCACCCGGCTGCCCGAGCGCAGCGCCACCTCGGCGACGGTGGCGTCGGGCGGGGGCAGCGCGGTCCGGCCGTCCTCGGCGTGCAGCCGCAGGCCCACCCGGCCGGCCACCGGGCCGCCGGCGCCGCGCGGGTCCCGCTCGGCGAGGGCCTCGGCCACCGACATCAGCGGCGCGGTCGGCTCCACGGTGACGACGACGTCGGAGGCCTCGCCTCCCGGTCGCAGCAGCGTCAGCTTCAGCTTCACCGGCGGTTCCCCCTCCGCAGCGAGCGCAGGCTCAGCCGCGCGCGCCAGCGCGCCCGGAACCCGCGGGTGGACAGGTCGGCCAGCTCGGCGTCGACCAGCGACCAGAAGGCCCCGGCCTGGTCCTCGGTCACCGTGCCGCCGGAGAACACCGCGTCGTCGGCCTGCGCGGCCAGCTGCGCGGTGCCGGGCCGGCCGAGCGCCCCGGCCACCTCGCGGCGGGTGCCGGCGACCGGCAGCCGCGCCCCGTGGTCGACGTGCGCGTCGAGCACCTCCGACCATCCGGCGGCGACCCGCTGGTCGGTGCTGCCGGTGCGCCGGCGGCGCCGGCGGCGGCGCAGCTTGAGCGCGACCACCACCAGGCACGGGAGGGCGAGCAGCAGCAGCGGTCCGCCGACCCACGCGGCCACGGTCAGCAGGACGGCCAGCCAGCCGGGCAGGTCGTCGCCGTCCTGGTCGGCGTCGCCGTCGTCGTCGCCGGTGGCCGGCAGCGGCGGCGGGGGCTGCTCGACCGGCGGCGGGGGCTGCTGGGTCTCGGGCTTGGGCTGCGGCGAGGGCTGCGGCGCCTGCTCCGGCGGCACGCGGTCCTCGTCGGGGGTGACGTCGAAGGCCACCCAGCCGGCGTCGGCGAAGGCCACCTCGATCCACGCCGTGACGTCGTCCCCGCGCACCGGCACCGCTCCCCCGCCCCCGGACGGCACGGTGAAGCCCATGACCACCCGGGCCGGGAGGTTCAGCGTGCGGGCCATCAGCGCGGCGGCCGCGGCGTACTGCTCCTGGTCACCGATCCACACCGGGGAACCCAGCAGCTCGGTGAGCCGGCCGGCGCCGTGCCCGGCGCGGGAGGACACCTCGGTCTCCAGGCCGTGGCTGAAGTAGCCGGTCTCCTGCAGCGTCTCGGCGATCTGGGTGGCCTGGTCGTAGGCGCCCTGGGTCTCCGCCCCGACGTCGCCGGCGACGTCGACCACCGCCTGCGGCACGTCCACCGGCTGCGGCTGCACCAGCGGCTCCGCGCCGCGCTGCTCGAGCGTGGCGGCGTCGGGCTGGGCGACGACGTCGGCCCGGTAGGTGTACCCGTCGCCCGGCTGCAGCCCGGCCGGCACCACCGCGGTGCCGGTGGCGGCGTTGTAGCGCAGGCCCTCGCCCAGCTCGGCGGCCCGCGGGCCGCTGAAGGCCACCGCGCGCAGGTCGCCGGTGGTCGGCAGCCAGACGCCGGCGAGCTCCTGCACCGAGACGGTGACCACCGCGTCGGCCGCGTCGTCGCCGGCGTCGACCGGCAGCCGGCGGAAGGTGCCCGACGAGCCGCCGTCGCCGGAGGTGCCGGCGGCGACGTTCCAGACCGTGCCGTCGTAGGCGTCCATCGTGGCCAGCCGCACCTTGGCGTCCTCGGGCAGCCCGGTGACGGTGAACAGCACGTCCTCGCGCTGGTCCTTGACGTACTTGCGGAAGCCGTTGAGCGGGCTGGGGTAGGCGCGCACGTCGAACGGCGGCTCGACCAGGTCGCGCAGCACCAGCCGGTCGGCGCCGACCGAGGTGGCGGCCGGGCCGGCCACGGTGCCGACCGTCGCCGCGACGGCCAGCAGCGCCAGGCCGGCCACGGCCCGGGGGATGCCGGGCAGGCTCCGGGACGGCGAGGTGACGGCGGCCCACACGACCGCGAGGACGGCGAACAGCCCGCCCTCCAGCAGCAGGCTCGCCGGTTCCGTGGTGCCCATGAGCACGCTCATCGCCAGCGCCGCGCCGGCCGGCAGCAGCGCCCAGGCCGGGCGAGCGGTGCGCAGCGCGAGCACCACGCCGAGCACGCCGGCGAGCAGGCCGGTCAGGTACGGCACCAGCAGCAGGTCGCCGTAGGCGCCGGTCGGCACCGGGGTGGTGAGCAGGTCGCGCCAGCAGCGCACGACGCCGGGCGCCAGCGCCCGCAGCGTGTCGAGCGTGGGGAGGGCGCCGCCGACCGTCGTCTCCGGCAGCGCGGCCGGGCCGGCCGCCAGCGTGCCGAGGACGACCAGCAGCGCCGCGGTCGTCACGGCGGAGAAGCGGCGCAGCGCGCTCAGCCAGCCGGCGGCCGCGCCGAGCAGCAGGCCGGCCGCGCCGGCGACCAGACCGCGCGGAGTGCCGAACACGGCGGTGAAGCCCACGAGCATCGGCACGCACAGCGCCAGGACGCCCACCACCCTGACGCCATTCGCGCGCGAATGGCGGGTTCCGGGTCCGGTCATGCCGCCGCCACCCGGCGGACCAGGCGGGGCAGGTCGTCCAGCGCCCCCAGGGTGAGCATCCGCAGCCGGCCGATCGTGCGGTGCCCGGCCTCGGCGCCGCCGCGCACCTGCACGGCGAGCACCCGCACGTCCGGCGGGAACCGGTCGGCGGCCCGGCGGACGACGTCCAGCGGCGTCGCGTCGCCGGTCACCAGCGCCACGGTGCTCACCGAGCGGGCGTGCCGGACCAGCCCGTCGGTCACCGCGGCGAAGTCGCGGCCCTCGCGGCGCAGCTCCACCTCGGACAGCGCGTCGAGCAGGCGCGTCGTCGTCCCGGTGGGCAGTGCGGCGGCCGCGGTGAGGGTGAGGTCCTGCTCCATGCGCAGCGCCTGCAGGCCCAGCGATCCGCACACGGAGACGGCGAGCTCGAAGTCGGCCTCGTCGGTGTAGCCGGCCGCGAGGTCGTCGAGGGCGATCGCCAGGTGGTTGCGCCGGGTGTCCTCGAACTGGCGCACCATGATCGTGCCGGTGCGGGCGGTGCTCTTCCAGTGCACGTACCGGCGGTCGTCGCCCGGCACGTACTCGCGCAGCGCGTGGAACGAGATGTCGCTGGTCGAGATGACGCTGGTCGGCTGCCCCTCGAGGTCGCGCAGGAACCCGCTGGCCGCCGCGTCGAGACGGACGGTGCGCGGATGCACGAACACCGCGTGCGGCTCGGTCCACGACAGGGTGCGGCCGACCAGGCCGAACGGGTCGCCGCGCACCGTGCGGGCCGGACCCAGCACGACCACGCCGCGGCGGGCGGTCGGGACGTCGAGCAGCTCGTCGTGCTCCGCGCCCCCGGCCAGCCGCGGCAGCGGGAACCCGACGACCGATCCGCCGACCGGCACCTCCATGCGCGCGGGCAGCACCGCGCGGGTGCCGGAGTTGGCGACGGCCAGCCGGGCGGCGGCGGGCTCGCCCACGACCACCCGGTCGGCGGGCACCTCCAGCCGCACCCGGTAGGTGTTGCGGCCCAGCACGAACAGCAGCGCGCCGGCCAGCGCGACCACGGCGGTGACCGCCAGCGACACCAGCTCCGACCAGCCCAGCGCCAGGCCCGCCGCGGCGGCGAGGACGGCGACGGCCAGCACGACCCAGCCGGCCCCGCGCAGCCACCCGGACCGGAGGGCGGGGCGGGGGGGGGGGGGGGGGGGGGGGGGGGGGGGGGGGGGGGGGGGGGGGGCGGGGGGGGGGGGGGGGGCGGGCGGGGCGGGGGCCGGGGGGG